>JBLHIW010000009.1:0-31183 GCA_047618055.1 Paraglaciecola sp. | reverse complement strand
ACATAAAAAAGCCCAACAGCTTTTTATGAGTGCTGAGGATTTTGCCAGTGAAACCTATATTACTAACTCTACTGTGCCAGAAAAAGACCGGGAATATGAGCTGTTTTTTAAACCCCACAATGTATTGCCCTATAAAGTTGTGCAGGTAGGGTTTAATGAAGCGATCGTTGAATTGGTTAAGGTTAATATGGGGATAACGATCATGTCTAAGCAGCTTATTTTACCCTATATGGCAGACGGAACCATTAAGACCATACCGATTGGTGACGATGGCTTAAAAATATACTGGCATTTGGTCTACCTCAAAGACAGTAATGTGGTAAAAACTGCTCAGTTGCTAACCACCGTGCTTAAGCAATATTCAAATGAGTAAGCTTATTGGATTACTCAATCTGCTGAGTTCATCAATTCGAGGGTTTGTTGGGATAGCCAGCTAGATTGGTCGCCAAGATCAATAATGACATCAAAATGATTGCGGCCTTTAATTTCTGCAAGTTGTACATCGAATCCGGCACTACATAGTTTATCGCGCATTATTTTACTTTGTTGTTTAAACGCGTTGGTTTCATTGTCACCAAAGGCAATGATGACGGGGCAGGGCTTGGGTAAACTGTGCAAAATAGGACTATTTGCCCTGGCCTCGCTCAAATCCATTGATAATGCGTCGTTAACGTAAGTGGGTAATAAAGGTTGAAGATCATAAATGCCACTAACGGCACAGACTCCTTTAATGATGTTTTTATGGCAGCCCCTTATGTATTGAGACCAATTAGTTTGTAACATCATCATAGCCAGGTGAGCCCCTGCTGAACTTCCACTGACGTATATCTCTTGTGGCTTATAGCCAAATTGAGACGCATTTTTATATAACCAGGCAATAGCATTGCGATTTTCTTCAACAATATCGCTAATGCTGGCATCGGGTGCAAGGGTGTAATCTATTACCGCAAAATGAAAACCTTGTTGCTGAAAATGGGTAGCGGCAAAAGACGATTCTTCCTTACTTAGTGCTTGCCAATAACCGCCATGGATATAGACCATTAATTTATTTTGCGATTGGCTAATGGGCAGATAGAGATCAAGGCTTTGTGTTTTACCCTCACCGTATTGGATATCTTGATGCAATGCATTGTGTTCAATAGCATGACTTTTGGCATGTTTACTGAGTTGAATATATTGCTCAATATAAACATTAATATCATCAATACAACTACTGGGAGAGTACTCCCGATTGACATTATCTAGCTCGGAACAATCAATTTTTGTCATTTTAGACACCTTACAATGAGTATACTGGCGATTAAACACATAAAAAAACCGGCTTAACTGTATAAGTTAAGCCGGTTTTTTTGTCTAGTCTAAATGACTATTCTTTGCTACGTCCAGCCCGCTTGCGGTCGTTTTCGGTCAGTAGTTTCTTACGAAGACGAATGCTAAGGGGGGTGACTTCAACCAGTTCATCGTTATCGATAAACTCCAGTGCTTGTTCCAGCGACATGACGATGGGCGGCACAAGGGTTTGGGCTTCGTCGGTACCAGAGGAGCGTACGTTAGTGAGCTGCTTGCCTTTTAGCGCGTTAACAGTGAGGTCGTTTTCACGGGTGTGGATACCGATAAGCATACCTTCATACACTTCAGCTCCATGTCCGATAAACATACGACCACGCTCTTGTAAGTTAAAGATGGCATTGGTTAAGGCCTTACCGGTTGCATTGGCAACCAATACACCATTTTTACGCTGACCAATATTACCGCCTTTGTGGGGGCCATAATGATCGAAGGTATGATAAAGCAAACCAGAACCAGACGTCATGGTCATAAAGTCGGTTTGAAAACCAATTAAACCACGGCTAGGAATGATGAAGTCCAAACGAATACGGCCTTTACCATCCGGAGACATATTCGTCAGTTCACCTTTACGTAAACCGATTTGCTCCATGACCGAGCCTTGATGCTCTGCTTCACAGTCAATGGTCACCGTTTCAAAGGGTTCTTGTAAGTTTCCGTCCACTTCACGCAAAATCACTTCAGGACGAGATACGGCCAATTCGAAACCTTCACGGCGCATGTTCTCAATCAAGATACCCAAGTGCAATTCACCACGTCCGGAAACACGAAATTTGTCCGGATCAGGGGTCTCGTCAACACGTAGTGCCACGTTGTGGACTAATTCTGATTGCAGGCGCTCCATGATATTACGCGTGGTAACGTATTTACCTTCTTTTCCGCAGAAAGGAGAGGTATTGACCTGAAAGGTCATGGTTACAGTCGGCTCATCAACAGATAGAGGAGGTAAAGCTTCAACCTTGTTTACATCACAGACCGTGTCAGAAATTTTCAGCTCACCTAAACCGGTTATTGCGATAATGTCGCCGGCACTGGCACTTTCTATTTCGTTTCTGTCCAGACCCATATAACCGAGTACCTGTCCCAGTTTACCGTTACGGCTCTTGCCGTCGGCACCGACTATCGTGACTGGCTGGTTTGATTTGATTGTACCACGGGTAACACGACCCACGCCGATTACGCCCACGTAAGAGTTGTAGTCTAACTGGGATATCTGCATTTGAAAGGCACCTTCTGAATCAGAGGGGGGCGCGTCCACATGCTTAATGATAGTTTCAAACAAAGGTGTCATATCTTCACTGACTTGATCGGCATCGTTTGATGCCCAACCATTTAGCGCAGAGGCATACACAACCTGGAAATCCAGTTGCTCGTCAGTGGCACCCAGGTTATCAAACAAATCAAAGACTTGATCTATTACCCAATCTGGACGAGCGCCGGGCTTATCAATCTTATTGATAACCACAATCGGCTTTAAACCCTGGGCAAAGGCTTTTTGCGTCACAAAACGTGTTTGTGGCATAGGTCCTTCCTGGGCATCTACGAGCAGAAGCACTGAATCAACCATCGACATAACCCGTTCAACTTCGCCACCAAAATCAGCGTGTCCAGGGGTGTCTACTATATTAATGCGGTAATCGTTCCATTTGATCGCAGTATTTTTAGCAAGTATGGTGATGCCACGCTCTTTTTCTATGTCATTTGAGTCCATGACACGCTCTTCAGCTTCACCTCGGCTTTCAAGTGTGCCAGACTGCTGTAAAAGTTTATCAACAAGAGTAGTTTTGCCGTGGTCAACGTGGGCAATAATTGCTATGTTCCTCAAATTGTCGGTCGAGGTTTGCGATACGCTCATGGTCATTTCTCTGTGGTGACGGAATGCTCCGCCATTAACTGAATTTAATAGGGCGCGGATTGTACAGTTTTATCCTGCGTTTAGCGAATAACAAATAGCCTTTAAGGGATAATTAGGTGTTTAGGTAAATAGCCATACGGGTTTTTCATGGTGCAACACGAAACAATGCGCACCAATATAGTGCGTATTGGCGCCATAATGGTGCAACGCCAAGTGCGGTGAAACGGATGAACGTTCGAAATTCAGCTATTAAAGGCAAAAATCCAATTGTGCTTTGTGGCATGATTATCGCTAGAACACTACCTAAGTCATATATTCTATATTGATCAAGTTACACATTATTTATATCTATTAATCGGAGGACACTATGTCAGTACAAAAGGCTTTAGACCTTATCAACGAAAGTGAAGCGAAGTTTGTCGATTTACGCTTTACCGACACCATAGGTAAGGAACAACATGTTTCTATACCCACTCACCAGGTGAATGAAGAGTTTTTTGAAGAAGGCAAAATGTTTGATGGTTCATCCATCGCGGGTTGGAAAGGCATTAATGAGTCAGATATGATCCTCATGCCTGACCCGGAAACCGCCGTACTTGACCCTTTTGCTGAAGAGACGCAAATTAATATTCGTTGCGACATTCTCGACCCTATGAGCATGCAGGGCTATGATCGTGATCCTCGTTCTGTCGCCAGACGTGCCGAAGCTTATTTGACCTCAACGGGCATTGGCGACAAAGTCTTGTTCGGACCCGAGCCTGAATTCTTCCTGTTTGATGATGTTCGTTTTCATTCTGACATGTCTGGTTCGTTCTATAAAATTGAAGCCCATGAAGCCAAATGGAACTCTGGTACAGAGTACACAGACGGTAACATGGCTCATCGCCCTGGTGTGAAAGGCGGTTATTTCCCCGTACCACCCGTAGACTCAGCCCACGATATTCGCGCCGCGATGTGTATGGTGATGGAAGAAATGGGTTTAACTGTTGAAGCTCATCACCACGAGGTGGCTACCGCAGGCCAAAACGAAATTGCCTGTTTGTTCAATACCCTGGTCAAAAAGGCCGATGAGATCCAAATATATAAATATGTGGTTCACAACGTAGCCCATGCCTATGGTCAAACGGCCACCTTTATGCCGAAACCTTTGGTTGGCGATAATGGTTCTGGTATGCACTGTCACATGTCAATCACTAAAGATGGTGTGAACACCTTCGCCGGTGACAAATACGCCGGTATGTCTGAGGATGCCCTTTATTATATTGGCGGGATTATTAAGCACGCACGTGCTATTAACGCCTTTGCCAACGCATCAACTAACTCATACAAGCGTTTAGTACCGGGCTTTGAAGCACCAGTCATGTTGGCTTATTCTGCTCGTAACCGTTCAGCCTCTATTCGTATTCCTCACGTAAGCAGTGTAAAAGCTCGTCGTATTGAAGTACGTTTCCCTGACCCAACGGCTAACCCTTACTTAGCCTTCACCGCAATGCTGATGGCAGGTCTTGACGGGATCAAAAATAAAATTCACCCTGGCGATGCAATGGATAAAGATCTCTATGATCTTCCTGCGGAAGAAGCGGCTGAAATCCCAACGGTTGCCAGCTCTCTTGAGCAGGCATTGGCCGCTCTGGATGCTGACCGTGACTTCTTAACCGAGGGTGGTGTCATGTCTGACGATATGATTGATGCTTATATCGCCCTTAAAAATGGCGAAGTGCAGACCTTGAATATGTCAACTCACCCCGTCGAGTTTGATATGTATTACAGCTGCTAGCACCGCTTATACCCGTCATGCAGTTCCAATGATTTAGGGTATATATCTGCTGAAAATATTGAAAGTAAGACCAAGCCCGCCACCGCGGGCTTTTTTTTATGGGGAATATGGTTACACTACGATTTGAATCTGGGAGAGTCTTATGAAGATCATGGGTGTTATTTTTCTGCTGTTGAGCATGAGTCTTTGTGCGACGGTTGTTTATAAAAAAGTTAATCAAGATGGCTCTATAACGTTCAGCGATGTGCCAAGCGAGGGAGCAGTCAGAGTTGATTTAGCCTCCGGCAATAGCGTCGTCATGCCGGCGTTAGTCCTGCCACAAGCAAAAATAAACAAAACCGTAAAAATCCTTAAACAAGCTCAGATACCGTATCAGCTAAACATTATTTCCCCGACCCCGGAACAAACCATGCGCAGTAATAATGGGGAGATGAATGTGCTTGTTAACATTACTCCGAACGTGCCGGGACAGTATCAGCTCATGCTCAATGGTGTGTTGCACTCCTCCCAAACGAGTGGCACATTTCGGCTGGAAGGTATGCACAGAGGTGAATATTCTGTTCAAGTTCGCTTTATGGATAACTCAGGCAAGGTCCTTGCATTAAGTGATATGCAGACTGTCTATCTGCACAAGGCCTCGGCTCTGTTCAAAGGGAATGAGTAATCATGTAACTACTTTGCATCAGATATGAGCAGATATTTACCCTAATGCACCAGTGCGGTGCTTATATATATTGGACCCATGTATTTAACGATGAAACCAGATAACGTGCTTGATAATCTTTCAACAGCAGTCATTTTGTTGGATGGGGAGCTATATGTAAGGCAAGCTAACCACGCTGCGCAGGCTATGTTGGAGCGCAGCTCGAACTTGTTGCTTGGCTGCTCGATTGATCAGCTTATCACCCACTCCAGTCTCAATTTCATGCGATTTAAGCTCAGTATGCAGCATGGTGAGGGCTATTCTGATAGCGATGTACAGCTGATTTTTAGCGATGGCAGGCATACTCAGGCTGACGTTACCGTAACCTGCCTCAATAACACCGATGGTTTACATCTGTTGCTGGAGATCCGGTTGATCGAACAGCAAAAAAGGATCAGTCAGGAGACTCAGCAATGGGCACAACAACAGGCGGCACGAGAGTTAATTCGCGGCCTTGCCCATGAAATAAAAAACCCATTAGGGGGCATAAGAGGCGCGGCGCAATTATTAGAAAAAAAGCTGCCATCGATGGAATTAAGAGAATTCACCTGCATGATCATCGAGCAGTCAGATCGCTTAACTAACCTGGTCGATCGTTTGCTTGGACCGAATTCCAGGCCTAATTTTCAGTGGCACAATATCCATCAGGTTCTGGAAAAAGTGTGTACCCTGGTCAGTTTAGACCTGAGTCACGATATCGCCATCGTTCGGGATTATGACCCCAGCATTCCAGATATGCACTTTGATCAGGATATGTTGCAGCAAGCCACCTTGAATATTGTGCGTAATGCGGTGCAGGTATTAACCGAGCATAAACAGACTCATAGTGAAATTAAAATCATCACGCGCATCGAACGCCGGGTCACTATTCACGGCGTCCGGTTTCCACTGTGCGTTAAAATTCAAGTCATTGATAATGGCCCTGGTGTGCCAACTGCGCTAAAAGACACTCTTTTTTATCCCATGGTGACGGGCAAAAAACAAGGGACGGGGCTGGGCCTATCAATTGCTCAAACCTTAATTGACCATCACCGGGGAAAAATAGAAGTTGAGAGTTGGCCGGGGCACACGGAATTTACCCTATATTTACCGATTGATAAAAAGGAAGCAGATTGATGAGTGCAGAGTCAGTATGGATAGTCGATGACGATAGCTCTATTCGTTGGGTGTTGCAAAAAGCCCTGCAGGCCGCGAATATTCCCTGCTTCAGTTTTGATAACCCGGAAGATTTGTTATTGCAGCTGCAAACGGATCAGCCACCAGAAGTGATTATTTCTGATATTCGCATGCCGCAAATGGATGGTATGGTGCTGCTAGGCGAGGTGCATAAACGTTTTCCTGATATCCCCGTGATCATTATGACCGCCCATTCTGATCTTGATAGTGCCGTGAACGCCTATCAAAGTGGCGCATTTGAATACTTACCTAAACCCTTTGATATTGATGAAGCTGTCACGCTAGTACGCCGGGCCCTGAGTCACGTACGTGAGCAAACTAAAAGCATTCAGCCACCACTTTTAGTCAATACTGCTGAAATTATTGGCGAGGCGCCGGCGATGCAGGAAGTGTTTAGGGCCGTGGGGCGCTTATCTCGTTCCAGTATCAGTGTATTGATTAATGGCCAGTCTGGTACCGGAAAAGAGTTGGTCGCTCAAGCGTTACATCGTCATAGCCCAAGGGCAAAACAGACCTTTATTGCTCTGAATATGGCGGCTATCCCTGGGGACTTAATCGAGTCGGAACTATTTGGTCATGAAAAAGGCGCCTTTACCGGGGCACAAAATGCCCGCCAGGGACGTTTTGAGCAAGCTGACGGCGGCACCCTGTTTTTAGACGAAATAGGTGATATGCCCATGAATGTGCAAACGCGCCTGCTACGCGTATTGGCTGATGGTCAGTTTTATCGGGTCGGCGGACACAATCCGGTTGCCGTAGATGTGCGGATCATTGCCGCGACCCATCAAAATCTGGAACAACGGGTGGCAGACGGCAAGTTTCGCGAAGATTTATTCCATCGCTTAAATGTTATTCGTATTCATATTCCTAGTCTGACGGAACGACGTGAAGATATACCCATACTCGCCAGTCACTTCTTACAAAAAGCAGCGATTGAATTGGGAGTTGAGATCAAAAATCTCAGTACGGAAACTAAGAAAATACTCAGTCAACTGCCCTGGCCGGGCAATGTGAGACAACTGGAAAATGTCTGTCGCTGGTTAACGGTTATGGCCAGTGGTCAGGAAGTGCTTCCCCACGATTTACCACCGGAGATTCACCAACAACCCTTGTCAACGGTCCTAGGTGGGAAAAGCGGTGACTGGCAAGTGCTGCTAGCAGGGTGGGCCGATACCCAATTACGGGCCGGACACAACAACATACTTGACGAAGCCTTACTGACTTTTGAGCGTATTCTGCTTGAGCGAGCCTTACAGTTTACCCATGGGCATAAACAGGATGCAGCCAAACGATTAGGTTGGGGCAGAAATACACTGACCCGAAAACTGAAAGAGTTCAATATGTAGCGCTTATATTCGCTGATTACCTCGTCAGTAATGCTGTCATTCCCTGATTGAATATTTTCATCCATTTTTTACAAAACTGGCCTTCAAGCATTTGATTAATTTCAATCACGGCTTTTTTCTTTGGGCGCATTAAGTGACTTTTGTGAGCACGGGCGTGAGTGATGGCATCAAACGTATCCAATATCGCTAAAAGCTTCGCTCCCTCGCAGATATCAGCCTCTTTTATACCCAAAGGGTAACCCGTGCCATCTATCCTCTCGTGGTGCTGCATAACCATTTTGCGGGCTTCATTCCACTGGCTGAGATGTTCTAATAAACGGGCGCTTTTATACACATGGGAGCACATCAAATTAAATTCAATTTCTGATAAGGCACTGTGTTTGTGTAATATTTTGATTGGCATGAAGGCCATACCAAAATCATGCATATAACAGGCAACTGCAAGTTGATCTTCATCAATCACACCGCCGGCTAACTTATTCAGGTAAGCTGCCAATTTTGCAATGCGATCGCCTCTGCCCTCCCAATACACGGAGCGCTTTTCGATAGGTTTCATTAACTCCCGAAAAAATATAATGTCAGAGCGTTTTTCGCTACTGATGTCTTTTGGAATTCCGGTGTTGCCCAGGGTTGGTGGCATAGTGGGCGCTGAGTCACTTGCCCGGCTCGCTTCGTCTGTTGTGCTGATATCTAAGTGAGGATCGAGTAATAGCACCGCTTCAGTTAATAATTTCTCGTGTTGTTTATTGTTATCTGGCGAGATCCTGGCAATTTGCGTGACGAGATGATTAAACAGTTCTTGGTCATATTCTGCCTGGCCATTCGTAATACAACTTTCAACAAATATTTTGACTCTATCCATGGTCAACAACACCAGATCACTCATGTTACTTGTATAGGTGATTTGCCCCTTGCGAAGAAAATCAAGGAGATCTTCAACATGTTGCAATAGGGGGATCATCGGGGTAAAACTGACCAGCCCCAAATCTCCCTTAATGGTATGAATCGAACGAAATAACGAACGTTGTAGTTCATTGTCTTGTGGTTTTAATTCCAGTTCAATAAGCGTCAGCTCGCTTGCTTCGTATCGTTCGTTTATTTCTTCCAAAAGATCCGAAAGAATGTCTTCATCCAGATCTTCATGTTTGAAGGTTTGCATAGTGTTAGTTGCCTTAGGGAGTGTTTGATTACGCTTATTGACTTCTTACCCGTATCGGCCAATTACGGTTTTAATTCACATTATTAACTGACAAGGGCAATTATTCATTACAAATCAGACTTGGTCAGTGATGTGGGTATATACCCAAACCACCCGAAGAGCCGTATTTCAGCGGGTGTTAAAAATACCTTAGGCCAGGCAACCATTTGAACGCATAGTGTTCTATGTGGAGAGCAGGTAACGGGGTATAAGGTGTTTTTAAACCCCCCGTTCGAAATTGCCACAGGGCACTCACTTCTTCGTTCCATTAATTTGCTCGCTCAGTAACCTCCTTGTCATCCTGAACATAAAATGGAATAGCCGTTCCCGCATTAATTGTCCCCGAATTGGGCGCGGTACATAGGTCTGAAATATACATTTTTAGGTGGTTTGGGTATATACTCAGCGGCCAAAAACTGGAACTGAGAACAAACGTGCTAGCGCTTTTACGCATTATAACTATTTTTTTCTATTTTCTACTGATTAATCTGCTGCTCATAGGGATCTGCCTTTTACGACCGTTTCATCGGGATAATGTGCATGCGGCCGGTATGTTGTATAGCTCCGTGACACACCTTTTAGGCTTGAAACTTGAATTGCGCATTGCCGAAAGCGCCAAAAGTGGCGGACCCTTTGTGTTTATTGCCAATCATCAAAATAGTTATGATTTACTCACCATTTGTGCAGCGGTACAAAAAGGTACGGTGACGGTAGGAAAGAAGAGCCTAAAGTGGATCCCTGTATTTGGCTGGGTTTACTGGTTGTCCGGCAATATTATGATTGACCGTAAGCACTCCGGTCGTGCCCTGGATACCTTACAAGGTGCTGTGGATAAAATTCGTAATAGGAGCTTATCTGTGTGGTTTTTTCCCGAAGGGACGCGAAGTTATGGCCGTGGTTTATTACCATTCAAATCAGGCGCCTTTCGAATTGCTCAGTCGACAAATGAGCCCCTGGTGACCATCTGCGCCAGTAACTCACATAACAAAATAAAGTTGAATCGCTGGAACAATGGCACCTTGTTAATAGACGTCGCTGCGCCAGAAGCCTTGGACCAAAATAAGAGCATCAAGGAAAATGCTGAGCACTTTCATCAAAAAATGCAGCACAAAATAGCGCAATTAGACCGTGAACTTGCGCAAAGAGCAGGATAAACTCCGCAACAATTAATTATTAAGGAGTCCCAGATGAGTCAAGTCGACGCTACTCAAACCGAATGGTATGAATTTAACCAGGAAACTGTTGAAGCCCTGATCGAGGATGGCAGTGACAGTTCCCAGGCGCATACCATTGAATATCACTTAGCCAGTGCTAATTTTGATGCCTTGGAAAAAGCCGCTGTAGACGCATTTAAAGCAGGCTTTGAGGTGGGCGACGCCGAAGAGCTAACGTTGGACGATGGCGGTACCGTATTTTGTTGTGATGCGGTGGTTGAACGGCCCTTAGAAACAGCCGTGATCAATGCAGATACTGATAAACTACTAGCCATTGCCGCTAAGCATAAAGTGCATTACGACGGCTGGGGCACTCACTTTATTGAGCAAGAGTAAGGCGGCAATCACACCCGTGATGCATCAAGGTAATCCACGTCGGTCTGAACCGTGGATCATTAATTGAGCCCCGAGGGATCCTACTCGGTTACAGTCCCCTTTTTTTGAGTATTTAACATGTGGATTTGCCCTTCTTGTCAGTTGCCTTTGAGTTTGCTTGAGCACAGTTGGTCTTGTGATAATGGGCATCGCTACGATCAGGCGAAAGAGGCTTACGTAAATCTGTTATTGGCCCAGCACAAACGCAGTAAGGAGCCCGGTGATAATAAACAGATGGTTAATGCACGCCGGGCCTTTTTGCAAGAAGGGCATTATCAGCCCTTAGCGAATAGGCTGGCATCTTTGATCACTGAACATCAAGTCGCTGAAGAGCTTAATGTGTTTGATGCAGGCTGCGGTGAAGGTTATTACTTGCACTGTATTGCTGGTTCTCTAAAAGCGAAAAATATCAATGTTCATGCTGCCGGGATTGATATTTCCAAAATAGCCGTACAAAAGGCGGCAAAACGCTATACTGAAAATTCCTTTGCCGTTGCCAGCAGCTATAAGTTGCCACTCGCCGATAAGAGTCAGGATGTGATTATTCAGATATTTGCCCCGAGCGGCGATACTGAAATTAAGCGAGTGTTAAACCAACAGGGAATTTGGGTACAGGTCAACCCGGCGGCCCAGCATTTACAGCAACTCAAGCAAGCCCTGTACGATAGGCCTTTGCAACACAAAGCCCAAGACAATGTGCCCGAAGGCTTTGTGCTACTCAATGAGGAAACTTTGTCTTTTGAATTGCAGCTGGACAACCCCCAGCAGCGCATGAATTTGTTGATGATGACACCATTTTATTGGTCGGCTCAGCAAACTAAGGTCGATAAGATGTTGGCCACGATGCGCAATGCCAGGGTCGATTTCTCTATTAGGATCTTACAGCAAACGGATCCCATTATTAAACCTACCCCAGGGATGGTTTAATTAATTGCGGTGATAAACGCCTTTGTTTGATGTCTCTGGCAAGGTCATATACAGCCGTGACCTCGTTCAGTGGGCAGGTTTGCCACCGTGCCCATTGCTTGGGATATAGGTCTATTATTTAGGCTTCATGCGGTCTTTTAGATCAGCAAAAGGATTGTAGGTGCTGGCTTTTACCTCCGTATCCTCAGTGCTGCCGTAACGAACAAAACTTTCAAACTTATTATGCTCTTCATCATGACAAAAAAGGCACAGCAATTCCCAGTTACTGCCATCGCCAGGGTTATTGCCATGGTTATGATCCTTGTGGTGTACGGTTAGTTCAGATAGGTTTTTACGAGTAAATTCCCGCCGACAACGTCCACAGATCCACGGGTAAATCTTAATCGCTTGCTCACGATAACTGGATGCACGTTTGTTATTATATTCCTGTTGCTGAGCAAACACCTGCTCGTAACTACCCGTTGCTGGTTTTTGGCTAGACATGTATTTTCCATATAAATATTTCATTCAAGCATATACCAAAACTGCCTAAAAATGCATTTTAAAGGGCTTGGTTGTTAAGCAAAATATCTTGATTGTCTTGAGAATTAAATGACTATGATTTGGGAAAATTGCGCTGCTGTCTTAGAGCGCATCAAGGCACGGCCCATTCCATCATCGTTGATATGTGATGCATCAATCCTTTCGCCAATCAGGAAAGAAACCGGTTTATCATCAAAAAATTAGCTATACATATGCAATGTTAGGCCGGAGTTGACCAGAACACCGAGACCATTTAACAACATGGCAGGAAAAATCTGACTATAGCTCACTTGTCTGGGCTTAGGGGGACCTAGCATTTGTCAATGATAGCGGACAGGTCAATTTTCTGGTAAAACCCAGCAACCAAGCCAAGGTGATCTAAGCTTTTAGAAGTATAAACAGCTGATGACATGAAAATTCAGTCGCAAAAGAGAGTAATAGTTCAAGAACAGTGATCCCAGTCAACTTAATTTTGAATAATTATGTCAAAATAATCGAATCGTAGCAGGGATGGTCAGTAAACTATCTTATTGTTGTTTCTAAATTATGCGCACACGACAGCTACACTCAAAATATAACAAGGATGCTTATATGAACGGCATTGGTACAAAAGTTTTACAAATTACTTTAAAGGAAGCAACGAAAAGGCAATTGCTGATCGCTAAAGAATTGCGAAAATTGCCAGTGCAATCACCGGAATTGTATAAATTAGTTGCGGAGCAAACAAAGCTTATTAAAGAGACGCTAGAGGTGTTAGACCGAATAACCTAGTCAGAATAACTGCCAATGATAGTGACCATGAAGTCCTCAAGCCCCCTGTTAAACGACCATTTTCAATTTGTCGCTTTTACTGTCAATGTCATTAGGGCTTTGATAATACAAGTATAAGTGTAGCCTGTGAGTGTTGTACCACATGATCATTCCAGATATCTTGCTGGGCGTTAAATCGGTTCGGGTAATTACGCCTGTGCACTCGCTCTTGTTTTAAGCTTTCCAAGACGCTCTATGCTACAGCATTGTCCCAACAAGCCCCTTATTTACTGATACTGCCCAGACGCTTACGCTTTTTTACCAAGATTTCGAGTCGGAAAAACAATAAATCAGCTGAGAATGTGGACTCATTATGGGGTCAGGATCAACTACCCTAAGAGCAGAATGAGTTCTGCTTACCTTTATCGTTTTAATTAGCTAACAAGGGCTTTGAAGAAAAAATAGTCTTTAATTACCTACTTCTCAATGTTTACGCCCTTGTCTGTACCTGTCAGTACTATATCGGCACCACGCATGGCGAATAGGCCGTTGGTGACTACGCCTACAATGTTGTTAAGCTGTTTTTCTAGCTCCACCGGGTTGAGAATTTTCATATTGTGTACATCGAGAATAACATTTCCGTTGTCAGTCACCACGCCCTGACGATATTCCGGGTCGCCGCCCAGTTTAACTATTTCTCTGGCCACATAAGAGCGAGCCATGGGGATCACCTCTACCGGCAGAGGGAAGGCACCCAAGATCGGGACGTGTTTTGTGTCGTCAATAATACAAATAAATTCCCTGGCAACCGCAGCCACGATTTTTTCGCGGGTTAACGCCGCACCACCACCTTTGATCATATGCCGGTGTTGGGTGATTTCATCTGCACCGTCTATATATAGGTCGAAACTGCCAACGGAATTTAAGTCGAAGACTTCAATTCCCAGGGCTTTTAAGCGCTCGCTTGAGGCATCGGAGCTGGATACGGCACCCACAATTTTGTTTTTAATGCTACCAAGGGCCTCAATAAAGTGGTTTACCGTAGAGCCGGTACCAACACCGACAATACTGTCGTCTTTAACATATTTAATGGCGGCCAGGGCAGCGGCTTGTTTCTTTTCATCTTGGGTCATGGGCATATTTCTATTGTTAGCGGGAAGAGGGTTAGCAGTAAGTATATACCCAAGTGAACTCAAGATGCACAGTTCAGCGGGAATTCACATCGCCACAAGGGAGCTTAGGCAGAAACCCAGTGCCGGGTTACAACATTTGAAAAGGGGATACCATTCCCTAAATATTGTGCCTTGCCCTGAATTCCTGCCTAAGCTCTGAACTGGCATCTTGAGGTTATTTGGGTATATATCAACCTGCGCAGCGAAAAACGTGCCCGGGCGTAATGATTTGTTGCAAAGGAATATCCCACTGCTCGCCAACAATGCCAGCTTCAACGAGTTGGCAGTCATGGGCTACGCCTATGACGCTGGTGTCCAGTTTGTCTTGTTTGATAGGGACTAGGGTTCTATCATAAAAACCACCGCCCATGCCTAGTCGGTTTCCCTGTCTATCGAAGGCCACCAGAGGGGTAAATATAATATCCAACTCTGCCAGTGGACAAATGTTTGAGCAGATAGTTTTGGGCTCTGAAATACCAAAGCGGTTAGGGTGCATCACGGTTTGGCTGTGGTAGTGAACAAATAACAAATGACCTTTGCTAAAGGGATGAAGCACCGGCAAATACACTTGTTTGTTGTGCTGCCAGCAACACTCAATGAGGGGAAAAAGATCAATCTCCCCATCGTGGGTCAAATAAAGGGCAATCTTAGTGGCCTGGATGAATTTTGACTGTTGTTGGCATTGTAATCGTAAATGTTTAGCTGCCTGATGCTGCTGATTTGGCGTTAATTCTTTACGTTTTTGCCGATATACGCGGCGTAAACTTTCTCTGGAAGGGTTTGTATCGTTGTGCAATTAATCGGGCTCGCTGACGTTGTCAGTGGGTAGGTAATGGTTCAGTACCCGAATAATTTGCTCTATCTCTATGGGTTTGAGCAGGTAGTCTGACAGCGTATTGTGGTTATCTATATTCTTGTTCTGTAAAAAATTTTGTTGCGCAAAAGCATCGGCGGATAATCCAATGATGGGTAAGTCTGGCCATTTTTGCTTGATCTTGACGGAGGTCTCGATCCCACTGATACCAGGCAAATGAATATCCATAAATATAAGCTGATAAGTAGATTTCTCAACCATTTGCAAAGCGCGCTCTCCACTTTCAGCAATCTGAATCTTTAAGCCCAAAGAGCTAAATAGGGCTTTAACGACTTCTTGATTGATTACATTATCTTCCACCGCCAATATTTTACTGTCCTTACGACAGTTTAGGGTCAGTGACTTAGCCAGGTGAATACCGCGTCCGGTCATGCCTGCCATTATTGGCAGTACCACCTTAAATATACTCCCATGATCTTGTGCACTAGAAAGTTTTATCTCCCCGTCCATAAGCTGAACCAAGCCCTTGGTGATCGAGAGTCCAAGCCCCGTCCCTTTAGAGGATTTTTCTTTGCCGACCTGTTGGAATTTATTAAATAGCTTAAGTTGGTCAGCTTGAGAGATACCTACCCCTTGATCTTTCACCACAAGGCTCAGTTCTTTGTTGGTAGCGAAAATATTGACATCAACCTGTGTGCCCTTAGGACTAAATTTAATGGCATTACTGATTAGGTTAAGCAGTATTTGACCAAGCTTAGTTTCATCAAAATCCAGATGTTCAGGCACAGAGGGCTCAACTGATAGGGATAAGCTAAGGTCTTTCTCATCAGCAGAAACCATGAGCATATCGACAATTTTTTGGAAAAAGGACGGGCAATGCACACGGACTATATCCAGCTGCATTTTCCCTTCTTCAATTTTACTTAAATCCAATACCGAATTAATGACGTCTAATAAACGTTTTCCGCTGTAGTCAAGGTGATTTAAGTACTTATTAAATTTGGCTGTGACCTCAAGGTATTTGACTTCATCCTGCATTAAACGACTAAAGCTAATCATCGCATTTAGGGGGGTGCGCAACTCATGGCTCATAGTCGATAAAAATTCGGTCTTATGTTGACTGGCTGCTTTTAGCTCTTTGATTTTTTTGCGTAATTCCAATTGTGATATGACCGAACGTCCGAGAACTTCGAGGGAATTACGCTGCTGTGCGCTTAAGTTATTTGGCTTATCATCAATGGCGCAGAGGGTGCCAATGGCATAGCCCTCTGGTGTAACAAGTTGGGTGCCCGCGTAAAAGCGAATATTGGGTTCGGAAGTCACCAGGGGATTATCAACAAAACGCTCATCCATCAGCGTATCGGGTACTTCGAATATGTCCCGTTGATGAATGGTATGGGCACAAAAAGCCATATCTCTTGATGTCTCTTTTGCATCTATACCCACCGCTGACTTAAACCACTGACGATCCGGGTCGACCAAGCTGATAAGCGCTATCGGGGTGCCACAAATTTGCGATGCCAACAACGTTAGGTCGTCATATACTTTTTCTGCCTCAGTATCCAGCACGTCATAGGCATACAGTGCTTTTAAGCGCGCTTGTTCGTCACTAGTGGGTGGAGCAATTTTCATATATGACTCACTCAACTATTCATCATTGGCGTTACTGACTTCAAAGCATATATGTATCAAGGTATAGCTGAGTCAAACGTTTATCATCCACTTTTATCGCTACATTAATTTGCTGGGCATTGAGCCAGTCAGGGCTAGTCGTCGTGCCTGGGGGGGCGATAGTGGTTTGGCCGATATTCAGTGGATCGGTTGATACGCGTGCATGGCCACGCTGCATGTTAAATAAGCTCGGTTCAACCAAGTGAGCGATGGGCATGGCGTCATGAAAACAGCAACCTCTGCTATCCCGGCTTTGCGAGTAAAACGACACATAAAACTGAGCGGCATCACGGACAAAACCACCTAGCTTGGGATTATTACGTTTGAGCTGTTCCAGAAACTCGGGGCTGAAAAATACATGATTGGTGACATCCAGGCCAAACATATTCAGTTGCCAATCGGCAGCAAAAACAATCTCAGCGGCGTAGGCATCGTTCCAAATGTTGGCTTCTGCCACCGGGGTGACATTACCAGGAACAAACGCTGCGCCCCCCATGATGGTCACACCTTTTAATAACTTTGGAAGTTCAGGCTCTAGGCGCAATGCCAGTGCCAGGTTACCGAGTGGGCCAATCGCGGCCACGGTTATCTCCCCCGGATATTGACGGGCCATTTCAACGATAAATTGGGCAGAGCTGCGGGGATCTAAGGGGCGATTTGACTTTGGAAAATCAATATTGCCAAAACCGTCGTCACCATGCACAAAATGGGCATAGTTTGATTCAGGTCCGACCCAGGGCATGCCAACCCCTTTACATACGGGAATGTCCTTCCCTGCCAATTCACATAAGGTTAGGGCGTTTTGCGCTGACATGCTGACCGGTACATTGCCAAACACCGTCGTCAGGCCAAGCACCTCGATATCAGGGTGCCCAAAGGCAAAGAAAATCGCCATGGCATCATCTATGCCAGGATCGGTATCGATAATTATTTTATGCTTCATCAAGGCTCTCGTATGTTAATCAGTGGATAAGGTTATTGTTTAGCCAAAAAACGGTTAACCTGCTCTTCGTCCGGAATTGATTGGGCAGCGCCCATCTGCATCACCGCTAATGCGGACGCGGCACAGGCTCTGCGCAGCGCTGTGCTGGCTTCAGTATGATCCGCGTAAGCAGACAGGAAAAAACCGATAAACGTATCGCCGGCTGCAGTGGTATCGATGGCTTCCACTGCAAATGCCGGGACATCAATAGTCCGATCTTTTTTCAGCATTCTTGCACCGGCTTTGCCTAATGTTATTAGCACTTCAGTATGGGGCCAGTCCTGACGAAAATAGTTTTCCATTTTATCCAAATCCTGGCGTCCAGATAATTCCTGTGCTTCGACTTCGTTTACGATCAATAAATCAATGGAGTCATGAGGCAGTTGCTTAACCGACTCCGTCATTGGCGCCGGATTAAACGCGACTTTTAGGCCTTTTTCTTTAGCCTGGATCAATACCTGGTCAATGGCGCTGGTCTCGTTTTGGGTCATCACCCAGTCAGAGGGGCTTGCGTCGCCCAGGGCGCACATCACATCGTTACTATCGAGTTCTTGATTAGCTCCACCAAAGAGCACGATGGCATTTTCGCCAGAGGGCGTAACTTGAATAATGGCATGACCAGAAGGCGTTTCAGTACAGCTTAAATGTTTGCAATCAATGCCCTGTTTAATGAGGGCCTGCTTAAACGCTGCATCGGATTCATTGATTTTTCCCACATGTCTGACATCGGAGCCCGCTTTTGCCAGGGCGATGGACTGATTGGCACCTTTGCCCCCCAACAGCCGTTGGTAGCTATTTGACGCGATGGTTTCACCCGGCTGAACAAAATGGTCAACCTGGTAAACGTGATCAATATTAACCGAACCAAAATTAATAATGGCCATAGACAAAATCCAACTGTTGTTATTGCTTTAGTTTATATTAGCCGAATCTTTACTGAGAAGTCTTGGTATATCGTGTAAACGCTTAATTCTAATATTATCGTTAAACGTCATCATAAATTTCCGGGTGAAAAATATGACCGATTATCCCTGAATGTGTCATTTTTAAACTGTGTTTGAGGTAGGGTTTTATCCGACCCCTATTGAGTCAGGGGTGGAAGTCTCCCAAAATGCCGCTGTCTAGAATTCGCCCGTGAACCGAAAGTTCAGGGCGGAAGTATCATCATTGCCGCAGGCTTCTCGATACGAGCCGAGCTTGCGCAAAAGCAGTGGAATCAACTTCCTAGGTGTTAAGCATCGGCCAGGGACATTACTAAACTGGCAAACATTCCAGGAGACAGTGCGAGTTTTCAACCGGGGACAACACTAATTACTAATGAACTAGTATGCCTGTCCAGCCTTCCACTCCACCCTATTATAATATGTTACGCAGGAGATATGCTAATCTCATTTGGAATAAAAACAGCATAAATCTTATAATGCTGTCACGAGTTATACCCAAGTGACTTCAGGATGTAGAGTGCAGCGGGAATTCACATCGTCAAATACAAGGCATTTGTATTGAGGCATAGCTTTCCTATGTTCAATATAAATAACGTAGTAGTTGGGGATTTGAAACCCGCCCGAAGGGAGCTTAGGCAGAAAGTCATTGCCCCGTTACAACACGTGAAAAGGGCAGGCCATTCCCTACGGGTTGTGCCTTTCCCTGACTTCCTGCCTAAGCTGTGAACCGACATATTGAGGTCACTTGGGTATATATGCATTTTGCAGTAGTTTGGCTATATCGAGAATGTTAGGATTAGCGTGTTTACAACGAGAGAACCTCCCTTAAATATGCAAAATCAACGTTTTGAGAAAATTTCTGCTCTACTGGAGCGTAACAACATATTGGCCAATCCCGCAGAAATACAGGCTATGTTTTGCGGCATGTTAGGCGGCGGTATGCCGCTGGAATGCCGTGACTGGGATGAGCCGATTGCCGATTTTGTCAATCAAGGTGATCCTCTGCCGCCCGAAGTACAGGAGGCATTTAAGCAACTGTATAACACGACTTGCCAGCAGTTGGTGGATACCGACTTTGCCTTAGTCTTGTGTCTGCCCGATGATTCAGCGCCGATTAATGAGCGTGGTCAGGCATTATTGAGCTGGGTGCAGGGCTTTATGCTTGGCTTTGGCCTGCATCAGGCCGATCTTACGGGGTGCTCAGATGACGTAAAAGAAGGGCTTGAGGACTTTGCTGAAATTGCCCGCATGGACGAAGAAATGAGTGAGGATGAGGAGTCGGAGCGGGCTTTATTTGAAGTCCTGGAGTATGTCAGAGTCACTGCTATGCTGTGTTTTAATGAGCTAGGTAAATCACCTGAAGAGCAGCAGAGTCAGCCTAAAACCGTTCACTAAGCGAAGCCCCTTATATCATGATCGAACCAACGGAGTTTTTGAGCCGCAGACAGCAATTACAGTCTGCCATGCAGGCTAACAGTATTTGCCTTGTGCCCGCAGCGGGGCTGGTGACGCGCAGTCGCGATACGGAATATTCCTTTCGTCAGGACAGCTATTTTCACTATCTGTGTGGTTTTCCGGAGCCACAAGCCTGGCTATTGCTATCTAACAGTGATCGTTATGGGAAAGGTCTAAGTGTGCTTTTTTGTCTGAATAAAGATCCCAGTGCAGAAATATGGCAAGGCAGGCGTTTTGGCCCGAGGGAGGCAAAAAGAGCCTTGCAGTTGGATATGACGTTTCCCTTAGAAGAATTAGACGAAAAGCTAGTTGAATTAGTGGACGGTCACGGGTCTTTGTATTTTGCTCAAGGGCATAGTGAAGAGGCGGATGCTCAGGTTTTTTCCCTATTAGAAGAGCTAAGGGCTGCACCCAAACAGAGCAGGCAGGTACCGCAAAATATCGTGGACCTAAGGCCGATTTTGGATGAAATGCGACTGTTCAAGTCTGAGGCAGAAGTACAGATCATGCGCGAAGCTGCACAGATATCCACCACTGCCCATAAGCGGGCGATGCAAGCTGCCCGGGCAGGCAGATATGAATACCACTTGGAAGCAGAGATCCACCATCAATTTGCCATTAACGGTGCCAGACATCCGGCTTATGGCACCATCGTTGGCAGCGGTGACAACGGCTGCATCTTGCATTACACGGAAAATAGCGATGAGCTGCATGATGGTGACTTAGTGCTGATCGATGCCGGCTGTGAATTACAGGGCTATGCCGCGGATATTACCCGTACCTTTCCGGTTTCAGGACGTTTTTCTGTAGCACAGCAACAACTTTATCAAATCGTACTGGATGCTCAGTTGGCTGCCATTGAGATGCTCAAACCCGGTAATACGATGAAAGATGCGGCAAATAGGGCAATAGAGCTTATCACCCGGGGCTTGATTGAACTGGGGATCTTGCGCGGTGAGCTGGCGGATAATATTCAACAGCAACGCTATCAGGAATTTTTTATGCACGGTCTAAGTCATTGGTTAGGCCTGGATGTGCATGACGTGGGCAACTACAAAATTGATGGGCAGGATCGGCCATTTGCAGCGGGCATGGTACTGACCGTCGAGCCGGGTATCTATATTGCCCCGGATGCTAAGGTAGATAAACGCTGGCAAGGTATCGGTATTCGCATTGAGGACAACCTGCTGATCACCGCAACGGGTTATGAAAACCTCACGCAAGGGGCGCCTAAAACCATACAAGAGATTGAAACGCTAATGGGCGGGCAGAACGTGTCAAGTATGGTGGGGGGCTAATGCAATCTTACGACGTGGTGATTGTCGGTGGCGGCATGGTTGGCTTGGTGCTGGCCCTTGCCTTGAAAGACAGTGGTTTGTCGGTTGCCGTGATTGACGCAGAGTACGGCGACAAGCCTCTGGGCGAACAGCCCGCATTACGTGTCAGTGCCCTTAGCCTTGCCAGTGAAAATATTCTGCGCAGACTCGGCGTATGGGATGATATTGACCGACAAAGACGGTTGGCATATGAGCATATGAGCGTTTGGGACAAGGATAGCTTTGGCAAAATTCAGTTCTCTCATACTGATGTGCACCAAGCACAGCTGGGGCATATCATCGAAAACCAATCCCTGCGGGGCAGCTTGTGGCGCAAAGCAGCGTCTTTGACCCATATTGAGTTAATCGCACCGAAAAGAATTACTAAGTTAGTTTTTGGCCAACAAGAGAGTTTTATCACGCTGGATGATGAGTCCATGTTATCGGCCAGACTGGTAGTGGGTGCAGATGGGGCAAACTCCTATGTGCGCCAGCAAGCAGGTTTGCCACTGACCTTTTGGGACTATGATCATCGGGCCATCGTTGCCACCATTAAAACCGCCTTACCCCATCAAAATACCGCCAGGCAAATATTTACTCCAACCGGTCCCCTGGCATTTTTACCCCTGTGGGACGAACATCTTTGTTCCATTGTGTGGTCCCAGGACGAGCCCGAAGCTCAGCGCCTCCTGGCCTTGTCCCCGGATGAATTTAATAAGGCACTTAGTGCAAGTTTTGACAGCTGTTTAGGTTTATGTGAGTTGGTCAGCGAGCGTCAGTCTTACCCTTTAAAAATGCGCTACGCCCGCAATTGGGTATGTGACAGAGTTGCCCTGGTGGGGGATGCGGCTCACACCATTCATCCCTTGGCGGGGCAAGGTGCCAATCTGGGTTTGCTTGATGCCGCAGCCCTAGCCGAGCAACTAAGCGTGTTAGCTGAGCAGGGCAAAGACATCGGTTTGCATAGAAACTTACGGCCTTATGAACGTTGGCGAAAAACCGAGGCGGTGAAGATGATTGCCACCATGGAAGGTTTTAAACGTATTTTCGCCGGGGACAACGCACTTAAAAAGCTGCTCAGAGATACCGCCTTAAGTACGGTTAATAAACTGCCTAAAGCGAAACAAACCATTATCCAGCAGGCCATGGGTCTGGGTGGGGAGCTACCCCGACTGGCAAGATCATCAAACGAAGGTTAATGTGAAATGACGCCGGCCATTGATCTCGCCATCAGGATGAAGGTTGTGCACACAATTCACCCGTATCAGCATGAGCCTGGGGCGGACTCCTACGGTTTAGAGGCCGCTGAAAAATTAGCCCTTGATCCCGCTCTGGTATTTAAAACCTTAGTGCTCACGCTGGATGATGGCTCCTTTTGTGTGGCAATTTTACCGGTTAAATCCATGTTGAGTATGAAGTTAGCAGCTAAGGCCGCCGGTGCTAAGAAGGCCACCATGGCGGATAAAGGGGACGTTGAGCGTGTAACCGGCTATGTATTGGGCGGGGTTAGCCCCTTAGGGCAAAAGAAGCGTTTACCTACCCTGATCGATGGATCGGCCACAGCCTTTAAAACGATTTATATCAGTGCCGGCAAAAGGGGACTGGAGATTGAGCTTGCTCCTCAAGATTTACATAAATTAGTTAGTGGACTATTCGCCCCTATCACCGCGTAATACATGATGATGTTTACCCTAAGCCAGGCATGAAAAATCTATTTTTTATTATTGGTGGTCGTCACATAGGGCTTGCACTTGTGCCTCGATTGATTCAGCCCAAACCTGATATTGCGTAGCATTGGGGTGCAAAAAGTCGGACATAATTGACTCATGTACTATCCCCTTTTCATCCACAAAATGATGATTGATATCTTTCCATAGGATGTGCTCACCATCGGCGTAGTGCTGGATCAATTGATTCGTGCCGTCGACTAATAAGCGCAGCTGTTGTGAGGGTTTTTTGCTGCGGGGGAAGAGGGCCATCAGCAGAATTTTACTCTGTGGCAAACGACTGCGCAGTTCCTGTAAAATGGCTTTTATGCCCAGTGCTGTTTGTTTACTCGCTTCCTGGCGATGCCCTGCGTTATTGGTGCCGATTAGCAGTACGACTAACTTGGGGCATATCTCATCAATCGCACCGTTTTGAATACGCCATAATAGATTTTCCGTGCGATCGCCATCAAAACCCAAGTTTAGCGCCCGGCGCTGGCCGTAATATTGTTGCCAAACTTTAGGGGCCGTGTATTCCCATGCATGGGTGATGGAGTCCCCAAGAAAAAGCAGATCCACGTGTTTGTTCATGCTGTCACGCTCGGCAAGCTTTTGCTGATGACGGGACAACCACCAGTCCTTGGTGGGATCGTTATTTTGCATGGCAGGGAGCACGGATAGTGCTAAAGAGCAGCGAACTAAAGGAGGGCGCACTAAATGGGCACCCTCTTATTTTTGTGTATTGATACATTCATCGAACAGGTCGCACAATGTTATCCTCCCGGGACAATAAATTAATCTTGGTACAAGGAACTCAATGCCTGAGCAAGATCCGCAATAATATCCCCAGGCTCTTCAATACCGACCGATATTCTGATCAAGCCAGGGGTGATACCAATTAATTCACGACGGGCCTTCGGCACGCCTGAATGTGTCATGGCAGCCGGGTGCTGGGCCAGGCTTTCTGTCCCGCCCAGACTCACCGCAAGCTTAACCAATTGCAGGCGGTTCAAAACCTTAAATGCCCCTTGTTCACCTCCTTTAACTTCAAAAGAAAACGTCGACCCCGCGCCTTTACATTGTTTTTGATAGACATGATATTGTGGATTTTGTGGGCTTAATAAGCCGGGGTAATCGATGCGGGTCACTTGCTCGTGTTTGTTTAAAAAGTCGACAACTTCTTTTGCCCCAGTTGTTGCCGCTTGCATGCGAATTTTTAATGTTTCCAAGGAGCGTAATATTAACCAGGCAGTATGGGAGTCCATGGTGGTACCAATACTGTTTCTGACTTTTCTGATCCTGGAAATCAAGGCCTTGTTGCCCGAGCAACTCCCGCCAATCAGATCTGAATGACCGCCTACATACTTGGTGAGTGAGTAAATGCATAAATCAGCACCGTGGCTCAGTGGTTGCTGCCATAGGGGGCCTAACAAGGTATTGTCGACGGCGAGTACCGGTCGGCTAGTTTGATTGTTTGTGTCGTTATTGCCAATAGTGTCAAGGAGCTGGCGGCACTTTTCTATATCAATCAGGTTGTTGGTCGGATTGTCCGGTGTTTCCAGCATAAGCACTGAAATATTGCCCATTTGACTCGCAGTATGCAACGCATCCTCTAATGCTTTTGTACCCTCGCTGGAGATAAAGCCCACCGCTTTGATATTCATTTGGGCCAAAACACCGTTGATCAAGGTATCAGTGCCGCCATAAATAGGCTCTGAATAAACAATTACATCACCGGGCTTAGAAAGGGCCAATAAGGTTGTTGAAATAGCCGACATGCCACTGCCGGTCACTAGGCAGTCTTGTGCCCCATCCCAGACGGCGATACGATTCTCTGCGATTTCAATGGTTGGATTATTAAAGCGGGAATAAACTAAGCCGGCTTGTTCCCCTTCATTGAGTGGGATGCGGCCAGAGCTGAGATCAAAAAAATGTTTGCCTTGCTCTGCTGATTCAAAAACAAAGGTGGATGTTTGGAAGTTAGGACATTTAATTGAGCCTTCCGATAACTGAGGATCGTAGCCATAGCCCATCATTAATGATTCTGGTTGCAGCTTGTGCTCACCAATAGTGCGTTTTTTATAATTATTTGACATATCACTCTCATGATTAAAATAGAATTTAGGGTCGATAAATTACCTTATCAACGGCTTAGTTTAATAAATAGGCAGATTTCAGGTCAGCATTTTGCGGTCATCCTGACATGAAAAATCTATCGCTGTGAATTGACTTATCCCGATGTCAAATTGATGTTCAGTGATCAAGATCTTTGCTGATTGACGATCCACTCATCGATCATATCTTCCAGCACCGCCATTGGCATGGAACCTTGACCAATCAGGGTGTCATGAAATTTTCGGATATCGAATTTAGCACCCAGTTCCTTTTCGGCTTTGCTGCGTAGCTCACGGATTTTCAATTCACCAATTTTGTACGACAGGGCTTGTCCTGGCCAGGAGATATAGCGATCAATTTGGTCTTGCACTGATTTTTCTGTGAGTGCGGTGCGACTGCCTAAGTACTCAATAGCCTGCTGGCGGCTCCAACCAAATGCGTGGATGCCGGTATCCACGACCAGGCGCACGGCGCGCCACATTTCATAGCCCAGGCGGCCAAAGTCACTGTAGGGATTTTGGTAAAAGCCCGCTTCCTTGCCTAAACGTTCTGAATATAGAGCCCAGCCTTCGGAAAAGGCCGAATGGTTCAAGGTGCGGCGAAAGGCCGGTACATCCAATTCCATGGCAATGGCATTTTGTAAATGATGACCCGGCACCGCTTCATGCAAACTGAGGGCTTCAAGGTTATACAATGGTTGCTGTTTTGGATCAGAGGTGAGGAAATACGTGCCCGGGGTACGCGTATCAGGTGGCGGCATATAAAAAGCCCCACGGGATGCAGAGCCTTTGATGGTAAAGGTATTACGGGGTAAGTGTGTAAAATATGTCGGTAACTTACCGTACATACTTTGTGTGATAAAGGCCGTTTTTTCTAATACGTCCTGGCGATCCTGGGCATAAAACTGGGGATCATTGGCCAAAAACGCTAAAAACTCCCCATAGGAGCCGGTGAAGTTAAGCTTATCAATGATCTGCTGCATCTGGGCGCGGATACGTTTGACTTCACTTAGGCCCAGGTCATGGATTTGCCGGGCTGTTAGGTCAGTTGTAGTATAGTAATTCGCCACATAAGCATAATACTGGGCTCCGCCTTTAACGCTGGAAATACCCGGCTGGGTGCGGCACTTAGGCATATATTCATTAACAAAGTAGTCATGGAATGCCTGATAGGCCGGTACGACCGCTTGCGCAACCAATGCTTTGCCCCTGCGACTGTATTCCCGCCCTTGCTCAGCACTAAAATTGCCTGGCATGCGGGTAAAAGGTTCAAAGAGGGCGCTGTCCTGTGGCTTGTCAACAATGTGCTTGTTAATAGTGAGATGGTAGTCCTTAAAACTTTCACAGTGATGCACATAGCCAGCTGCAAGTCCTTGTTTTAATAGAGCGATATTTTCACGATTAAATCGGGGATAATCTTCCAGGCTAATTAAATATTGATCGTAATCATGGGCCGTTAAAAAGGCCATATTAGCTGGGGCTTCGGCAAAATAGCTATGCCAGCCACTTAGAAAATTGATGGGGAAATACTTATCCTGAAATTGATAACTGTGCTGCTCAGTCTCTCGCTCATATTTGAATAATCGGTAGCTTACCTGCTGCTCTTTGGCTAATTTATCGAAGTCGATCTTAGCCAGTGACTCAATAATGTCTTGGTTAAAGGCTTGTCGCCGTGCGATCCCCTGGGTTGAAAAGTCAGCTAACTTACCGGAAGGTTTCCAGGCATCCGGATCAGTACGAAAA
This sequence comes from Paraglaciecola sp., assembly GCA_047618055.1. Classification (GTDB taxonomy): domain Bacteria; phylum Pseudomonadota; class Gammaproteobacteria; order Enterobacterales; family Alteromonadaceae; genus Paraglaciecola. Next base: position 4,076 of record JBLHIW010000009.1, on the reverse strand, counting down.
AAAATCTTTTCCTGTTGGGCATGTTGCCAATGGCGATCCAGTAGGGAGTCAAAATCCTGCCGAACATCAGCCAGCAAGTAACCTGAAAAGAGACAACACACAATAGAAATGAGTTTTTTACAGAACATGTTTAACCTGCCTTTAATGGGATAAGGTCGCCAATGGGTGAGTCCAGTGAAGAAGGGGGTTGAGTAAACCAACGGGGGCCCGAATCGGTGATATATAGGCAATCTTCAAGACGCACACCAAATTTACCCGGAATATAAATGCCAGGTTCGTTGGAAAAACACATGCCGGGCTTTAAAGTTTCTTTTTCGCCATGCACGAAATTAACCGGCTCATGTCCTTCCATGCCGATCCCGTGGCCGGTTCGATGAGACAAACCGGGCAAACTATAATCGGGGCCTAAACCTTGTTTGACGTAAAACGCTCTGACCGCATCGTCTACCAGACCCGCAGGGGTCCCAAGTTGGGCTTTTTCAAAGGCAATAGTTTGACCTTGCCTAACCGTATCCCATATTTGTCGCTGATATTGACTGGGTTCACCAAACACCATCGTTCGGCTGATATCAGATTGGTAGCCATGCACGTTGCAGCCACAATCCATCAATACAATTGAACCCTCGGTTAATGTTTGCTTTTGTTTGGTGCCGTGGGGAAAGGCACTGGCCTGATTAAACAGGGCCATATTCCAGATGCCACTGCCACCCAACTCAGCTTGCGCGCCGCTCATAAGGTGCTTGACGTCGCCTTGACTCATGCCCAGTTCAAGCTTTGACCAGGTATGGGCATAGGCCTTTAACGTCACCTCGTTGGCCTTATGCATTAACGCAAGTTCATGGCTGTCTTTAAACATGCGACAGCCTAGTGTAATTGGCTGTGCACTGACATCTTGCATATTAGGCAGTAATCCCATCAGACCCTTGAGTACGAAATAGCGTACAGAGCTTTCAAAGGCAATGTTGCCCTTGTTCATACCCCGGTCTTTGAGTATTTGCTTAATTAAGGTGAAAGGGCTTTCATGCTCCTGCCAGACACGCACGTCGTCACCGACTTGCAAGGACTCACGGATACTCGGCTCTTCAAAAAAGGGGCAAACGACCGCTATCTCTCCTGCTTTTGGGATAACCACCGCCGTTAAACGCTCGCTGCGCCACCACTGAATGCCACTGAAATAATCCATTGCCGCCCCAGGCTCTAATATTAGCGCCGCGATATTGTGTTGTTGCATTAGATTTTGGGCTTTGGCGATACGGGCAGACCGTTCGGCCGCAGTGATTGGCTTGACGTCCAGGGTAATATTGCTTAACGACTGGGTCATCGACGTAGCTTGAGCGCTGGCCGAAGCTGCCAAGGTACTCAGGGGCAACGTCGCTAAGGCGGCACTGCTGGCTTTTAAAAAGGCTCTTTTGCTTATATTCATGTTTATCCTGATGACGCTATAGGGAGTTTCTACGCTTGCAGATTACCGTAATCTTTGTTGAATTTATACCCGTCGCCCTTGAAGCTGCAGCGTTGTTGGCTGCACACACTCACCTCAATCGCCGGAAGCACTTAGTACGGCTAAGCTCATGGGGCTGAATTCCTTTGCCGCCTAGCTGCAACTCCAATGACTTTGGGTATATTTGGGTATAAAAGCCTAACCGGGCGCTGTCGGGTTCCCACCTTGTATTTTTGACCCTAACATTATACGCATAGGACAAATGGGCGAACAGTGCACAGTACATAATTTGTTTCACACCCTACACGCCTTTGGGGCCAGCTTTAATTCACGGGGTCAAAAACTGGATTTTCCCACCGGGATGGCTGCCCTAGAAAGCACCCTGGATTAATATGAGTTTGTGGAATAAAACCAGTATTTCTAATATACAGAGGACTCGCCTTTCGGCCGTGTTTTAAAGCGACGGTGCACCCACATATATTGGTCCGGTTGTTTTTTGATCGCGTCTTCAAACATGCGATTGATCATCGTCGCATCGGCTACGTCATCTCCGGTAGGGAAGCTGGGATCAGGAAGACTAAAGGTAACCGTGTATTGGTTGGTCAGTCGATCACGTCGGTGGGCAACAAATACCGGATTGGCTTTGCCCATTCTCATCAGTTTGACTGTCGCCGTCACAGTTGCTGCGGGCACACCAAAAAAGGGGGCGAAAACTGAATTTTGGATCCCGTGATCTTGATCCGGTGCGTACCAGATTACCCGACCGTCACGGAGCTTACGCACTATTTCGCGCATATTGGAGCGTTCTAAGACATTTTTGAACACTCGCTTTCTGCCTTTTGTGATCACATATTCAAACACGGGATCATTATTTTTACGGTAAATGGTATCTATATCCGCCACAAGATTAACCATCAGACCCGCCAGATCAAGATGGGTGAAATGCCCCCCGATGAGCAGTACACCGCTATCTTTGCTGGCTTGCTGTAAAACATCCAAGCCTTCAACCGTCAAGCGAGGTCGCAACGATTCGGGATTAGCCCACCACGCCCAGGCGATTTCGAAAAAACCAATACCGTTGGCAACAAAGATATCTTTGACCAGTTGCGCCTGCTCGGCAGGGGATTTTTTCGGAAAACACAGGGCAATATTGGTAGTGGTGATATGGCGCCGACGTTTTAAAAATCGATAACTTATTTTGCCAAAGGCCGTACCCGCTAATATTTTTACTTTGAAGGGTAATAACGCGATTATCCGAAGTAAAAAAATGGCAAACCAACTTACCCAATGCCTGGGATGCAAAAGTGATAACGACATAAATTAGAGACCCACTCGAAAAATTGTAAATAACAGCACACAAAGATTGAACACTATATCAAAAATGCCTGTTTTTATGCAGGTAGGAATGAATATTTCTCTCGCCTGATCAATATGCCGCTTCAGTATTTGTTTGGAGCAATTATCTTGTATAGAATTTATGATGAGCTAAAAAATATGGATTCTGGACGGGAAACAGAACTTTATTGAAGAAAGTTGTCAATCTCAGGGTGGTAATGTGGCTAATACCCACCACAATAAGAAGATACGAGATACGAGATACGAGATACGAGATACGAGATACGAGATTTGCTGGACGACTAAACTTATTTGCCGTCTGCTTCGTAAAAATTTTTATTACAAAATAGTGTGAGTTTATTATGAAGGTAGGATGTTTGTTTGTCATTTTTCCCCTGTTGTTAGCCGGTTGCAGTAGCCCCTATCCCAACAAGGATCCACTAGGTCAGCAATTGCCCAGTATAGTGGGGAAGAGTTTGAACTCTGAAGTCGTTCACATTCCCCAAGACTTTGCCGGTAAATCGACCCTATTACTTTTTGCTTATAAACAAGATACCCAATTTGACATTGATCGATGGCTAATTGGACTCGACATGACAAAGACGAAGATTGATGTATATGAAATTCCTACCATTGAAGGAATGTTCCCCCGTATGTTTAGCACGTTTATTGACAATGGCATGCGCTCTGGGATCCCTAAAGAGTTATGGAAGGGCGTTATTACCGTGTATCAAGATGGTGAAATAGTGCAGAAATTTACTGGTAACCAGCAGGCCAATAATGCACGGGTGATTTTGCTTAATAAGTCAGGAGAGATCGTGTTTTTTTATGACCGGGGATTTTCTGTTGACGCCCTTAATGCGGTGCGAAAACATATCAACGGTGAATGATCAGGACTACTTTTTCACCTTCTTTTTGTGTTTTTAGATGCGATGCAGCCGAGACTGGCGGCTAAGGTCATTTAAGCGTGAGCATTATTAATGCCAATTGCGGCTGTTGTGCAAACTAGTTTTGAATATTGTTTATATTTAGGCTTAGGCTTGGGCTTGGGCTTCGGATCAAGGTAAGCTGCGATCTAAATAAAATTCTTACTAATAAACCACTAATATTAATCCTTAAACAGCAGTTTCAAGCTATAAATCCATATGGTAAGCGAGCTTGGGTTCATTAAAGACATAGCAATCATCAACTGCTTTTACTCTCCGCTTATTTGCTCTTAGTCCGAGCGAATCGACATAGCGCTCAAAAAATTGTTGATTGGGAGGCTTTCCATCCATTTGTCGTCACGGGAAGTTGGCTT
>JBLHIW010000008.1:0-31231 GCA_047618055.1 Paraglaciecola sp. | reverse complement strand
TATAAGTTGAAAGCGAGCGCATTGCTCACCTAAGCTGATGCCGTTGTGTGCCGGGTCTACTCGCTTTGCTGCCATCGGCCAAAGCAGTAGAAGACAAACCAAGTTAGCTTGTTTTGCCCGGCATCCAGTTGTTTAGGGAGTAATGTGAACCATGCAGTAGCGTAATTTTCCAGTGACCATTGCTCAGGGTAATACCCTTTATTGCACGACATGTCACACATGAATACGACCCACTCCAGTGCGCCCCTTAACATTTAATTACATGGCGGTGCAATTGACCCAAGCTGGGCTGATGGCAATGTGAGTGATTGCTTAGAACACAAAGTACAAAGATAAAAATGCGGAATAAGAAACAATCCCTTAGTTCTTTTACGCTGTGATCTCAGTAAGCTCGGTGGTGAGTTGTTTTTTGTTACCTAAACAGTATGTATTTGTCCAGTGCGGGTCAGCCCTGAATAATCTGCATAGCCATGTTTAATTATACCTTCGGATTAAGTTTCGCTAACAGCGCCGCTTGAACTGCGGGATGACAAAATTGATCCACCTTGCCTCTATGCAGTGCTACCTCTTTGACCAAGGTGGATGAAATAAACGAATTTTCTTCAGCAGGGGTTAAAAATATGCTTTCAAGATTAGGGTTTAAGCGTCTATTCATATTGGCCAGTTGAAATTCGTATTCGAAGTCAGAAACCGCTCTGAGGCCACGAATTAACACTGTTGCTTCGATGGTGTCGGCGAAATCAGCCAGCAAGCCGGTAAAGCCGATTACCGTCACATTAGGTAGGTGAGCACTGACTTTTTTGATTAGTTCAACTCTTTCTTCCAGCGTAAATAAGGGTTTTTTGTTTGGGTTTGCCGCAATGCCAATGGTCACATTAGCAAACATATTAGCTGCTCTTTCTATCAGATCAGCGTGTCCATTAGTGATAGGATCGAAGGTTCCAGGGTAAATAGCTTTTGTATGCATAATTAGTTCTAGTCTTTATACCAATAAAGTAGCTTATAATAGCTGCTCCCATAAAGCCAAGAGAGAAACCGGTAAAAGCCTGATGTTAATAATAAAATGAAAGGATCTTTGTTGAATAAACCAAAATCTGTGGCCTTGCTGTTGTTTTGTTTATGTTGGGGTGATCTAATATTTGCCTCTCCGTGGATTGGTACTGTCGAGCCCCAATTACATCATGACTTACAAACGCTATCCGAGTGGGGCTACCTGGACGCCGCCACCACAACCTACCCGATGCCCTGGAAGGGTATTGCCGAGCAACTGAGTGCATTAAATATGGCTGAGTTGGCACCAACGGCTGCGATCGCCGCCCAGCGCTTGCAGCATTATCTGCGGCTTCATCAAAAACAAGAGAATCGCACAACAGTCAGTCTTTATGGGGCGACACAAGAAGGTCGTTTCAGCAGCTTTGATGGTGAACGAGGTGAGAAGGTTCAACTTAATTTCAGCAATGAAATTTATTGGGAGCGCTGGGCAGTACAAGTATCCGTTAATCACGAGCCCGGTGGAAAGAATAATTTTGATCAGAGCTTTATTGCCTATCAATTTGGAGACTGGAATCTGCGGGCCGGCGCCATTGATCAATGGTGGGGGCCAGCTCAATCCAGCAGTTTAATTTTGTCGAATAATGCCAGGCCCATTCCCGCTTTAGCCTTGTCTCGCTCTCAGGCGACCGCTTCACAAGATAGCTGGTTGTCCTTGTTAGGCCCCTGGTACCTCACCGCCCAGTTGGGTCAACTGGAAAGTGACCGGGTTATCCCTGATGCAAACGTTTGGATGACGCGTTTTACATTTAAGCCCGTTAAGGGCCTGGAAATAGGCGCATCATGGTCGGCCATGTGGGGTGGTCGGGGCCAGAGCAATAGTCTGGGGGATTTTCTTGATGTACTTACCTTTACGGCACCGTGCGCCGATGGAACCGATGACTGCGGTGATGCTCTTGGCGCAAAAAAGGGCAATCATTTAGCCGGTTTCGATGTTAAATACAGTTTTTCCCTGTTTGAGCGCCCGGTGAGTCTTTATGTCCAGCGCATTGGCGAGGACGCAGCGGATGATTACCCTATTAGTGATCAGGCTAATTTGTTTGGCATTTCCAGTTATATGTGGGGTGCGAAAGTGTATCTGGAAAGCAGTGATACCAATGTGGCTTGTGAAAATAATGACTCCAGGCAAAAAAATTGTTTTTACACGCACGGGACGTATCAATCGGCTTATCGATTCTATCAACGTGCTATTGGCAGTGTCTTTGATAGGGACGCAAGCATGCTTAGCCTCGGTGCAAACAAACATTTTTCCAACGGTGATGTGCTCGAAGTTGTACTGCGCCACCTCAAGCTGAATGAAGAGGCACCGGGCCCATCCCCCGCCGCGTTTGGCAACCGTGAGAAACTGGTTCAGTTAAGCGGCTTTTACCAAACAAGCTTCGGGGATTGGCAGCTCAAGCTAGGTGCTCAAATTGAACGAAGTGAGGTGGAAAAATACGGGTCAGCAAAGCATTCCATGCTCTATTCTCAAATTAAATATAGTCTCAGATAAACTGCAATTTACACCTTGCCATGGTAGCCAGCACGTAAATATTGCATGGTGTCTTGGGGGTAATGGTAGTCCTGGTTAATGCTACGCTCCTTTTCCAAAGAGCGCTCTAATCGGTGCAAATTGGCTTCTTTCCAACTGTCTCCCGGCTTGAATTCACATTTGTCAAAGTCTATCAGCCAGACCTGCTGCCCGGCATCGAGCATAATATTGTGAATATTGAGATCGTGATGGTATACCTGTTGTTGATGAAACCGGGCAATACATGCGCCAATATTGCGCCAGACGCCCTGGTCCAGGGGCTTGTGCAGCAATAGTTGGTGCACATCCCTTGCCTGTGGAATGCGTTCAATAATGAGATCTGCGCGATAATAGGCGAATCCTTGGCTGATCTTGGCGGCTACGGGACGGGGCACGGGTAAATCCAGCTTGCGCATTTGCGCCAGCAAGTGCAACTCTCGCCAAGCTCGTGTTTTGCTCACACCGCTAAAAAAGTATTGATCATCTAAAACCTTGCCCACCAGGCCACCACGAAGATAATGACGAAGTACATATTCCTTACTTTCATGCTTAAAAAAATAGGTAATGCCCCGGCCGCGGGATGAGCCGCTTAAACCTTGTTGCGACTGCCAATAGTCAGCCTCAAAGATACAGGTACTTGGATCTGAGAACACGGTGCCATCAAAAAGAATGATGTTGTTGTCTACAGTTTTTTGGGTAAAATCCGACATGTGGCAATGGCTTAGAATGAAAGTTGCCCATAGTGTAATGCAAAGCACAAAACATTCAGTGCTATTTAGTGAGCGTGGCAAGATATAAATGAGTGATGGAAGGGTGAGTAAATATGCGTAAAGGGTCAACCCAACATAATAAGCAGGACGAAATTGAGTTGATTGTGGGTAATTCCAACTCGAACTTTTCTGGCGTGACCTCGACCATGCTGCAAGTTTTGTCCCATCAGCAAAAGTTGCTAAACCTGCGCGTCATGGGTAAGCACTTTGTGCCTGATCAAAGTCTGGTCATAAGCTTTTGGCAAACGGCTCGATTGTGCCGTCGGCCGCTACCAAATGGCAAGTGGCGGCTTTTTCATGCCCGCAGGGTGGATGAAATGCTCCAGGCAGTGATCTTAAAATACGTCTTTAGAGCTAAACTAAAGATTATATTTAGTTCTGCCGCTCAGCGTAAACGTTCAGGCTTAACCTTGTGGTTGACTCGAAAAATGGATGCCGTCATTGCCATTAGCCATTCATCTGCAAAGTATTTAGTGGATCCTCCGGACATGCTTAATCCTCACGGTATTCAAACCCAGGACTACGTACCTGCGGTGAGTAAAGAGGTTGCCTGGCAGGCCTTAGGTTTTCCTGGAAAATATGGTATCGCCATACTGGGACGGGTTAGAAAGCAAAAAGGTGTGCACTTGTTTGTTGAGTCTTGTATTGCTCTACTGCACAAATATCCAGACTATAGCGCTGTGGTGGTTGGGGCAATTTCATCGGGTAATCAGAATTTTGTCGATGAGCTCAAAACTAAGGTGGACCAAGCAGGTCTAAGTGAGAGGCTCATATTTACTGGCGAACTTCCCTATGAACGTATTCCTGAAATGTTTGCTGCCTTATCCCTGGTGGCAGCACTAAGTGATAACGAGGGTTTTGGTTTGACCGTGCTCGAAGCCATGAGCAGTGGTGCTGCCGTGCTCGCGACGAAGGCCGGTGCCTGGGAAGAAATTATCAGACAAGGGGTGGATGGCTATGTGGTGCCGGTAAATGATCTGGCGGCAGTGATCGAAAAAATGGATTTGTTATTAGCCGATCCTCAGTGTTTGGCAGAAATGGGAATGGATGGTCGGCAAAGGGTCTTGCAGCACTACACAGTGGAGCGAGAGGCAAAAGCGCTGGTGGATTTTTTTCGTTCACTGCAGTAGACCCGACACCCAAAGTCAATGGCCATGGGTCTTCAGGGGAGATGGGTAGATAAACTTAATACTTTTAAGGTGGCTTCGATTGCGCCGCCATTTTGTTGTAATACCTTTGCTCCCGCTAAGCCGTCTTTTAGGCGCAGCTCTTCATCCCTTAGCCACAATGTGCAGCGCGCTACAATATGTTGGGCGGTGTTAACCGTATACAGTGCGCCTGCATCCATCAAAGCCTGACATATTGCCGGATTATTGTAGATGTGGGGACCCATGAGTATGGGAACGCCAAATACAGCGGGCTCCAATGCATTGTGTCCACCTCTATCCGCAATACTGCCCCCAACAAACGCAATTTTAGCCAGAGAATAAGCCGACCGTAACAAGCCCATTTGATCAAGCAGTAATATCTGAGTATTGGCCTGACATGGTTTGTTCTCACTGGCTTTAATAAACTCCAGGCCACTTTTCTCACAAACCCTTGCGACTTTCTCAAATCGTTGGGGGTGGCGAGGCGCGATAACTAAAAGTAAATCCGGGAAATCTGTCGCCATTTTTTTAAAGGCCTCGATCAGCACTTGCTCCTCAGGTGCATGGGTGCTGCCGGCCAATAAAATTGCCCTGTTGCCCAAGGCCAATTTGTCTGCCAGCCTTAGGCCATTAAGACGATCATTATCGTCCAGGGGCATATCAAATTTAATGTTATTCGTTAGGGTCAGCTTTTCTGGTGGGATATTCATCGCCAAATAGTTAGCGTAATCACGCTGTCCCTGGGCGCAGATGCCGGTTATTTTTGAGAACATGGGAGAAAATAATTTCGGAAAGCGGCTATAGGTTTTCTTAGATTTGTCACTCATACGGCCATTGATGAGGTAAACCGGGATATGCCGCGTCCAACAGGCGTGGATAAGGTTTGGCCACAATTCCATCTCATTTATTAGCACCATACGGGGCTGCAATTTGCCTAATAAGCCTTGCATAAATAAGCCTACGTCGTAGGGCAGGTAAATATGCATTACGTCATCATTGAGCAGTTCCTTAACCCGCATGGCACCCGTTGTGGTATTCGTTGTGATGGTGACAGGATGCTTAGGATGGGTGTCCAACACCATTTTTATTAAACTATGGGCCGCAACAACCTCACCTACAGAGGCACAATGTATTAATAGCCCCCCTTTTTTTATCGGCCCAGCCACTATGCCATAGCGGGACAAGCGTTTGCGGTCATAACCGGCCTTGCCTCGAAAGTATTGCAGTAAAAAATGCAGTACCGTCAAGGGCACTAACAATATAGTGAGCAGTGAATAGCTCAGTCGCACTAGGTGTTGGGCAAACGTCGGTCGATAGGGTGTCAGCATAGAGAATTTAATTAAACCTGTAAATATCTCCACTCTAGCAGATAAAAGGGCGCTCTTGTGGAGCAATCCTTTTGCTTTGGGTTTCATATAAGGGACTGACAAACCGGAGTTTATTTAACATTGAACGGTGCACTTTGCCGACAATTAAATTAGTATCCCATTATGATTTTTTTTGGAGTATCTTTTGACCTTCTCTAATAAGCAGCTAGTTATGTTTTTATCTGTTCTTCTTGGGTTTGTTGTTACTCCATTGCCGGTAAAAAGCCAGGCTGCTCAGGTTAAAATAATTGCACATATGAGTGTTACTCAGGATGAACTGAGCACTAGCCAGTTACGTAGAATTTTTTCAATGCGCCAAACGTCCTGGCCAGATCAACAAGAAATATTCGTTTATGTGCTGAACAACGAACATGGGGTTCACCCGTCATTTAGCAAGCATATACTCGGCATGTTTCCTTACCAACTTGAACGCATATGGAATAAGCTTGCCTATTCAGGACTCGGTAATAAACCGATAACAGTAAAGAATGAGCAAGAGATGTTAGACAAAATTCGTCAACAACCCGGGGCAATTGGCTATGTCATGTATTTGGTGGTCGATGACGGGGTTAAATTCATTGAAGTGGAGCAAGAGTGATGATTATGCGAAAACGCCATAGCAGACTCCTTTGTCACTTAACGCTGTGCCTGTCATGTATGGTCAGCCATGTCTGGGGGGAAAACCTCCAATTACATGGTTTTGTTGCCCAGGGGCTTATCCAGGCCAGGAACAGTAACTTTGTTAATGATGACGGAGATGTTTCAGTCAAACTGACTGAGGCGGGTATTAACGCATCATATCGAATCAGCTCCAGAATTCGGGTTGCGGGACAGGGAGTTTACTTGAACGGGGGCAATCGTTATCCGGAAGGCGCCCGTTTAGACTACTTATTTGTTGATTGGCAGTGGGTAAATAGCCTTGATTGGCAGGTGAACCTTTATCTCGGTCGCAACAAGAATTATCACTGGCTATATTCATCTACGCGGGATGTGCCCCATACTCGCCCTTCAATTATTCTACCTCAGTCTATTTATTTTGATGTGTTTCGTGATGTAGCACTAGGCAGTGATGGTGTCGCCCTAAGGGCATCTACGTCCAATGACTTTGGAGACTGGGATATTAATTGGAGCTACGGGACCTCGAATATCAGTCTTGAACAAACCAAAAATATACTAAATGAGGGTGCTAACGGTGGTTTAAAACACGAATATGACCACCAAATTAATCTGCTGTGGAAGCCGTTCTCGAGTCAGTATCAACTGGGTTTCAATATACTCGACTCTGAATTTTCCTATAGGCAGGGCAAACAAGATGTGTTCGTTAATGGTACGGCTAGAACCCAAAGGCTGATGTTTAACTTCGCCTTCTTTAGTGAAAATTGGGATATCGCCAGCGAATTAGTCAGAGAGCGAGTGGTGTTTGAAAACATCCTATTCCTGGGTTTTAATAATGACTCAATCGCTGAGGGAGGGTATGTACAGGGGCAATATTATGTTTCCCGGGAGGTGAACCTGATAGCCCGTTTAGACTTATTTGATCGAGACAGAAAAGATCGAATGGGGCGCAATATTGAACTTTTGAGTGGCGGGATGGTTCCAGGCTACTTTGGTTTTATGGATCAAGCTACGGTTGGATTGAGTTGGGCGTTTGCTGATAATATGCAATTGCGGGGGGAATATCACCGGATCAAGGGAGCCGGGCGATTGTCGCCCGTGTTAAGTCCAAATGTATTATTGAATAATGAAAAGTACTGGAATATGTGGGCCCTTCAATTGATGTATTGGTTTTAATGAAACGCAAATTTGTTAGTCTTCCCTTAAAAATCATGGGCATATTGATGGCTTTTTTGTTGTTTTCCAGCATTTCTCTGACTTTTTTGTGGATAGATAAAAATAATCAGGATTACCAAATTCAGCAGCAACAGTTACGGGAGCAAGACCAGAAACAATTTCAGTTGATCAGGGATTTATTACGCAATCGGCTGGAGTCCTGGTTTGAATCCCTGGCGCATTTTCAGGCTAATTACGGTAAGAACATCGAAGCTACGGGCTTTTTCCTGGAAAATGAATTTGATTACTTACAGTTCAACTGGCAAATAAAGGATTTATCTTTATTTGACAACAAAGGCGGCCTTATTTTCTCAAGTTATGAGCACGTGCCAGACTTTGTTCAGCAGGATGTTAGGGCTGTTATTGGTGAGCAAACCTCCCTATCCAGTATTCGTTGTATCGACGAATGCCAACAGTTATTCAGTATGCCGATTTTGTCCAATAGCGGTGAGTTGGCAGTCCTTTCTGTTAGTAGCTCGTTACTGGAGGTGATGGCAGCGCTTAACCGTTCTACTTTTGCCAATCTAGCTATTGTTAGCGCCAAGATGGACGATCTTGAAGCATCTTCAATGAACGATGTTGTTATTCAAGCCCCGATTTCCAATGGAAATCGAAATTTTGTTAGCACCTTGTTGCTGCAAATCCCCGAAGACGTACAGATAAAAACGGTATTACAGAATGGTTATCGCCTGGACACACCAGACAACGCTTACTTACTTAACTTATTGCCACTTGACGCGCACCTCGGCCATCAAATATACATGGTATTTATTCACAATATCAGCAAGGTTGCCCTGGCGCACAAGGGTTACCAAACAAAAGTATTGTTAAGCTCGGGTATAGTAGTGGTGTTGTGCGCCTTAGCGTGCCTGTTGTTGACCCATCGATTGCGTCGTCGTTTATTGGCGCTGGCATCTCATCTACCCCTATTGGCGGAAAGAAAATATGCCGAATTTCGTCAAAATGACGTTGTGTATGGTCATTTTTTTGTTGATGAACTGGAATTATTACAAAACTCGGCCAGTTTACTGTCCAATGAGCTGGAGTCCATGGATCGTGAAATTCAACAAAACACTCAGGAGCTCCAACATATAGCCATGTTCGATCGCCTAAGTGGCTTACCCAATCGCAATATGTTGATGCAGCGATTGGCGAGCATGATCAAGAGCCTGGAAGACCAGTCTGGCATGCTCACCTTGATGTTTTTAGATTTCGATAATTTCCGGAAGGTAAATGACAGTCACGGCCATGACGTTGGAAATGCATTTTTAATTGCTGCAGCAAAACGCATTCAAGGCCGCGTCAACACCCCAGACATAGTCTGCCACTTTGGAGGTGATGAATTTGTCATTGTGTTACGGGAAAAGAATGGCTCTGCTAGAGGGGTGCAGATGGCAGAATCATTATTACACATATTCAGAACCCCAATTGCCGTAGGGGAACAACGTTTCTATAGCTCCGTCAGTATTGGTATTACCAGCACCAGTAATTCGAATATTCAGGTAGAAGAGTTAATTCGTCAGGCCGACATGGCAATGTATGCCACTAAAGATAAGGGGGGGGATAAACTCAGCAAATTTAATGAGCAAATGTATAGTGTGGTAATGCGTAAAGTTGAAATTGAACATGAAGTCCGTGATGCCTTGATTAAGGAAGAATTTAGCTTTGCCCTACAGCCACAGGTGGAAATTTCAAGCGGTAAATTACTTGGCTTTGAAGCGCTGATCCGCTGGATCCATCCGCAAAAAGGCCTGGTACCGCCAGACGAATTTATTCCGGTGATGGAAAATTCGCAAAGCATGCTTGATCTGGGTTATTGGGGCTTGAAGCGGGCGTTTATTATCTTAGCGAAGTTAGATGAACTCGGGTTTAGCGGACAGAAAATTGCGGTAAATTTAGCCGCCATTCAATTCCTCGATCCGGCTTTGTTACCATTCTTGGAACAGCAGTTGGCCGATTTTGGACGGGAGGCCTGGCAAATTGAGCTGGAAATTACTGAGCGCACTGTGGTTGAAGATATCGAACAAACCCTTAAAACCATGCACCAACTCAAAGCCCTGGGTTTTACCTTTTCAATTGATGATTTCGGTACGGGATATTCGTCTCTGGCCTATCTAAAACAAATGCCGGTTGATATTATTAAGATAGATCGTAGTTTTGTCTCTGGCATGACAGAAAATGCTGCCGATATGCAAATTGTCTCTTCTATCATCGCCATGGTACACAAGCTGGGCATGAAGGTGGTTGCTGAGGGGGTAGAAACCACAGAACAATTATACTCACTGAACGAGATGAACTGTGATATTGGCCAAGGCTACTATATTTCACGGCCCATCTTCGAAAAGGACTTATTCCCACTGATGCCAGAGAAACTTAAGGCAGGCATCTGGGATAATCTGGGCAACAAAAAAAATCAGGTATGAGTTTTCACCTGTATTGTAAAAAATCAGTGACGCTTTGCCCGCATATAGGCTAAGGCTAAAATAGCAAATTAGTCGCGCCGAGCAGCTTATATCTATTAGAATCACATCCTATTAATTTATCGGCAATCGCTGGGGAATCGTCCATGAAACAAGACTTCTATGCCCGTCTTGGGCAGCAACTTCAAGACACAAAAGACCAGGGCTTATTTAAACAAGAGCGGATCATTACCACTGAGCAGCAGGCAGACATAAAAGTCTCTACCGGTGAACAAGTACTGAATTTCTGTGCCAACAACTACCTTGGCCTGGCAAATCACCCCGCACTGATTGAAGCAGCCAAACAAGGCCTGGATAGTCATGGCTTTGGCGTGGCTTCGGTACGGTTTATTTGTGGTACGCAAGATATTCACGTACAGCTTGAATCGAAAATTAGTGACTTTTTGGGTACAGAAAACACCATTCTTTATCCTTCCTGTTTTGATGCAAATGGTGGCTTGTTTGAAACTATTCTTAGTGCCGATGATGCGATTATTTCAGATGCCTTAAATCATGCCAGTATTATTGATGGGGTACGCTTATCAAAAGCTAAACGCTACCGTTATGCCAATAATAATATGGCTGAGTTAGAAGCCCAATTGCAACAGGCTGATGCTGACGGCGCCCGGACTAAGCTTATCGCCACAGACGGCGTGTTTTCCATGGATGGGGTAATTGCCGACTTACGGGGAATATGTGATTTAGCCGATAAGTATCAGGCCCTAGTGATGGTAGATGATTGCCATGCCGCTGGTTTTGTTGGTGAGCATGGCCGGGGCAGCCATGAATATTGTGGGGTAATGGGACGCGTAGACATTATCACGGGTACACTGGGCAAAGCCCTTGGCGGAGCATCTGGGGGCTATACCTCTGGTAAAAAAGAAGTGGTGGAATGGCTGCGCCAACGTTCACGGCCGTATTTGTTTTCTAACTCCGTGGCCCCTCCCATTGTAGCGGCCTCTTTAAAAGTGTTTGAGATGCTTAAAGACGGCAGTGATTTAAGAGCTCAATTGGGCCGTAACAGTCAACATTTTCGTCAACGGATGGAACAGGCAGGCTTCACCCTTTCAGGTAAAGACCATGCCATTATTCCGGTGATGTTGGGTGATGCAAAACTGGCCAGCGAGATGGCTCAGCAGATGTTACAAAAGGGTATTTACGTTGTCGGTTTTTCCTTTCCCGTGGTACCGAAAAATCAGGCACGTATTCGTACTCAGATGTCTGCAGCCCATACTATTGCACAAGTGGATATCGCCGTTGACGCATTTATTGCGGTAGGTAAACAGCTAGGAGT
Source organism: Paraglaciecola sp. (assembly GCA_047618055.1). Classification (GTDB taxonomy): domain Bacteria; phylum Pseudomonadota; class Gammaproteobacteria; order Enterobacterales; family Alteromonadaceae; genus Paraglaciecola. The sequence continues at coordinate 19,803 of JBLHIW010000008.1, read as the reverse complement.
GATTGTATGAAGGCCTTAGCAAAACTACATTCTGAAAAGGGCATGTGGATGACAACATCCCCTGAGCCGGATGTTGGCCACAACGATCTATTGATCAAGATCCGTAAAACGGCAATCTGTGGCACAGACATGCATATCTACAACTGGGATGAATGGTCACAAAAGACCATCCCCGTGCCCATGATAGTGGGCCATGAATATGTAGGTGAAGTGGTGGGCATTGGGCAGGAAGTTCGGGGTTTTGAAATAGGCGATAGGGTGTCCGGAGAAGGGCATATTACCTGTGGTCATTGTCGAAACTGTCGAGCCGGTCGCCGTCACTTATGTCGCAATACTTCCGGTGTCGGAGTCAACCGACCAGGTGCATTTGCGGAGTATTTGGTTATCCCCGCGTTTAATGCCTTCAAAATTCCCGATAACATTTCCGATGAACTGGCCGCTATTTTCGACCCTTTTGGCAATGCGGTACATACGGCGTTGTCATTTGACTTGGTCGGTGAAGATGTGTTGATCACTGGCGCAGGGCCCATAGGGATTATGGCCGCCGCCGTTGCCCGCCATGTTGGTGCGAGAAACGTGGTGATAACCGATATTAACCCTTATCGACTAGACTTAGCACTGAAGATGGGGGCGACCCGAGCGATTAATATTGCTGAACAAGATTTGGCACCGGTAATGGACGAGCTGGGTATGACCGAAGGCTTTGATGTGGGCATGGAAATGTCAGGCGTACCGTCGGCGCTGCGGGATATGCTGGCAAAAATGAACAATGGCGGTAAAGTTGCGATGTTGGGCATTCCACCCAATGATGTAGCAATAGACTGGAATCAGGTGATATTTAAAGGCCTGACCATTAAAGGGATTTATGGCCGGGAAATGTTTGAGACATGGTATAAGATGGCTAGTCTTATCCAGAGCGGTTTGGATTTAACGCCGATTATCACCCATCAATTTTCAGTAGATGAATTTCAACAGGGTTTTGATACTATGGGCTCAGGTCAGTCCGGCAAAGTGATACTTAATTGGCAATAGGAGTGAAGGTGGAACAATTCGCACATATATCCATCGAAAACACACAAGAAAAGCTTGATCAGGGAAACGCCTGTGTGGTTGATATTCGTGATGAGCCGTCTTTTACCGCAGGACACATAGCAGGAGCAGTGCACCTGAGTAATGGCAGCTTACAGCCATTTATGGCAAAAACGGCATTTGATACCCCAGTGATTGTCTGTTGTTATCATGGCGTGAGTAGTCAGCAGGCAGCGCAATTTCTTATTCATCAGGGTTTTGGTGAGGTTTATAGCATGGATGGTGGCTTTGAGGCATGGCGGCAAGCCATGCCCTTTGTAACGGGTAATGCAGAGTAGATGAGCCAGATCTTAGTTGTCTTTAGTCAAGAACAAATTGCTCGGTTATTGGTCAACTACCTGCAGAGCCAGCAGATCCAAGCTGAATATTTGTATCAACAACATCAACATACGGTACAGTTAATTGACTTATCTCAGGAAGGGCAGGCCGCTGCCATTACCCAGGCTTTTGTTGCCAATCCTCAGGATACAAAATATCAGCAAGCAGCCTGGCAATCTGGGCAGTCTGTTGAGCTGACAAATAAAGCCTCATTTTCTACTGAAAAAATGAAGTTTGAGTTACTCCAGACCCCATTTACCTCTGGCATATTAATCATTTGTTTAGTGGTTTACGCATTAGCTAATGTGGGTGTCACCCTGCCCTATGATTTGTTGCACATTCAGCCTTTGTCGAGCCTATATGAAAACTTTCAATGGTGGCGAATCGTTGGCCCTGCGCTGATCCACTTTTCGTTCTTGCACATCGCCTTTAATTTGATGTGGTGGTGGATGCTAGGTAAACAAATAGAAAGTAAATTTGGCCTGAGTAGCTTACTGGCACTATTTGTTTTTTCCGCTATTTTATCAAATATAGGACAATTATTGATTAGTGGCCCCAATTTTGGCGGATTGTCAGGGGTGGTTTATGCCTTGGTTGGTTGCGTATGGTGGCTTGGTTGGCTGCGTCCTGCATGGGGGCTGGCTCTGCCAAAACCGGTGATAGGCTTCTTGCTCATCTGGCTAGTCATTGGCTATGCGGATATACTTTGGGTCAGTATGGCCAATACAGCTCATACTGTTGGCTTGTTTAGCGGCTGCTTCTTTGCCTGGCTGTTGGTGACAATTGCAGGGGATGGCAGAGGCAGGGATTACCCCTGATACAGGTATTTGGTAAAAATGACGTCCTTGATCATTGCTGAGCCGGTTTCTTTTTTCATAAGCGCTCTTAGGCTTTCCAAACACGTTTGACGGATAGTCTCTCTGCCAGTCAAGGATTTCACTTTTTCTTCTGGTTGACGACCAAAAATCTCAATCGCTGTGGCGCGCATCAAAGGAGAGTGGTGCTCTGCGGCCTCCAGATGGGAAACATCCTCCAACATTAATTCAATTGTCACTCGTACAAAGCCCAATTTACGGGCGCTTTGCCCCAGATAATTAGTGATAATATCTGGCTCAAGGCCAAAATAGGCGTAATTCTTAGGCGTATCTTCTTCAGCAAAAACTGCCAGACTGAGGCCAGGAAGTAAAATCAAAATTAAACCCAGCGCTGCTATTTTTTTCATAATGAAATCTCTGTTATTGCCTTGCAATCGTTTGTATCGAACCAACACATCCGTCTCCCTTGACGCTACAGTGTTGTTGGCTGCTCTGATTCTTCCCGGTCACTTAGTGGGCCTAAGCTCATGGGGATGGGTACCTTGCTTCTTGTTGCAACCGTAAGCTGTGCCTAGCTTAGCAAAAAACCAAGCCTGGCTGAGTACAAATTTAGTCTAGCCTCGGTAATTAATGGAATGTTACACTGCCTGATACTCACAACACAGTGTAATAGCTTGAATCAGAATACTATTTTTCCGTTTGGTATTAACGCCAGGTGGAACTGCCCGGCACACGTCAATATCCCTGATGCTTATCTGAAAAACTGGCTACTTGACACCGGATCATTAACTGAGCGCCTGCAATCCCATTGCCGGGAATTTCAGGTTGTCGTGTTAGGTCAACGGCAGGCAGCCCTGACTCTTGAGGAAAAACTACAATTAGAGATATCCAAGGCCGACTATGATGAGGCGGACTGGCAGGTACGGGAGGTCATATTGCTTGGTGAAAAACGGCCCTGGGTGTTTGCTCGCTCAATTATTCCCCAATCCCTGTGTCAATCAGATTTCGCAAACCTGGGTAATAAACCACTTGGGCAGCTGATTTTTAATGATAAGCGCTTTAGTCGCTCGCCTTTTCAGGTAACCCATATGGCACAACCAGAGCCATTGTTAGCGCAACTTGGATTTGCTTCAGCAGAGCAGTTATGGGGTCGGCGTTCGGTGTTTTGTTTTCAAGAAATAAAGATGATGGTGGCCGAAGTGTTTTTACCCGGTGCACCCGCCTATAAAAACATTGCTCATCTTATTGGAGCAGCAGGCACAGACCATGGTGAATAAAAACAAGCTTTATGTCTACTGGCGACTCATGCGCGCAGACAAACCTATCGGGATCTATTTGCTACTTTGGCCGACTATATGGGCCCTGTGGATCGCCGCACAAGGCACACCCCCTGGGTCAATTTTGTTGGTGTTTGTACTGGGTGTGGTCGTTATGCGCTCGGCGGGTTGCGTGATCAATGATTATGCGGATCGTAAGGTAGATGGCTCAGTGGCACGCACTGCAAATCGACCCTTGGCAACGGGCGAAACAAGTGAAAAAGAGGCCCTGGCCTTGTTTTCTGTACTGGTACTTATTGCCTTTGCCTTAGTGCTAACCTTGAATTGGCAGACGATAATGCTGTCATTTGCTGCCCTGGTATTAGCTGCTATTTACCCATTTATGAAGCGTTACACACATTTTCCTCAAGTGGTATTGGGTGCGGCTTTTGGCTGGTCTATCCCCATGGCATTTATGGCAGTCAACGGCCACATTGGCTGGCAGGCGTGGCTGCTGTTTTTGGCCAATGTTTGTTGGACCACTGCCTACGATACCCAGTACGCCATGGTGGATAGGGAAGATGATTTAAAAGTTGGTGTGAAATCAACCGCAATATTATTCGCTCAACACGACCGGCTGATTATCGCAATATTGCAGTTTTTTAGCGTAATGCTGTTAGTTGCTGTGAGTATCAATCAACAATTTTTCTGGCCAATGTACCTGGCACTGGCCCTATGTGTTGCATTGTTTGCTTACCAACAATGGCTGATCCGGGCGCGTACACGGGATGCCTGTTTCAAGGCGTTTTTGCATAACCACTGGGTGGGGCTAGTGATTGCGCTAGGTATTATAGGACATTTTCTATTACTCAATCATTGAGTCGTTAAGGGGAGCGAGGCCACGCGGTATAGGGTACAAAGTACCGGTCAATCAGAAGACCGGATGCGACATGTCAGGGAGACCCTTTAATACAAACTCGTCAAACGGCACAAGACCAGTAGTAATCTTAAGTAGGAGGACTTTCCAGTGCAACAACCCGTGCTTCCAGTGCCTCTAGTTTTTCCCGGGTACGGATTAATACTTGGGTTTGTACTTCAAACTCTTCACGACTAACAAAGTCCATGCGACTGAGTTGTGCCTGCAAGACTTGCTTCACTTTAGCCTCAGCACCTTCTGCCATTGATTTAACGCCAGGGGGGATCGCAGAGGTGATCTGTTTTGCGAGTTCTTCTAGTTTCTTTGGATCAAGCATGTTGTAGCATCCATTTTGAGTATGGTAATGATAGTAGCGCACAACAATATCAATTCTTATCAATATTTCATACAATTCGTCACCCAAAACTAAAGACTATGTAATGAAACTCAATCCGGGTCAGAATGAAGCCGTCACCTATATTTCCGGACCTTGTCTGGTGCTGGCGGGCGCAGGCAGTGGAAAAACCAGGGTGATCACCAATAAAATCGCCTATCTGGTGCGGGAGTGTGATATCCCCGCTCGGTATATTGCGGCAGTGACCTTTACCAACAAAGCATCAAGGGAGATGAAAGCCCGAGTCGCCCAAACCTTAGGTAAAAAAGAAGCCCGTGGTCTAAAAGTATCCACTTTCCACACATTTGGCTTAAATATTATCAAAGCCGAAGTGAAGAACCTTGGCCTTAAGGCTGGCTTTTCTTTGTTCGACGATAAAGACAGTATGTCCCTACTTAAAGATCTCTCGATGGACGAGTTAGATGGCGACAAAGAGCAATTATCCTTGTTGCAATCCGCTATCTCGAACTGGAAAAATGATTTAATTATGCCGGAACATCTAGCCGAGGGCTTATTGTCTGCAGGGGATCGTGAATTTGTTGAGTTTTATCAGCGTTATCAAAATCACCTGCGAGCCTATAACGCTCTGGACTTTGACGACCTGATCTTATTACCCACATTGCTACTGAAAAATAATGAACTGGTGCGTCAGAAATGGCAAAATCGGATCAAATATCTGTTGGTGGACGAGTATCAAGACACCAATACCAGCCAATATGAATTGGTCCGTTTGCTGGTGGGTGAACGTTCAAGATTTACTGTGGTGGGCGATGACGATCAGTCTATTTATTCCTGGCGAGGCGCACGGCCACAAAATCTGGTGCTGCTGCAGCAGGACTTTCCCCGACTTAAGGTGGTTAAACTGGAGCAAAATTATCGTTCCTCTGAACGCATTCTGCACTGCGCCAATATCCTGATCCAAAACAATCCACATATTTTTGAAAAACGTTTGTTTTCAGAGCTCGGTTACGGCGAGCCTTTACAGGTGATTTCAGCAAAAAATGAAGATCACGAAGCACAAAGGGTGGTGGCAGAATTACTTGCTCACAAGTTTATGCAGGGGACTTCCTTTAAAGACTATGCAATCTTGTATCGTGGAAATTTTCAATCCAGGGTATTTGAGAAGGTCCTGATGAGTAACCGTATTCCTTATAAAATAAGTGGTGGAATGTCGTTCTTTGGTCGTGCAGAAGTCAAAGACATCATGGCCTACTTGCGCCTACTGGTGAATCAGGATGATGACAATGCCCTGCTCAGAATCATTAACACTCCCTCCAGAGGGATTGGGCGCGTCACACTGGAAAAGCTCGGTAACTTTGCCAACCGGGGGAACATGAATATGTTTACCGCAGCGTGTGATCCCCAATTGCAAGACGCTGTCAGCGGCAAGGCCTTAATGTCTATTGAGCAATTTAGTCGCTGGATCGTTGAACTCTCGGATCGGGTGGTGCGGGGAGATAGCATCACAACCATACGAGAAATGATTAAAGCGATGGGCTATGAAGAATGGCTGTATGAAACCAGCACCAGTCCTAAAGCGGCAGAAATGGCAATGGCGAATATCAGTACTTTATTTGGCTGGATAAGTAACATGTTAGAGGGCGGCGAATTAGATCCACCTATGAGCCTGCAAGAAGTGGTCAATCGTCTCATCCTGCGGGATATGATGGAGCGCTCAGAGGACGCAGAAGAGTCGGATCAGGTTCAGCTTATGACGCTACATGCTTCAAAAGGGCTGGAATTTCCCTACGTATTTATGGTGGGTATGGAAGAGGGCTTACTGCCTCATCAAAGTAGTATTGATGAAGGCAATATAGAGGAGGAGCGGCGACTCGCTTATGTGGGTATTACCCGGGCCCAGCGCCAATTATTTTTTACCCTGGCAAAGGAACGTCGCAAGTATGGTGAGCTTATCACGCCAGAGCCGAGCCGGTTTTTGCTTGAGTTGCCGCAAGATGATCTCCAGTGGCAACATAAAAAGGTCAAGGAAAGCGCGGATGTCCGTCAACAGAAAGGTAAGACGAGTATTGCCAATATACGAGAGATGCTTAATAAGCAGTAGAGTGAGCCGGGGGGAGGGTGAAAATCAACTGGCCTTGGTTGGCGTCGGATTTTCAAGCTTGTTTAAGATGATTTTTTTTGGGGCCTGTATGAAATTACCCTGGCCAAATTCACAGCCTATAAGGTTCAGTGCCTGATATTGTCCATCTGTTTCAATACCCTGAGCAATTAAATTAAATTTAAGATGACTGGAAATGGATATCACTGACTGTATCAGCTGCGTATTACGGGCAGAGCGAGGTAGGGTTTTTATAAAACGAGGGTCAATTTTCACATAGTCAAAGGGATAGGCGTAGAGGTAACTGAGTGAGGCTAAACCACTACCAAAGTTATCCAATATTAGGGTTATTCCGGCACGCTTGAGTTGTTTTATTGCGGGCAGCATGAATTGTGAACGGTGATGAAGATCGTTCTCGTCAAATTCCAGTATCAGTTTATTAGGATCAACCCCTGCGCTTTTGACCTCGTCAATTAGTTGAACGGCAAGTTTGGTTAGGGTTAGGTAATGAATAGACAAGTTTATTGCAAGTTTGTAATTTTGTTCCGGCCCCTCACTGCTCTGCCATTCGTGCAAAATTTCGCAGGCCTTGGTCAACATGAACGTATCCATTTCAACGGTCAAACCACTTTGCTCAGCAATTTGCCCGTATTGTTCTCGGTTTATCTCCCCAAGTTTAGAATGTTCCCAGCGAATGCAGCATTCTTCATAGAGATGTTGCTTCGTATGCATGTTAATCACCGGTTGCGAGTAGCATTCAAAGGCACCCAGCTTTAAGGCAGCGCGAAATTCAGTTTCTATTTCCAGTTCTTCCAGTACTTTTTCACGCATGGTCATATCAAAAACAACGTAGCGCCCTCGGCCCTGAGCCTTGGCCTGATACATCGCTGCATCAGCATTGCGTATAATCTCGTCTGCGGACTGATAGCCATTCTCAATGCAGGCGATGCCCAGGCTAGCGCCGGAATACACCTCTTTTTTATCAAGTTCAAACAGAGTTGCAGCAGATTTGATCACGCGAGAGGCGATCTCCTCAATATCTTTAGTGTCTTCAAAATTGTCGAGTAAAATCACAAACTCGTCGCCACCTAATCTTGCAACTAGATCATGACCCCGTACACATGCCGCGATACGTTTTGACATTTCAATCAGAAATTGGTCACCTGCATGATGACCCAGAGAATCATTAATTTGCTTAAATCGGTCTAAGTCTATAAATATCACTGCGAAATTATTTTTTGGATAACGTAGTTTATTAGCCAGTGCCAGCTCCAAACGGCTATTGAACAATACCCGGTTTGCCAGGCTAGTCAGGGCATCATGATGAGCATCATGCACCAATTTTCGTTGGATTTTTTTACGCTCCTCAATTTGTTTTTGCAGGAACACATTGGCCTTATTTAAGGCATCAGTACGCTCTTTCACTTTATCTTCGAGCTGCTGGTTATAGACCTGAATCGCATCGCTTGAGCGCTTGCGTTCTAACGCAACAGCAATGTGGTTGGAGACAAATCGCAAAAATTCTAAGTCTTTAGTGGAATATTGTTCTGTCTGGTCATAAATTTGCACTGCGATGACACCTGAAATTTCTCCCTTAACGATTAACGGCGAACCTAGCCAGGAAGTCTTACTCTCAAGCATGCTGGCTGACAGAGCCTCATTTAACTCTTTTGCCTGGGACAGCTCCTTGGCTCGGGAGGGATTAATCAGCGCTGCTCGGCCAGTACGTATAACATACTCGGTTAAGCCTAGCCCTAACTCACGTGGTTCAATATGGGGTGTTAGCTCATCAGTGTAATAGGGGAACTCCAGTTTACTAGCGTCATCATTAAGCATGGCAATGTAGCAATTTGGCGCACTGACAAGCCGTGATAATATGTAATGAATCGCTGCATAAAAGCTCTCCATATTGCCGTCAACCGAGGCGGATAATTCGGATATTTCAAATAAGGCTCGTTGCAGGGTTTCTACTTTTTGTCGCTCTAATATTTCGTCCTGTAATTCCTCATTCATCTCCCGTAATTGCTTGGTGCGCTCACGAATGGTTTTCTCCGTCAACTCCCGACTTTTAACCCGGTCTACGCAATTAACAATGTGCTGGGAAACAAAAAGTAGTACCTCAAGATCTTCAGGGGTATAACGGATGGCATCGTCATAGCTTTGCACCACCATGGCACCAATGACCTGGGAACCCCTTTTGAGGGGGACACCAATCCAATCCACTGGTTCGGGTCCCTGCGCTGCAATCTGCAGCTCGGCTAATGTTTCCAGATAGTGCTCTTTGGTGAGAAATAAGGGTTTGCCGCTTTGTAAAATATAACTCGTTGCACCATCTTTTAAATCTTCGGCAGAATGCTCGGACACGGCAAGCTTTTCGTACTGATCGACAAAATAGACAAAGTCAATGATGGTGGTTTCTTGCCCATAAAATGCCACAAAAAAATTCTGAGCGTTCATCAAGCAACCAATGATTTCATGAATGGCGGGATAGAGGCGTGACAATTCATTGACAGAACTGGCTAGTTCTGAGATATCAAAGAGGGATTTCTGGATGTTTTCAGTACGCTTAAATTTGTCCGTTATCTGTTGAATCTCCGGCACGAGGGCGCGCAGCTCCTCGAGAGAGAGTCCATCAGCATTGTTGTCTATTTGCATACGGCTATCAAGAGATACATTTTGCGATTAAAGCTCTTAAACATCAGGTGCCAAAATATACTATTAGGAACAAAAAGGCCACCCTAAGGTAGCCTGGGCAGACCTTGATTTATATACCTTCAATCATATATTCGATGGCCACTTTTATATCATCGTCACTGCAATCGGCACAGGTTCCCATGGGTGGCATAGCATTGATACCATTGATGGCATTTTGCCAAACGGTGTCGAAACCATTTTCCAATCGAGCTGTCCAATCAGCCGCAACTTGAAGCTTTGGTGCACCAAGTACCCCAGAGCTATGGCAAGCCACACAGGCTTTATTATAAATATCGGCACCAGAACGGGGGCCTGATACTGCATTTGATGCAGACTTAGCGCCCGCGACATGAATCTTGCCTACGGCTTGTATTCTGCTTTTAATTGCCTCATCAGACATATCCTGCGCCTGGGCGGCTACACCACTAAATAATCCGGCAAATATACATAACAATACTTTAAATTTCATACTTTTCTCCACGTCAGGTCACCCTGCATATATTAACCCTAAAATTCTACTTAAGATTATAACGACTAATTCTTCACGAACAACTGTTAAGTCATTTGTTTCGACTTATACCCTTCGACCTAGCTTATTATCACGGACTTCCCAAGGGCTTATGATCTGCTGCGCATATTCAAGTTATTTCAGAACGGACATTTGTCGTAACTTGGTTTAAGCCATGCTTAATTTTTCTCCCGGACTATCGCTCTGTAGGCAATATCGTCACGACAGAACATCCCATCCCAGCTGATTTTTTCCAGGAGTTGATAGGCATTTTTCTGGGCGATGGTCACGTTTTCCCCCAGAGCCGTGGCACATAATACGCGGCCACCGTTGGTGGTAACCTGGCCAGCAATTTCTTTGGTGCCGGCGTGGAAAACCTTGGCTGTCCCATCCCCTAGAGATAAACCCTTGATCACGTCCCCTTTATGGTAATCACCTGGATAACCTCCTGCTGCCAGCACTACCCCAACGGCTGCCCGCGGGTCAAATTTCGCCTCGACCTGATCAAGCCTGCCATCAACTGCGGCTTCGACCAAAGACACTAAATCGGATTGCAGACGCAGCATAATCGGCTGGGTTTCCGGGTCGCCAAAACGGCAGTTATATTCAATCACCTTTGGTGTCCCATCAGGCATAATCATTAAGCCCGCATATAAGAATCCGCTATAAGGATTGCCCTCTGCGGCCATGCCTTCAACCGTTGGGACGATAACTTCATTCATTACTCGCTGGTGGATTTCGGCGGTAACCACAGCGGCGGGTGAATACGCGCCCATACCGCCGGTATTCGGCCCACTGTCGCCGTTCCCCACACGTTTGTGATCCTGACTGGTGGCAAACGGTAAAACATTTTTGCCGTCAACCATGACAATAAAACTGGCTTCTTCACCATCGAGGAACTCTTCAATTACGACGGTACTGCCCGCCTCCCCAAAGGCATTTCCGGCGAGCATATCGCGAATGGCATCTTCGGCTTCTTGCAGGGTCATGGCGACTATTACGCCCTTGCCGGCCGCTAAGCCGTCAGCCTTGATAACAATCGGTGCCCCTTTTTCTTGCATATAGGCAATGGCCGGGTCAATTTCGGTGAAATTTTGGTAATCGCCTGTCGGAATATGGTGGCGCTGTAAAAAGTCTTTAGTAAAGGCCTTTGAACCTTCTAGTTGCGCCGCCGCTTTTGACGGACCAAATATGTTTAAACCGGCAGCCTGAAAAGCATCCACCACACCCAGCACGAGCGGCACTTCGGGGCCGACGATGGTCAGTTCGATTTGCTGCTCCAGGGCAAAGGCTAATAATCCGGATACGTCTTCAGCGCTGATATCAACATTAAGTAGTTTGTCTTCCCGGGCGGTACCTGCATTACCGGGTGCAACATAGACCTGTTGGACTTTACTTGATTGGGCTGTTTTCCAGGCCAATGCATGTTCGCGACCACCGCCGCCTATGATCAATACTTTCATTTATGCTATTACTCGTTGTTAACTAGTGCTTGAAGTGGCGCATGCCGGTGAAGACCATGGCAATACCATGTTCGTCGGCCGCCGCAATCACTTCTTCATCACGCATCGAGCCACCGGGCTGGATAATTGCGCTTATTCCGGCTGCAGCTGCGGCGTCTATGCCATCACGGAAAGGGAAGAACGCATCAGAGGCCATTACCGAACCCTCTACTACCAGGCCTTCGTCAGCCGCCTTAATGCCGGCAACTTTAGCCGAATAAACGCGGCTCATTTGCCCGGCGCCCACACCGATGGTCATGCTGTCTTTACAGTAGACAATGGCGTTAGATTTAACGTACTTAGCAACTTTCCAGCTGAACATTAAATCTCTTAGCTGCTGCTTAGTCGGTTGCACTTTGCTGACGACCGTGAGCTCGTCCATCTCAACCATGCCGAAATCACGCTCTTGTACGAGTAAACCACCATTGACCCGCTTAAAGTCAAAGCCTTCAGTGAGTTGCCCCTGCCAGCTTCCGCAGGTCAGTAAGCGCACGTTCTTTTTGGCGGCTATTATCTCAGCGGCCTCTGTACTGATGCCAGGGGCAATGATCACTTCGACAAATTGACGTTCAATAATTGCGCGGGCTGTTGTGGCATCTAACTCGCGGTTAAACGCAATGATGCCACCAAAGGCCGAGGTGGGATCAGTCTTATAGGCGCGGTTATAGGCTTCAAGGAGGTCTTCGCCAAGGGCGACTCCACAAGGATTAGCATGTTTAACAATCACGCAGGCCGGCACATCAAATTCCTTGACGCACTCAAGAGCAGAGTCAGTATCGGCAATGTTGTTAAAAGACAGCTCTTTGCCTTGTAGTTGTTCAGCTGTGGCAACAGAGGCTTCCTGAATATTGTTTTCAACATAAAACGCCGCACTTTGATGGCTGTTTTCCCCGTAACGCAAATCCTGCTTTTTGCTGAACTGCATATTAAAGGTGCGCGGAAACTCACTATGCTGGTGCCCGCAATCTGCTTCGCACTCTGAGCTTTCGATCATCGCGCCAAAGTAATTGGCGATCATACCGTCGTATTCGGCGGTGTGCTCAAAGGCTGCGATGGCTAAATCAAAGCGAGTGCTATGTTTTAGTGAACCCTGATTTTCGCTCATCTCGGCCATCACGCGGCTGTAATCCTGAGCATTGACCACAATGGTCACGTCTGTATGATTTTTGGCCGCTGCGCGGACCATGGTGGGTCCGCCGATGTCGATGTTTTCTATGGCATCTTCCAGGCTACAATCATCATTCGCTACGGTGGCGGCGAAGGGATACAGGTTCACCACGACCAAATCAATGGCTTGAATATTGTTTTCGTCCATTACCTGCTCATCCGTGCCACGGCGAGCCAGTATGCCGCCGTGAATTTTTGGATGCAGGGTTTTCACGCGGCCGTCCATAATTTCCGGATGACCCGTGTAGCTTGACGCTTCAATAACGCTCAAACCATTATCACTAAGTAATTTGGCTGTCCCGCCAGTCGAAATCAGCTCTACGCTGTGACTGGCTAAGTATTGGGCAAACTCAAGAATGCCGGTTTTGTCGGATACGCTGAGCAGGGCGCGACGAATGGGTTTAGGCGTGTTCATATTGTGCATATATTCCGCAAGGTCAGAGGTAAAAATTCTGTTGGGATAGTTTTAATCCCTTTAGTATTACAGGCAGAAACAAAAAGAGCACCCTATGGTGCTCCTTTATTTCCTGTAACGCTTAGTTCATGCCGTATTGCTTTAACTTCTTGCGAAGGGTGCCACGGTTGATGCCTAACATGGTCGACGCACGGGTTTGGTTGCCCCGGGTAAATGTCATTATTTCATCTAACATCGGTGCTTCGACTTCAGCCATAACCAACTCGTATAAATTTTCAATATTGCTGTTATCAAGTTGCTTTAGGTACTTGTTAACGGCCTGTTTAACCGAATCGCGAAGGGGCTTTTGCGCTTGAGTTTGTGCGGCGGTGGTAATAGTTGTGCTGAAAGGTGAAGTTACATTTTGATCGAACATATACAATCTTGCTCTTTAGTTAGTCATCATTAAGCAGCAGGTGAAACGGATAAGATATCTGTCTCGCCTGCCAATTTGTCAAAGTATTGAGTTAACGCATTAAGTTGCTCACTAGCATCTTCAATAACATTAAACTTTGCACGAAACAGCCGTTGCCGATCGTGTTCAGCCAGATACCAGCCGACATGTTTGCGGGCTATTCTGGCTCCCATAAATGCACCATAAAAGTGGTGCACATTGCTGACGTGTTCAAGCAAAATGCTGCTCACTTCATCAATGTGGGGCGCAGCGAGTATCTGACCAGTTTGCAGATAGTGATGTATTTCGCGAAAAATCCAGGGTTGCCCCTGGGCTCCACGACCGATCATCAAGGCATCTGCCTGAGTGTATTCCAGCACCCGCTTAGCGGTTTGTGGGCAAGTAATATCACCGTTAGCCACGACGGGTATCGACACAGCCTGTTTAATGGCCTTAATGGTGTCATACTCGGCGTCGCCCTTGTACATACAGGCTCGGGTGCGACCATGCACCGCCAGCGATTGAATTCCGTTTTGTTCGGCAATTCTGGCTATTTCTAGCCCATTGCGATTCTCGGTATTCCAGCCTGTGCGTATTTTTAAGGTAACAGGCACATCCACTGCATTGACGACCGCCCTAATGATTTGTTCAACCAAAGGAGGGTTCTGTAGCAGCGCAGAACCTGCTAGCTTTTTATTCACTTTTTTCGCCGGACAGCCCATATTAATATCCACAATCTGTGCGCCATTACTGACGTTAAACTGCGCGGCCTGCGCCATTAATATTGGATCTGAACCTGCTATTTGCACTGCGCGAATACCCTTTTCGCCCGTATGATCCATGCGTTGTCTGGATTTATCCGTATTCCATACTTGCGGATTGGACGATAGCATTTCTGATACCACCAAGCCGGCTCCCAAACGTTTGCACAGCTGCCGAAACGGCCTGTCTGTGACACCCGCCATGGGGGCAAGGATCAAATTATTTTCAAGTTTATATGGACCTATCTGCATGTTTTAAAATTGCTTAATTGTGCAAAATACGTCCGTTGTAGAAAAAGGGCGGCAAGTTTACGGTTTTTTTGAGGTATTGAAAAGGCCAATAAGCCAACAAAGTTGATGTTTTTTTAAACAATGCCTATTGACAACGTCATATCCAATCAAACTTAAGGTGAAATGTTAAGAACGAAAAACTAATCGCTACACATAGCCATTGTTTGTTAAGCGGGTATCTGTATCAAGGCGTGGGCTAAAATTTTATTCTTCCTACGAGGATATCTTTAAACATTAACCAATCACTGAGCAAGCTATAGAAAGGGTAGGTAAATGTGGCGGGTTTGTTGTGTTCAAAGAAGAAATGCCCCGTCCAGGCAAAGCCGTAGCCAAAAACCGGCAATAGCCAGAGTAATACCCATTGTTGCGTTGTTAGGGTAAAAACCAGTAATAACAATATTAATAATGAACCCACAAAGTGCAGGCGACGGCAGGTCTGATTTTGATGTTCGGATAAGTAGTAAGGGTAAAACGTCTTTAAGCTTTGGAATTTATGTGACATGGCCAGCTCCTTGTTGAGCTCTAAGCCTAGCACAGGAAAATGTGGTGGATTGTCGTGTAATTGACATTTTCACCATCTGCAAATAGCCCCTAATAAAATCAACACCCATGGGAAAATCTATCATCATGTTGCTGACTGAGGCTTGTGAACAACATCTAAAGGTCACTTGGGTGTATATGCTCTGCTCATTGTCATCCTTTGTGATGCGGGGTGTAAAAAAACCATCTGTTCCCATCGTTTTTTTATGCGTGTTGTGTAAGCTGATTATCATCCTGATCCTTCTTTAACCTCAGCTTACATAATAAAAAATGCTATGATAACGTGCTAAATTCAAGAAGTTGTTATTGCTTAATTATATCTGGTATTCAATGTGCGTAAGGTAATATGGGGGGTGACTGATTTTGAATGAATTGCGTCACAGTACTAGTTATACACAATCGGTTCACGGATTGTTAAGGAGTATTCAGGATCCTAATAGCGCAGAAACACTCTATGCCCAGGCGGCGGCATATTTTGCTCATGCGGATGCCGATAAAGCCACAATCGTGCACATCAACGGGCAGATAGTTCTTGCCAAAAATGTGCTGCAAAATACGGCATGCCAACATCAACAAAAAACGCTGACGGGGCAAATAAGCAAGCTTAATAAACGCTTGGAAGCTGAGCGTTTACGTCAGAATGAGCAGCGTTTGATACGACTCGATAAAGCTATTTCAGTTTGCCTTGAAATTCTATCCCTGAGCGAGGGAGAGGATTTTGAAGAGACGGTACATCAAAGCGCTAAATTCTTGGGTACCGTATT
Organism: Paraglaciecola sp.; assembly: GCA_047618055.1. Taxonomy (GTDB): domain Bacteria; phylum Pseudomonadota; class Gammaproteobacteria; order Enterobacterales; family Alteromonadaceae; genus Paraglaciecola. The sequence goes on along the minus strand of JBLHIW010000008.1, from coordinate 3,881 downwards.
GTTATTATCACCAAGCCAAAGTAAAACCTTATCTGAATTACACCAACGGATGAAACCAGCATATAAAGCCGTATTGAGCTTGCGATTGTTGGATAAACTGATGCTTGATGAACTTATCCTAAATCCATATATTCTTGAGCATTACGATTGGCATAAGCGTTATGACGCCCAGAATGGCAATGTTGTGGGTTTTACCCAATCTATTATTTTGCCTATTATGATGGCCGCTATTTTTCAGGATATTGGTCTTGAACACCCTGATTTACAGGCCATATTGGAAGGTGATAATAAAGATGCATTTCGCCTGCTTGAGCCAGAAAAACGAAAAGCCCTGCTAAAGCAAAGCTATAAACAAACTCAGGACTACATTTCAAATGGCCTGGGTTGTCAAAAATATTCAGGGAATTCCTTAGAAGAGGGCAGGGAATTTGAGCAACAAGAGAAAATGCGCTTACACTTCCAGCAGAGCTTAATCAAGGACGCTATCGTGTCTAAACTGGGGGTGGGTGACATTATTAAGATCCCCCAAGTCTACACATCGATTGTGTTGTCAACCAAACGAAGTTATCAACGACAAGAACTGCCCAAAGCCGCCTTGCTGGTTGAAAAATTAGCCCAAAAAAAGATCGTAAGCCCTCAAGTTGCTAAGGCGTTCATCGATATCGTTGGATATTTCCCCCAGGGTTACGGCGTCACCTACATTCCCATCGATGTTCGGGGTTTTGAAGGGGATGGATATGAATACGCTATTGTAAACCGCCTCTATCCCAAGGTTCCAAAAGAACCCATTTGTCGCAAAGTTACCTGCCAGTTAAGCTATATCTCCTCAGGTAACACCGAAGTCATTAAAGAACAGTTCAATCTGCGCTTCGAATCGAGTCGCAAAAAGCTGACTAAGGTTGATAAAGCTCGTTTAATCGAAATCATGCAAAAGCTCGTCCATCAGTTTGAGCCTGCCGATGTAGCCAATTTGATACCAGCCTATTGGGAGCCTCACGAGTATTTTTCTGATAAGCGCAACCAAAACCTGTGGAGCGAGTCGAGCTAACAATACACTTAGCTTTGTCGTTGGCGAAGAACACTGCAGGGATGGGTGGTGCACAAGCCGCTCTTTAAGGCTTGTTACTTGCAATTAAACTAAATGTCCCCACTCTTTGGCTATTAGCCTTACTAGTAACAATATTCAGGAAAAGCATATGGAACACATCGTCGATATCACCATGGAAAACTTTCAAGAGCTTGTTTTACAGGGCTCACAGAACAAAATTGTGATGGTTGAATTTTGGGCCCAAGGCTACGAGCCAAGTCAACTATTAGCACCGGTGCTGCAGGCACTGGCGGCTAAACACAGGGATTCAATGCTCCATGCCCGGGTAGATTGTCAGCAACAGCAAGAGATTGCGGGGCAGTTTGGCGTGCAGAGTTTGCCCACGGTGATCTTGGTAAAAGATGGGCAACCCATCGATGGCTTTGCCGGTCCGCAAACGGAAGCACAAATTAAAGAATTGTTTGAAAAGCACCTTCCCAAGCCAGAAGACAGTTTATTTGAGCAAGCACATGAATTGATGATACAGGGCGACTATCACCAGGCCTATACTTTCGCGATGCAGGCCTATGAACTGAACCAGCAAAGGGCGGATATAAAATTATTACTGGCAGATTGCCAAGTTGAACTCGGTCAGGTCAAGCAGGCGAAAGAACTATTAGCAGGCATTGGTTTGGTGGATCAGGATCCCCAGTATAAGCGAATACTTGGGAAAATTGAATTGGCTGAGCAAGCCGCACAGTCCCCGGAAATAAAAGCCCTGCAACAGCAGCTGGAACACGACCCGGAAAACCTCGAACTGAAAGTAAAATTGGCGGTGCAATTACATCAAGCCAATCAAACTGAAGACGCTTTGGTACTTATTTTGTCGGTAATACGTCAAGATCTACACTTCGGTGAGGCCAAAAAGCTCACATTAGATATGATCAACGCTTTACCGGACGGTGACCCATTGAAATCAATATACCGTCGTAAGGTCTATAGCTTACTCTATTAAAATAGCGACACCATTTATACCCGTCCCCCCTTTACCGCCTAGCTGTAACTCCAATGGCTTTGGGTATACAGGCGCTCTTTGCAAAGGGCTTCAGCTTGAGTGCTTAATTGGGATATCATGTTGGCAATATTTTTTATGGAATAAACTTACATGAGTCAAACCCTGTTAGTCGCCTTTGCTTTAGTGCTCATTGTTGAGGGCATAGGGCCAATGTTATTTCCTAATAAGTGGCAAAACTATATTCGACAAGTTGCCCAGCAGCCAAGCCAGCAACTGCGTTCAATTGGCGGAGCGCTGGTGATCATCGGCGTGGTTTTCCTGATTTATTTGCTGTAAACAGACTTTTTTATGCCGAAATGGCTAATTCATTAGAAAAGTTCATATAAGCAAACAAATATTAGTATTTAGCTGGTGCCTGTTTTTTGTTAGGATCGCCGCCTAATTTTCTGACGCTTACTAATCATGGCTAAAAATGTTGTTGTACTTGGCACCCAATGGGGTGATGAGGGTAAAGGTAAAGTTGTTGACCTACTCACGGATAAAGCGAGCTACGTCGTTCGTTATCAAGGTGGTCACAATGCCGGTCACACCCTAGTTATTGACGGTGAAAAAACCGTTTTACATTTAATTCCCTCTGGTATTCTGCGCGAAAATGTCACCTGCGTGATTGGCAATGGCGTAGTGCTTTGTCCCAAGGCCTTGCTCAAAGAATCAGCCATGCTTGAAGAGCGTGGTGTGCCGGTTAAAGAACGGCTGGTGATAAGCGAAGCCTGTCCTTTAATTTTGCCCTATCATGTTGAGCTGGATATCGCCCGTGAAAAAGCCCGGGGTAAAAATGCCATTGGTACCACTGGCCGTGGTATTGGTCCTGCCTATGAAGACAAAGTTTCTCGTCGTGGCTTGCGAGTTGGAGACTTATTCAACCCTGCAGATTTTGCGGTAAAACTTAAAGAAATTCTTGAGTATCATAATTTTATGCTGACCAACTACTACAAAGTAGAACCCGTCAGTTATGAGCAAACCCTGGAAGATGCTCTGGCAGTAGCCGATATATTAAAGGCCATGGTAGTAGACGTGGCAGATGTGCTCGACAAAGCGCGCCTGCGCGGTGATGCGATTATGTTTGAGGGCGCTCAGGGCACCCTTCTGGATATCGACCACGGTACCTATCCTTATGTCACTTCGTCAAACACCACGGTTGGTGGTGTCGCTACGGGTGCCGGTTTTGGCCCGCTTAATCTTGATTATGTATTAGGCATTGTTAAAGCCTATACCACACGAGTAGGTTCAGGCCCTTTCCCCACCGAGCTAGACTGCGAAATTGGCGAGTATTTAGGTGTCAAAGGCCACGAGTTTGGAGCAACGACCGGGCGTAAGCGTCGTACCGGTTGGTTTGATGCCGTGGCGATGAAACGCGCCGTGCAGATCAATTCCATTACCGGTTTATGTTTAACCAAGCTTGATGTGCTGGATGGTCTAAAAACTCTAAGCATCTGCACCGGCTATAAAGATAAGCAGGGCAATATGAGTGATGTGCCACCGATGGCGGCTGATGGCTACGATTTGATTACCCCAGTGTATGAAGAAATGCCCGGTTGGAGTGATAACTCCTATGGCGTGACATGTTATGAAGATTTGCCGCAAGCGGCTAAAAACTACGTCAAGCGCCTGGAAGAATTGACCGGCGTGCCTATCGATATTATATCAACAGGGCCTGAACGCAAGGAAACCATCGTCCTGCGTCACCCTTTTGAAGTCTAAAAAACCTGCCCATTTGCAATGTGTCAGCCAGCCCCGCTGATGCATTGCATTGTTTACAAGACATTCGGTAAGCTTATG
>JBLHIW010000007.1:0-32730 GCA_047618055.1 Paraglaciecola sp. | reverse complement strand
TAATCTGCTGTATAAGGGCTCCGCCAATACCACCGCCAGTCAAACCTTCCATAATCGGGCGGCTAATTGCCTGTCCATGTCCATTATGACTTATGCCCTGGCTACTGAAGCAGGTTATGGTGTACGTTTTCAGGATATTGATATCCCAGAGTATTGGACTCGCCGTCAGGGCTACAGCTTACTCAATGGCCACGTTAATCTGCAAGTGTTACCCAAACCTGATATTAATACCCTGTATTTACAAACAAGAGGCTATCAAGTCGACTTTGACCCTCAGGCCAGTAAGGCTTATTTTCCCAAAAAATTTATCTCTAAACAGTTAGTGCTGGCCATGTTCTACAACAATAAAGGAGCGGATGCACTATTAAACGAAGACTACAACCGGGCTTATGCCTATTTTCGACAAGCACTCATACTGGCCCCTGAATTTGCGTCGCCGTGGGTGAATTTAGGTTTTTTGTATCGGCTAGAGGGCTTCTATGCGCAAGCAGAAGATGCCTACCAGCATGCTTTAATCGTCAAGCCACAAAGCCTGACGGCCTGGGAAAACCTGGCGTTTTTATATGCATTCACCCAACGCCAGCAAGAAGCGGATGCAATACTTGCCAAAGTTGAGCGCAAAAGAATGAACAACCCTTACTATCACCTCAATCAGGGTGAACAAGAATTTGAACATGAAAATTATACTGAAGCCTTACGCCACTATCGTAAGGCCTTATCGTTAGACAAAAGCAAGCATGAGATTTATTTTGGACTCGCCAAAACTTATTATTATTTAGGAGACGTTGCGCGCAGTCAGCATTTTCTTAAGCAGGCTAAACGCAAATCTTTCAGTCAACAACAGCAGGACAAGTACCAGGGCAAGTTGGATTTTCTCAGTAAGTTGTGAGTCACGATATTGTTTTAAAGGTTGGCTTAATGCAAACAGGGTTTGATTGGGCATACCACCCATGATGAGCACTTAGGTAAACGGGGGTGACTGTCTTTAACGGGGACAATTACAAGCCTTATGGGATCCCTGCCGTGTTAAACCGGGGCATATCAATTGGCGACGAGCCTGCGATCACGCCACCTTTTCCACTAAACCGACCTCTATCTATTTTTAGGACTGAGTAATCATCCTCGTTATCACGGTGAGAATGACACCGGTGAGAATATTGACCAACAATTTTTGGGGGGATTACCACCTTAGGGGGCTGCCATTCTTTAATTAACTTAGGCGACCCCAAGCTCTTTCAAGCGTTCTGCTAAATAACTTCTTGCAGTATGTCGCTGGGACAACACAACTTCGGGATTAGGATGTAAAAACAGGGGCAAAGAGATCCGGGACTTACTCTGATCCGCGCCATCGGGGTTGATAACCCGGTGAGTTGTGGAGGGGAAATACCCTGCCGACGCTTCCTGCAGCATATCGCCAATATTGACGATCAAGTTACCAAAATCACAGGGCACATCTATCCACTCATCTCCTGTGCCCTTTACTTGCAGACCCGGTTCATTGGCTGCGGGTAATAAGGTGATCAAATTAATATCTTCATGAGCCGCAGCGCGAATGGCCTCCGGCTCTTCGCCTCCCGTGAGTGGCGGATAGTGCAAAATACGCAGTAGGGTTTGCGGGCTATGAGTCACCATCGTTGACAACGGCTGAGTATATTTGGCAGAGACCTCGGCTGGCGAGTAGCGCTCTATCCAGCCTAACAGCTCTGCGGCGAGCTCGCTGCTTGCCTGGTAATAATCAGCCAGTTCCTGTTTAAGCTCCCCGGGACAACGTCCCCAGGGGTAATAATGAAAATATTCTTTTATGTCTTTCTTTTTAAAACCCTTGGCGGTTTCTGACACCTCAGTCGAGAAAAATCCGTCGTGTTTTTCCCGATCAAAGGCATACTTTTCTTTTGCATCGCTGTTAAAAAACGCCTGCCAATGCTGATAAATATTGTTGACTAAAAATTGTTGAATTGGGTGGTTTTTTAATACACCAAAACCTGTCTGGCGCAATGATTCTACAAATAATTTATCTGCTCCAGCGGCCTGGTAATCAACGGCAATTAATTTCATAACTAGTCCTGTGTTGTTCCTAAGAAGCTCAATATGCTCGCTCTATACCCAAATGACTTCGAGATGCAGAGTTCAGCGGTAATTCAAATCGTCAAATACAAGGCAAAAGTATTGAGGCATAGCTTTTCTATGTCCAATATAAATAACCCAGTAGTTGGGGATGTGAAACTTGCCACAAGGGAGCTGAGGCAGAAACCCAGTACTGCGTTACAACATTTGAAAAGTGAAGGCTATTTCCTACCTGTTGTGCCTTGTCCTAAATCCCTGCCTAAGCTCTGAACCGGCATCTTGAAGTCACTTGGGTATAGACACCTAAAGGCTAAGATACAAACCTGCTAGTGCAGCGCTCATCAAGTTGGCAAGCGTGGCAGCAAACACGGCTTTTAAACCCAACTGGGCAATCTCTTTGCGGCGCGTTGGTGCCAGGGCACCAATGCCTCCCATTAATATAGCGATAGATGAAAAATTGGCAAAACCACACAGGGAAAAAATTACAATGGCTTGAGTCGCAGGCGATAATTCAGATTGGTACTTGAGAAAGTCCAAATAGGCAACAAACTCGTTAACCACCATTTTCTGGCCAATAAAACTGCCTGCAATATTGGCTTCATCCCAGGGAACCCCGAGTGTCCAGGCCAGTGGTTGGAATACATAACCCAAAATAAATTCGAAGGTCAAACCTTCTGCGCCAAACAGGCCTCCAGCCCAACCGATAATGCCATTTAACAGGGCAATTAAGGCGATAAACGCCAGTAACATTGCGCCTACATTAAGTGCTAAATGCAGGCCTGATGCGGCACCACTGGCAGCCGCGTCAAATACATTGGCGTATTTGCCATCATCATCCCCTAAATCTTCGAGCTCATTTTTAAAGGTCTCGGTTTCCGGCATAATGATTTTTGCCATTAATAAGCCCCCCGGCGCTGCCATAAAACTTGCCGCAAGTAGATATTTTATTTCCACCCCCATACTGGCATATCCGGCCATCACCGAGCCTGCGATAGAAGCCAAACCGCCAACCATAACGGCAAACAGTTCTGATTTTGTCATATAGGGGATAAAAGGTTTGATTACCAGAGGCGCTTCAGTTTGACCAACAAAAATATTGGCCGCCGCTGACATGGACTCTGGACGACTGGTTTTAAGGACCAGTTGCAGGAAGCCGCCAATCAAGCGAATAATCCAGGACATAATGCCCAGATGATAAAGTACAGTGATCAACGAAGAGAAAAATACGATGACGGGCAGTACATTAAAGGCAAAAATAAAGCCAAGGGATTTATTGCCTACGGGACCGAAAATAAAATCGATACCTTGCTGACTGTAAGCCATTATATTTTTTACGTATTCAGTCAGAGCCAGCAAAAACTTAATGCCTGGGGGGAAGTACAACACAAAGGCGCCAATTAATGCCTGAATGGCAAACGCGCCGACCACGGTGCGCCAATTAATAGCCCGGCGATTCGCAGACAACGCCAAAGCAAGGACCAACAACACTGCCACGCCGAGTAAACTGATCATAATGCCACCTTATTATTTTTAATTTTCATAGGGTTTCCAGCAATAACGTTACTGCAATGTTTGCTGAATATGTGATTTTATAACATCCAAAGCGATACGGTTTTTACCACCTTGAGTCACAATTACATCTGCTGTAAAGCGACTCGGTGCTATAAATTGATGATACATGGGCTTGACCGTAGATTCGTATTGCTTAGCAACCGACTCCAGGGTTCTGCCGCGCTCGGCAATGTCCCGCTTCATACGGCGCAGTAAACAGATATCCAGGGGAGTATCGACAAATATCTTAATATCGAACAGAGGTTGAAGTTCTTGGTTAGCGAGTAACATGATCCCTTCGATAATGATCACCGGGGCAGAAATCAACTTTTCAGTTTGCTGCAGACGCGTATGGGTTTTATAACAATAATGCGGGTAATCAATTGCTTGCCAGTTTTTTAAGGCATGTAAATGCTCGACCAACAATTCATGTTCAAACGCCTTGGGGTGGTCGTAGTTATTTTTTTCACGCTCTTTCATCGGCAGATGATCTTGAGCTCGGTAATAGTGATCTTCCCGCAGAATTTGTACCGGCTTGCCATCTTCGGAGAATTCTTTTAACAAGTTTTCGGTAAATAACGACTTACCCGAGCCAGAAGCGCCGGAAATAGCAATAACAAGAGGGGCAGACATACCATTCCAAATAGTAATTATTAATACAGCAGGAAAGATACCAGCCACGCAAAAAAAAGCCAGTAATACCATTCCTCCTTAATATGTGAGTAACTCAGAATGCGCTGGCAAGTTTCATAGCAAAGCGAAACATCGAAGGGATGCTGCTTGCCTTGATATACCCAAGTGATCTCAAAATGCCAGTTCAGAGTTTAGCGACCAATAAATTCTATCTGTTTAGCATTAAGATGCTCAATCGCGTAATTGTGCAGCTTGGAACGAGAACCTTCCCCCTGGGCTTTAGGAGGATAAAACAGTTCTTTATCCTCCTCCTGCTGCAAAAACACGGCATCAAGGGCCGCCCGTATTTCACTTAGGGTTTTATCCAGGTTGGTATTGAAATCTGGCCGTTTACGTTTAGTGTGCCCCAATTCAATCAAACGATAAAAATACTTATTGGCCGCAGAGAGTAATTCTTCAGGCACATCATTGCTGTGGTTTAAGTAGGGTACTTTTTGATGAATACAGTAATCCAGTAGCGCGATATAGAAGCAGAAGGGTTTATTCGGCATTTTAACTTTTGAGTCTTTTGAACCGCCGCTCAGGGTTTTGCTATGTAAGTTAATGATCAGCTTCACTTGATAATCCATAGGCTCATGTAATGCACCTAGATCCTTTTGCCCTGATGACTTCACCAAAAGCTCCCTGGCAAGCAGCACTATTATTAAGGCCAACAACAGCGCATAGGGTGTTATTGTTGTTAAGTATGGCCAACTTAGCATGCCAATTTTAAGGTTTATGTTCTGGTCACTGGTACTTAACAGCGATTCATACACTTTAATATTGGGATAAGGTTCAATCGCAATATCTTGCAGGCCTATTAGCCTCACCGGCGCAGCTATTTCACTTAGTTTCTGATTTAGCTGGGTAATGTAATCACGCACTGACGGCTCATGGGTCACGGTATTATATTTTGCATGTGCCAATCTTAGTTTGGCACTATCCAGGGAGACCCGTTGTTCAACACTCCCGATAAACTGATGCAAGTCACTATCATATTGATAATAGTTGCCGATGCTATAAGTCCCCTGAAACACTACAAATAACATAAAGCTTATCAGCGCTTTTGTGAGCCAACTTTGCAATCTATCACTCATCGCTTTTAAACTCTGGTGTATTGGGATGACAATGGTCTGATATTATCAGTTGGCTATAATAATCAGACTCCATTTTTATACTAAGGGACAATAATGTATTTTGGATCCCACAGGCCAGGTCCGTATTCTGAGTAGGCATTTTGAGATACCACTTACTGCCACTCACGTTATCTTGGATCGGCGTAATATAGTTTTCAGAAAAATTTAACTTATCCTCCTCTTGCCAGTAGGAAGAAATCACATCAACCTGACCTGAGGACAACAGGTTTCGTAGTCCATGGTGTGAATTGGCATAGATGATTTTCAAGTTTTGATCTGACAAACCAAGATCGTTTAACATCCGTTTAGGAATAATATGCCCGGAGCGGCTACTTGGGTAATCTAATAAGCCCATTTTTTTGCCCCACATATATTGTTTGTCTATCTTTGGCTTCTCCGTTAGCGAAATAAGAAAAGCCGAATAATTCTGGTAGTAGCCAACGACCTCGTACCCATGTGTTCGCTCAGTTGCAAAGGCAGTCATTATATTTTCTTTAACGAGGGCTAGATTGGCGATACCTTTACCGACATGCTGAATAATATCTTGCTCCTTATGACTCCAGCGAATTTCTACTTTGCCGAATTGGCGATTGATAACCGTGTTATCACACAACATTTTAAGCAACAAATCAGCCAGATTTTGCTCAGCCACAAAGACAATAAATGTAGCGCTATTATTAGTAGAGTCGGTACTACAGGTACTGGACTCAACAATGATATTAGAAATTTTAAACTTAGAATGTTCGCCTATGTTTCGCCCCATAAACCACATGAGCGCAATTGAAACGCCCACTAAGGTAACTAAAACTGATTTATTTCGCGTAGAGAGTAAGTTCAATAGATTTCTTGTTATTCTTATTTATTGGACGATTTCACCAGTTAGCCTTACTTATTGCAATAGGTAAGTTTATTTATATACACTAAACGACTGATATTAATAGCTTATTAAAAAAAAGCCCTGAATACTATTAAGTACTGTTTACTTTTTTGATTTGCGTCAGTATAGACTAGTTGTAAATAAACTGTACTTACTGAGTATTAATACTATTACTTTTCAATAAGTACATAAAGCCAAGTAATACTTAAAGGGTTACTGCAATAGCTTGTTTTTGACTTTAACTAGATACTAAAAAATTGCCTTGTACATAAAAGTGCAATAGTTAATAGGCAAAATACCTCATCCGAAAATGCAGAAAAATATAAAATACACAACACTCAGGGAACACACAATGCTAAGAAAAACTAAACTCAATCGCATCGCGATTGCAGTAGCCATGTCAGTAGGACTATCGTCTGCTGCAATGGCGCAATCAACCACTTCTTCTATCCGCGGCAATGTAGCAAGCGAAACAGGAGCTATTTTTTCTGGAGCGACTGTAACTATTACACATATACCATCAGGGACTGTGTCGACTGCGACAACAAATACAAATGGTGTGTTCTCAGCACGTGGTTTGCGTGTTGGTGGACCATACTCAGTAAAGATAAGTGGGGGCGAATTCTCTCCTGTGCAATATGATAATCTTTACTTATCGCTAGACCAGACGTTCTCTCTTCCTGTGACAGTTGAAGAGACTAACAGTACTGAAGTTATTCAAATAACGGGGAGTTCTCGTGCAGTATCCGGTTTCTCGAACGATGGACTAAGCATGAGCTTAGGTCTTGAAGCGCTAGGCGAAGTGACTTCGATTGATCGCGATATCACAGACGCAGCTCAGCTCAATCCGTTTGCTTCAGTAAACGTGCAAAGTGGTGGAGCCAAAGAATTAACCATTGCGGGTGCAAACAGCAAGTTTAACTCGTTAACCATCGACGGTGTTGCTTTGAACGACCGTTTTGGTCTGAATGCAAATGGTTACCCAACCCAGGGTTCCCCAATTTCTTATGATGCAATCGAGTCTCTCTCAGTTCAGACCGCCCCTTTTGATGTTGAATATAACGGCTTTACTGGCGGCACTATTAATGCTGTTACTAAATCTGGTACGAACGAATTACATGGTTCAGTGGGTTATTACAACACCAGCGACTCATTGATAGGTGATAAAAACGGCGATGACGACTTCGACTTTACTTTTAAAGAAGAAACGTTTGTTGCAACCCTCGGTGGTTCAATAATAAAAGACAAGCTCTTCTTCTTTGTTGCTTACGACAAGTATGAAGAAGTCGCTCCTCTTAGGAATGGTCCAACAGGCTCAGGCGCACTTAACCAAGAAGATAACATTACCCTTGACGATGTTGCTCAAGTTGGTCAGATTGTTTCAGATGTTTGGGGCTTCGACATTGGTGACTTTAACAAAGGTCCTGCCGAAAATGAAAAAATTCTTGCCAACATAGACTGGAATATTAGTGCCGACCACCGTGCAAAATTCACTTATCTCTTGACGGATGGAAACTCCATTAATGAGCAAAACGGTAATAACTTTTTAGCGTCAGACAACATACTCGGTGCATCCTCAACTTGGTATGACCGCTCAGAAAAAGTAGAAAGTTTTATCGGTCATGTATTTTCTGACTGGACTGAAAACTTCTCGACTCAAGTTAAAATTGCAAGTACCACGCAAGCCACAGGTCAGAATTCTTTGAATGGTGCTGAATTCCCTAATTTCGCGGTATTTTTGCGAGAAGTTGATGGCGATGAAAATTATCTGACACTCGGTCCAGACCGCTTCCGTCATGGTAATTCACTTGACCAAGAGTTCTTACAGTATAAATTTTTGGCTACATATGCAGTAGGTGACCATATAATCAAAGGCGGTTTCGAGAGAGAAGAGGTTGATGTAGATAACTTGTTCGCGCAAAATTCGGAAGGTTCTTACGTTTTTGACAGTATTGATGATTTGCGTAACGCTACTGCTTCTGGATTATTGTATAATAATGCTGTCTCAAACGATGAAAACGATCTGCGTGCTATTTGGGGTTATAACTCCAACTCTTTATATGTGCAGGACTCATGGGATGTCAATCCATACCTGAGCATTGATGCGGGTATCCGTTATGACTGGTATGAGTCTGAAGGCTCAATCCGCGACAATCAAAACTTTAACGACCGTTATGGTTATTCCAATAGTACAGATATCGATGGTTTGGATGTTATTCTTCCAAGGGTTTCGTTTGAGTGGTTGGCTACAGATGACGTCACCGTTCGTGGTGGAATTGGTCGTTTCTCAGGTGGATCACCTGCGGTTTGGCTTTCAAATAGCTATTCTAACGATGGTGTGATTTCTGACGGCTCTAATGCTTTTGGAACTATTTTAGTACCAACGACACCTGACGCGGCAACGGGTCAGTACATTCCACAGGATGTGCTTACTGCGCTGTCAACCAAAGAGACAGATGGTTCTGTTAACGCACTTAACCCATCTTTCGAAATTCCAACCACGACTAAGGTCAGCCTTGGTGCTGCTTACTATGCTGACCTACCGGTGTTAGGTGAAGGTTGGATGTTTTCTGCAGACTTCCTCTACAACAAGCTAGATAATGCGACTTATTGGTATGACCAACGTTGTGAAAACCCCGTAGCAACCTCACCAGACGGACGTGGTGTTTATGACTGTAGCGAAGGACCTGAAGCTCTTATTGTTGGCTCAGTTGACGCTGGTGATAGTAAGCTATACGCGCTGTCAGCGACTAACGATTGGGATACTGACTACGGTGCGTTCGACATGTTCACTAGCTACACTTATTCAGATGTAGAGGATATCGGTTACGGCACATCGGCAACCGCGACATCTAACTACTCCGATTTTGCTGCATATGATCGCCAAGCGCCACGAGCGGGTACGTCTAGTTTCCAAACTGAGCACTTGTTTAAGTTCCGTGCTAACTGGAAAAAAGAGTTAATCGCGGGTTACGAAACCAAGGTATCGATGTTTATGACCCGTCGCACTGGTCAACCTTACAGTTATACTTTCAGCGAAAACAATGCATGTCTGCTTGACGTAGGGGGCGGTCGTTGTTCACGTGAAAGCCGTAATGATGACGCTGGGCACTTACTTTACGTTCCAAGTGGACCGAATGATCCGATTTTTGCTTCGACTTCATTCGAGGGTGATGCTGCTGCGCAACAAGCGTTCTTTGATTACATCAATAGTTCTGAGTTGGCACAGTATGCGGGGAGCATCGCTCCGCGCAACAATGACAACTCTGCTTGGTCAACCATCATAGATATTCGTATCCAGCAGGAACTTCCAGCCTTTAATGCTGATCACAGTTTCATGTTGTTCTTTGATATTGAGAACTTCGGTAATCTTCTAAACTCTGACTGGGGTCGCATTGAACGCACTCGTTATGAGTACGAGCGGGACGTTGTTTCGGCCAGGATCGTCGGTGGTCAGTACGAGTACTTCGGTCTGAAGAGCGAAGGTAGCATCAATAACCTAGAGGTGCTTTCTCAGTCTGTTTGGCAGCTTCAGTTAGGCCTGAAGTACGATTTCTAATTTGCTGAAATTAAGCTAATCGATAAATTCAAAGCCAGACATCTGTTTGGCTCAGATTGATCATAAACCCCTCTTTTTTGGAGGGGTTTTTTTTTGGCTGGCAGAAGATTTTATTCAGGCTCTTTATTCGCCTTGGTTTAATCAATACTGGCCTCTGATGAACTCCGTACCTTATCCCCTTAAAAACACCCACTGGGTATAAGCTACACATTCTAGTTTATTGATTTTGACATGCCAAAAAGCTAACTCCTGTAGTGAGCTTTTTAATTTACACTGTCCCCCTAAAAGCTCGTACAATCACCACTATGAAACATTTAATACTTCTAAGCTTGGCGATATCTTTTATGACATTAAGCCTGCCAGTTCATGCCAAAACACTTCGTGTGGCTACCTTTAATGTGAGCATGGAGGCGACAAACTATTTAGCCGCCGGCGAACAGGCAAGTGGCCTGGAATTGTTTACCCAACTGGAAAATGGCAAGAATCCACAAATTCGCAATATCGCTGAGATTATCCAGCGCTTGCGCCCCGATATCATTTTGCTGAATGAATTTGACTACCATGCCAATCCTGACAAAGGGCTGAAGGCCTTTATTAAACACTATCTGAAGGTCCCTCAGCATAAGGAAACGCTGGGGATTGATTATCCTTATTTCTATACCGCCCCGGTCAATACCGGTGTCAATTCCGGTTTAGATCTGGATAAAGACGGCATTGCCTCTGGCAAAGGTGGAGATGCCTTTGGTTTCGGACTCTTCCCAGGTCATTATGGCATGGCGTTGTTGAGCAAATATCCCATCGATATGGCGTCAATTCGCACCTTTCAACACTTCCTTTGGAAAGATATGCCTGGTGGCTTACTCGATAGCATTAAGGATGAAAGTGGACAGCCCTGGTATGCGAAGCCAGCTAAAAATATTTTTAGGTTATCGTCCAAGTCCCATTGGGATCTGCCCATTCAAATTGGCGATAAGCGGGTCCATATCCTCGCCAGTCATCCCACTCCGCCGGTATTTGATGGCCGGGAAGATAGAAACGGTAAACGTAACCATGATGAAGTCCGCTTCTGGCTTGATTACATTACCGGCCACGATGCTGCCAGCTACATTTATGATGATAATAAGCAACGTGGTGGCTTAGGGGATATGCCTTTTGTCATTGTGGGTGATCTAAACAGCTCCCCTGATGAAGGTGATGCACACAAAGGGGCGATTAGCGCCCTGCTTGAGCATAGCTTGATCAATAAGGCCATAAAGCCCTCAAGTGTTGGCGCAACACACCATCGTTCAAATAATGCCCAGGCCGCGTTTCATACCGCCGACTGGGGCATGCGAGCAGACTATGTTTTACCTTCAATAAACTTACAAGCGATAGATGGCGGGGTGTTTTGGCCAGCTAAGCAACAGGCCACACATCGTTTAGTAGAGGATCGAAGTCTGTCGTCTGACCACCGTTTAGTGTGGGTGGATATCCAACTTTAATTCGAATACAACGATGCTGTCCACCCGTCTCCACCTCTACACATTCTCAAACAAAGCCTCTACCCGGCTACGGACCTCTTCTATCTGATTAACATCTGATGGGGCAATAAATATTGTATCATCACCGGCAATGGTGCCTAACACCCCATCTTTAGTACTCAGAGAATCTAAAAGGCGAGCAATAAGCTGAGCGGCACCTGGGCTGGTGCGAATGATCACCATTACGTTATTATGTACGATATCCAGCACAAGCTGCTTAAGGGGACTTTTCGCCGTTGGCATGCCCATTTCAGGGGGCAAACAGTACACCATGTCGCCCCGGGCGTTACGGGTTCTCACTGCGCCAAATTTACTCAGCATGCGGGAGACTTTTGACTGGCTGATATTGTCAAAGTCTTGGTCTTTCAAAGCACCGACAATATCCCCTTGGGAGCCGAAGCTTTCGGTTTTTAGAATGTCTTTAAACGCTTTAACAAGCTGATCTTGTTTAGTAGTAGCCATATATTCCTCAATAACTTGGCGCTATTTTGCCGTAATGCTTGAAGTTAAGCAATTTGCCCTTACATACAGCTTACAAAAAATGGCGCAAAATTGTATAATTAGCCTTTATTGCCGTAACGTTTCATCCACGAATCAATATGCAACACACAGGAGATATATATGAAAGTAACCGTACTAGGTGCCGCTGGTGGCATAGGCCAAGCCCTATCTTTACTGTTAAAGACCCAATTGCCAGCAGGCTCCGAACTTGCTCTATATGATGTAGCCCCAGTTGTACCGGGTGTCGCAGTTGACTTAAGTCATATCCCCACTGATGTAAAAGTACAGGGTTTTGGTAAGGATGATTTGGCTGACGCACTCATCGGCTCTGATATCGTACTCATCCCCGCTGGTGTGCCACGCAAGCCAGGTATGGATCGTTCTGATTTATTTAACATCAACGCCGGCATCGTTAAAAACCTGGTAGAAGGCATTGCCGATAACTGCCCCAATGCCTGTACGTGCATTATCACCAACCCAGTAAATACCACCGTAGCCATCGCCGCGGAAGTACTCAAAGCCAAAGGCGTTTACAACAAAAACAAACTATTTGGTGTGACAACCTTGGATGTCATTCGGGCCGAGACCTTTGTCGGCAACCTGAAAGATTTAAATCCCGCCAACTTGCATGTGCCAGTCATTGGTGGCCACTCAGGCACCACTATCCTGCCTTTATTATCTCAGGTCGAAGGTGTGCAGTTCACGGATGCAGAAGTAGCCAGCTTAACTACCCGCATTCAAAATGCAGGTACTGAAGTCGTTGAAGCCAAAGCCGGTGGCGGCTCAGCCACCCTTTCTATGGGCCAGGCCGCTGCTCGTTTCTGTTTATCCCTTGTCGATGCCATGCGGGGCGACAACGTAGTTGAATACACCTACGTAGAAGTCAACAGTGAAGATGCCGTATTCTTCTCTCACCCGGTGCGTTTAGGTAAAGAGGGTATTGAAGAGATCCTACCCTACGGTGAATTAAGTGACTTTGAGCAAAATGCCAAAGCGGCAATGCTGGAAGGCCTTAGAGGGGATATCAAGCAAGGTGTTGAGTTTGTAAACAGCTAAATACTCAGCTAGCCCAATAAAAAACCAGCCACATGGCTGGTTTTTTTATGCTCAAAACATTCTGCTCAGTGTAAAAAAGTTATCTCAAAAAGTTGATCATTGCTATCTTATTTACCCACTTCATACCTTAAAATTTCGCTTAACCTTGTCGCTGCACCCTTACAAGGCTTGTTGACCATAAGCGCCCAAAAACAATGCAATTTGTTTATAACTTAGTGAAGTTATGGCCACTTATTTCATCTGAATCAGGCTAAAAAATGGTGCCTTTGAAGCTTATAGGCTATATATATAAAGGCGCACAGCCAATAAAGCCCTTATCCTTATCAGAGGCAGCCAAGGGCTGGCAACATTATTGCATTCCTATGAATTAAGTTGTTTGAATATAGAAATGAATGAACATATACCCACATAGGAACCACTATTATGAGTAACTCACCCAGCACCGCTACTGCCACAACAATCCCCATTACCCGCAGTAACCCGCGCCGTATTCCCCGTAACACCATGAATGACCATAGCAACGAATGGGCGAAAAAACGCCGAGAATATTTGACCGACCAAACAGGCATTGAGCTGGAACATACCGGGCATTATTCGATTGATCCGGCCATGCTGCCCGGTAATATAGAAAGTTTTATTGGCGTGGTTCAGATGCCGGTAGGTATCGCCGGTCCGATACAAGTAAATGGCGAGTCAGCCCAGGGTTTATTCTATGTCCCCTTAGCCACAACCGAAGGTACACTCGTTGCCAGTTATAGTCGCGGAATGCGCGTGGTCAACGAATGCGGGGGGGTGAAAACCACAGTGGTAGAGCAATTTATGCAACGCGCTCCGGCCTTTATATTTGCTGATGCCCGGGAAGCGCGGAGTTTTGGTCAATGGGTGATCGATCATTATGACCATATAAAAACTGTCGCTGAATCGACAACCCGTATTGGCCAACTTAAACATATCCAGCAGTGGTCAGTATCCCGGATCCGTTATCTGCGTTTTAACTACACCACCGGTGATGCCGCGGGTCAAAATATGGTGGGTAAGGCAACGTTCGCAGCCTGCGAATGGATTTGTGCACACTATCCGGGTGACTGTGAGTATTTGTTGTCGGGCAATATGGATACCGACAAAAAACACTCTCAACTGAATATGCTTCATTCCCGGGGTAAGCGTGTCATTGCCGAAATTGTACTTAAAAAAGACGTAATGAAAAAGATGATGAAAATAGATACCAAGATGCTGGCCAACGCGACACAGTTAGCCAACACTGGGGCATTAATGGCAGGTGCCTCGTACAATGGCCCCCATTCGGCAAACGGCATTGCATCTATGTTTATTGCTACCGGGCAAGACGAGGCGAATGTAGTCGAGTCACATGCCGGACTGCTGTCCCACGAATTGCTCGACAATGGTGATTTTTATCTTTCTATCACTTTGCCGTCTTTAATTGTAGCTACCTATGGGGGCGGCACAGGATTGCCGACGCAAAAAGAATGTTTAGGGCTTATGGGCTGCTATGGTCACGGTAAAGCGAATAAATTGGCAGAAATAGTCGCGGCAACCGTACTGGCCGGCGATATATCCCTGGCGTGTGCCGTGATTGGCGGCCATTGGGTCAGCAGTCACGACAGGTTTGGCCGTAATCGTGACTGAAGACTGCTGTTAAGTGACCTTGCTAAGCAGCTACGGGTCTACTGATGGGGTGTACTGGTCGTGTCGGACGACTATTGGCAACTAAGTCTGTCAGATCGACCTGTGGACGACTGGTACCCTGAATAATTGGCGCTTTAGTTTGTGTGGCACGCACGGTGCCTAATTTGGCCTCTATGCAGTCCCGTATATCTTTAACTTTGTAACCAGAGCGGACTTTAATTCTTAAGTGGGGAATACGCGCCGCATCAAGAGCGCCACTAATAAACCAGTCCCGCTGGCTTTTATAGCCATCTTTGCCACTTTTATGCACTAAATCTATGGCGATCACGGGAGTCATATCATCTTTCGAGCACAACACAAAATCCAAGTTTCGCCCTATCACCCGACTCAGGGCATTTTTACTGGTCTTCTTATCGGTAGTCTGGCGGATCGCTAAAATATCTGCCAGCTTAACCCGGCACATGACCCGGTATTGTTTGCCTGCGGCTTCTTCAATGAGGAGCAAAAAACTCCGTTCGACGGGGGTAAATAAATTTGTTTTCTTCTTGAACGGGAACGCTAGTCCGGGCTCGTTTAATTTCATCGCACCTGCTGCAACAATGATCAACAGCATCATTAACACGATTGCCAGTTCCATAATTTCTCCTAGTCTGATAAGTCAGAAAATTGACTTTTACCACTTTTAGGTAATTAGACAAGCAAAGACGATGCCAATAACAGTGAATAGAGGAATAAAAACAGATCTTCGGGAGATTTAAGGAAATTGGCTCCCACGGTTAGGCGATAGCAATTCGCTTCATATATACCCAAGTCACATTTATACGCAAAATTCAGCGGGAGTTAAAATCGTCAAATACAAGGGAACGGTCTGACGACATAGTCGTTTTTTATTTTATACAGATAACGCAGTAGTTGGGAATTTAAAACCGGCCCGAAGGTAGCTTAGGCAGAAAGTCATTGGGCGTTAAAATACTTGAAAGGTAAGGCTATTCTCTACGTGTTGTGCTTTGCCCTATCTTCCTGCCTAAGCTCTGACCCGACATCTTGCGATCACTTGGGTATAAGCCTAGTCGCTGGCTTTGACCAGGATATCAATCTGGCTACCACTACCATCGTTAGAAATGATAATGGTCTGCATTGCATTTTTGTACTGCAAAATCCTACGTCCCTTAAGCATGTTTTCCCTTTCTGCCGGACCGAGTTGTTGCCGATAAAAGGCAACGACACTTTCCTGGTCCGTATCCGCATGGTAAGTCAAACTGGCCGGGAGGTGGTCGGCAAAGACCTGACAAAGTCTGGCCTGTGGATACAAGGGCAGCTGAAAAAAGCCCCCAGGACAAGACTCGTTGGACATCTGTAGCGATCCCAATGAAGCGCTCTCAATGACGGTAGTCTCATCATTTCCCACAGCATCTATTGCACTCGTCGCCAATGCAGCAATAAGTAACACCTTAGTAAGTTTCAATGAGGAGTATCCCACGTGGATATAGTTAAGCTCACTATAGAAGTTAGCTCTTAGCAGAGCAAACGAATTTGCTATTCTTAAGGTATGTTATCCACGTGTCGGGTATAGGCCACATGAAGTTCATGGTAGATTATTCAAGATTAATTTTGTTTTCCCTGGGCTTACTGATTGGTGTGCAGCTTCCGGCGGTTGTTGATCAATACAGTAAACGCGTAGACGCCCATTTATCAGAAGCCAGGCAGAGTTTAGCCGGATTTCAGCACACCGCAGACCGTTATTTTTCTGGCAGTCTCGAGCAGTTGATCAATCATTATGCAAACAGTGATGACAAGGTGTTTCGCAATGACGCCGGCAATATTCAGTTGATTTACCAACGAGTAAAAATACTCACAGAAGAACTCAAGCAACTAAACCGCTCTTCATTGCTAAGCACCTACCATGTGGTGTTTGCTGCTGATAAGGCGCTGATGAACGAGACGATGGAACAATATGGCTATTCGCTCCTTATCAATCCCCAGGCACTTATTTGGGGGATATCCATCGCCTTTGCATGGGCATTGTTAGTTGAATTATTGTTGCGACTGATGATTTCCCTAGCCCTTAAAGCAGTCCTTAAAATAACCCTTGCAATAAAACAGCACCGAGGCTTTAGATAATACTGAATAGCCCAATATTAGCGGTCAAATCAATGTGGATCAGTTATCAGATTGGCTTACCGATGAACTCCCAACACCAAGTAAGTCAAACACCAGCAAGCACAAAACGCCAAATGGCTTTATTATATGGGTGTTTGAACAATACATTTTTTGCTGTTTTTTGATAGTATTTTGGTCCTCAATTTAGGTACTTAGGTAAAACATAATGACAACGCTAAAGCTCGACATCGTCTCCGACATTTCCTGCCCCTGGTGCATTATCGGCTATAAAGCCCTGCAAACTGCACTACAAAACTTACAGGATGAGGTGGTGGCAGATATCACCTGGCAGCCTTTTGAACTCAATCCCCATATGCCCGCCGAAGGCCAGGAAATGACTGAGCACATTACCCAAAAATATGGGATTACAGTGGAGCAAAGTGAGAAAAATCGCGCCATGATAAAACAGCGTGGCCTGGATGTGGGCTACGAATTTGGTAATCGGGGGGGCGGCAGAATTTACAACACCTTTGATGCCCATCGCTTACTGCATTGGGCGAAAGAGCATGGCAAACAAAGCGAGCTCAAGCTGGCCTTGTTCGATTTATATTTTCAGCAAAATGGCAATCCCAGTGATCATGTACAGCTATTAGCGGTGGCAGAACGAGTGGGTTTGCCCAGAGCACAAGCCGAGGAAATATTAATATCCAGCAAGTATGAGCCCGAGGTGCGAGAATTGCAGCGTCATTACCAACAGGCTGGGATCAGCTCAGTGCCGGCGGTAATTGTCAACAATAAGCATCTTATCAGCGGCGGTCAGCCCGCCGAGGTATTTGAGCAGGCCTTACGAGATATTGCCAAGGAAGTAGCTTAGTCACCAGCATTGAGATCTTAGCTTTTTACTTTTAGTTTCTAGCACAAAGAAGGGGCTTTATGCCCCCTTCTTAAAGTCAATCAAAGCACAAAGTGTTACACGCCGATATAGTCCAACATCCCTTCAGCCGCTTCACGGCCTTCAAATATCGCGGTGACGACCAGGTCTGAGCCTCTGACCATATCGCCGCCGGAGAATATCTTCGGGTTAGAGGTCTGGAAGGCATGTTTACCTTTGGCGGGGGCACGTACCCGACCCTTTTCGTCCAAAATGATCCCGTAATCGGCAAACCAGGGAGCGGGGCTTGGCTGAAATCCAAATGCGATAATAACCGCATCGGCTTCTAACACGTGCTCCGAACCTTCAACTGGCACCGGACGTCTGCGACCTTCTGTATCGGGCGCGCCCATTTGAGTTTTCACCAGGCTCACACCGCAGGCCTTGCCATCTTTATCTACCGCGATGTCCAAGGGTAGCAAGTTGAATTTAAACTCAACCCCTTCTTCTTTAGCATTGACAACTTCTTTGCGAGAGCCGGGCATGCTTTGTTCGTCACGACGATAAGCGCAGGTGACACTTTTCGCCCCCTGACGAATAGCCGTTCTGACACAGTCCATGGTGGTATCACCGCCGCCCAAGACCACGACATTTTTACCTTTCATATCAACAAAATCGTCGGGGTTTTTTTCTAAGTCAATTTGACGATTGATGTTCGCAATCAAGTAAGGCAGTGCTTCATACACCCCAGGTGCGCCTTCATGCTCAAAACCACCTTGCATGGACTTGTAGGTGCCCATACCAAGAAAGACCGCGTCATAGTCAGCAATTAAGGTTTCAAAGGGGATGTCTTTACCAATCTCGGTGTTAAGTACAAACTCCACGCCCATATCGCTGAAGATTTTACGACGCAATTTGATTACGTCTTTTTCCAGCTTAAAGGATGGAATACCAAAGGTCAGCAAGCCGCCGATCTCTTCGTACTTATCATATACCACGGCTTTCACCCCGTTGCGCACCAGGATGTCTGCACAGGCTAAACCCGCAGGGCCTGCGCCAACAATCGCCACCTTTTTATTAGTGGGTATAACGCCGGACATATCCGGACGCCAGCCCATTTTAAAGGCTGTATCGGTAATGTATTTTTCGATGCTGCCAATGGTCACCGCACCAAAGTCGTCGTTGATGGTACAGGCCCCCTCACACAGTCTGTCCTGGGGGCACACCCGGCCACAGACCTCTGGCAAACTATTGGTTTTGTGGGATAACTCAGCAGCTTCAAGGATCCGCCCCTCATTCGCCAGGGCTAACCATTGGGGGATGAAGTTATGTACCGGACACTTCCACTCACAGTAAGGAATACCACAATCTATGCATCGGTCAGCCTGCCCTTCTGTTTGTGACTGGCTCAGTGGCTGATAGATTTCAGCAAATTCTTCTTTACGCACCACGATCGGTTTCTTGGGCGGATCGATGCGTTCTACGTCAACAAATTGATATACGTTTTTAGCCATATTCGTCTCTTATCTCTTTCCCTTGCTGGCGCTTACTGAGCCTGAATGCGTAATTCTGCCGTAGAGCGACTAATGTGCCCCATCAGGTTTTTCACATCACTGGTCTTAGGCTTAATTAAGCGGAATTTAGGCAAGTACTCGGCGAAGTGACTTAACAACTTCAACGCATGTTCACTGCCTGTTTCTTCATAATGTTGGTTGATCATACCCCGTAAATGTTCGGACAAGATGACCTTGTCTTCAATGCCCATAATTTCCACCAGCTCAACGTTGACTCTATGCTCAAGATCGTCATTTTCATCCAGAATGTACGCGAAGCCCCCAGTCATCCCCGCTCCGAAGTTGACACCAACGGAGCCTAATATGGCAACGATGCCCCCCGTCATATACTCACAGGCATTGTCGCCAGCACCCTCTGCCACGGCGATTGCACCGGAGTTTCTGACTGCGAATCGCTCACCGGCACGGCCCGCGGCAAATAATTTGCCACCGGTTGCACCGTATAAACAAGTATTGCCCATGATCGGACTGATGTGGGGATCAAATCTACTATTATGGGGTGGGTAGATCACCAACTTGCCCCCTGCCATTCCCTTGCCCACATAATCGTTAGCATCACCACAAAGACGCATTTCCAGCCCACCCGCATTCCATACGCCAAAGCTTTGTCCCGCGGTGCCGCTTAAGTGAATTTTTAGGGGATGATCCGACATGCCGTGATTGCCGTGCAACCTGGCAATTTCACCGGACAGTAAAGCGCCGACGGAACGATCCGTATTGCGAATAGCATATTTAAGGGAAATACCGCTTTTATTGCTTATGGCCTGCTTTGCATCAGCCAGTATTTGTAAATTTAGATCGCCCTTATCCAGCGGCGCATTGGTATTTTCACTACAGAATAGTTTGGTATGCAAGCCGGCTTCAGGCTTAGCCAACAGCGGACTGAGATCCAGCTTGTTTTGCTTCGCCGTGTGGCCGTCCAGGATCGACAACAACTCGGTGCGGCCAACCAGCTCATCGAAACTACGCACCCCAAGGGCAGCCATAATTTCACGCACTTCCTGGGCGATAAATTTAAAGTAATTCATCACCATTTCAGGTAAACCAATGAAATAATTGTCACGCAACTTCTCATCTTGTGTGGCGATGCCTGTTGCACAATTGTTAAGATGACAGACCCGCAGGTATTTACAGCCCAATGCCACCATCGGACCGGTACCAAAACCAAAGCTTTCCGCGCCCAAAATACCCGCTTTTACCACGTCCAAACCGGTTTTCAGGCCGCCATCCGTCTGCACCCGCACCTTGTGACGCAAACCATTTTCCACCAGAGCTTGTTGGGTTTCAGCCAAACCTAGCTCAAAGGGACTGCCCGCATATTTAACGGAAGTAAGGGGACTTGCCCCGGTACCACCATCGTAACCGGAAATAGTGATCAAATCAGCGTAGGCCTTGGCGACACCTGTGGCAATGGTGCCCACACCAGGCTCTGAGACTAACTTAACCGAAATTAAGGCCTGAGGATTGACCTGTTTAAGATCAAAAATAAGCTGCGCCAAATCCTCAATCGAATAAATATCGTGGTGGGGCGGAGGTGAAATCAGGGTCACACCTGGCACCGAATAACGCAGCTCAGCAATATAATTATTAACCTTATCACCGGGTAACTGACCACCTTCACCGGGCTTTGCACCTTGGGCGACTTTAATTTGGATCACTTCCGCGTTGACCAGATAATGGGGCGTCACTCCAAAACGGCCAGAGGCGACTTGTTTTATTTTTGAATTTTTCTCGGTATTAAAACGGGCTGGATCTTCCCCACCCTCGCCGGAATTGGATTTTCCACCCAAACGGTTCATGGCGATCGCTAAGGCCTCATGGGCTTCAGGGCTTAGGGCGCCGATGGACATCGCGGCGGTATCAAAACGGCTAAATAAGTGCTCGGCCGGCTCCACTTCACTTAGCTCAAGGGGCTCTCCAGCTGGTTTGAGTGTCAGCAGATCACGAAAATGAGCCGGGGCACGCTCATTAACCAAGGCAGAAAACAACTGATAATCATGGTAGTGACCACTAACTACGGCTTTTTGCAGGCTCGTCACTACTTCAGGGTTATAGGCGTGATACTCACCATTATGCATCCACTTTAGCAAGCCACCGTGAGCGATGGTCTTGCGCTTTAACCAGGCGATGCGGTTAAGATTAAGCAGGTCTTGTTCAAAGTCGTCAAAATCAGCACCTTGAATACGACTCGGCACGCCTTTAAAACACAAGTCCACCACTTTTTTGTTAATGCCCACGGCTTCAAATAACTTGGAGCTGCGATAACTGGCAACTGTACTAATACCCATCTTAGACATGATTTTGTACAAGCCCTTATTGATCCCTTTACGGAAGTTCAATATCGCCTGCATCGCAGTGCCTTCCAACTCGCCCTTGTCCACCATTTGTTCAACGGTTTCATAGGCCAAAAAGGGATAAACCGCGGTTGCCCCAAGACCAATCAATACCGCAAAATGATGAGGGTCACGGGCCGATGCGGTTTCAACCACAATATTAGCATCGCAGCGCAGAGACTTATCAATCAAGCGTCTTTGTACTGCACCTACCGCCATCGCAGCCGGTATGGGCAAGCGATTGGGTTTGATATTGCGGTCGGACAAAATCACAAACGCAGCACGTTTGGTTTTAACCAGATATTCAACCTCGTTGCACACTCTTTCAATGGCCTTCTTCAGGCCCTCTGCGGGTAGATAGTTAATATCAACCACTTCAGAGTAATAATGCTCCGCGTTAAATTCCCGCAGTTGTTTAAGATCCGTATAAACAAGTACGGGGGAATCAAATAAGACCCGGTGCGCATAACCCGAAGTTTCACTAAATACATTTTGTTCACGACCAATACAGGTGGCGAGTGACATAACATGATTCTCACGCAGGGAATCAATTGGTGGATTGGTAACCTGGGCAAACTGCTGACGGAAATAGTCATAAATAATACGCTGCTTGGATGACAAAACCGCCATCGGCGTATCATCACCCATTGAGCCCACTGCCTCCTGGCCATCTTTGGCCAGCACTTTAACAACTTGCTGCATTTCCTCATAACTGTAATTAAACAACTTATGATAGGTCGCCATCATGTCATCATCGAATACCCGCTCACCAATCAGACTGGCATCACACTCTTCAATCGGGACAAGGCGCTTAATGTTGCCCTCAATCCATTCACGATAAGGATGGCGACCTTTTAATTCTTCGTCTATTTCATTTGAGCGCCATATTTTACCGGTATAGGTATCCACCGCGAGCATTTCACCTGGTCCCACACGGCCTTTTTCCACCACATGTTCAGCTTTATAATCCCAAATACCGATTTCTGAGGCCAGAGTAATTAGCCCGTCTGTGGTGATCACATAACGTGCAGGGCGTAGCCCATTTCGGTCGAGGTTACAGGCAACATGACGACCATTGGTTAAGACTATCCCCGCCGGACCATCCCAGGGTTCCATGTGCATAGAGTTGAATTCGTAGAAGGCACGCAAATCATCATCCATGGTGGTATTATTTTGATAAGCTGGCGGCACTAATAAACGCATGGCACGAAACAAATCCATACCACCGGCCAGAAACAGCTCAAGCATGTTATCCAGGGAGGAAGAGTCTGAACCTTCGGTATTGACAAAAGGCGCTGCGCTTTGTAAATCAGGCAACAAGGGCGTATTAAACTTGGTAGACCTGGCCTGCGCCCAATCCCGGTTACCACGGATAGTATTTATTTCACCATTGTGGGCTAAAAAGCGGAAAGGTTGAGCCAATGGCCATTTGGGCAAGGTGTTGGTGGAGAATCGTTGGTGAAATACGCAAATTGCGGATTCTAGTCGCTCATCGGCCAAATCCAAATAAAATTTGGGCAGATCATTCGGCATAACCAGGCCTTTATAGATGGTCACTAAGGCTGACAAACAGGCGACATAAAATTCGCTATCATCCGCCAGGCGTTTCTCCGCTCGGCGACGCGCCATAAACAGGCGCCGCTCTAAATCACGCTTACGCCAGCCAGGAGGGGCATTAACAAACACCTGCTCAATTTTTGGTACACCGCTCGCGGCTAAATCCCCCAACACACTGTGATCGGTTGGGACAACCCGCCAACCCACCACACTCAGGGTTTCTCTAAGCAATTCTTCGTTCAATACCTCACGGCCGCGCCTGGCAAGTTCCTCATTTTGGTTGAGAAAAATCATACCAACACCGTATTCTTTACTTAATTTCCAACCATTCTCTAAGGCAATCTCATTAAAGAAACTATCTGGCTTTTGCAATAATAAGCCACAACCGTCTCCAGTTTTACCGTCTGCGGCAATACCACCCCGATGTTGCATGCGATGCAAACCATGGATCGCAGTTTCTACCAGTGTGTGGCTAGCTTTACCTTTAATGTGGGCGATTAGACCAAAACCACAGTTATCCTTTGAATCATTAGGATGATATAAACTCATTGACGTAACTCCTTCCACCTTCGACTGGGCAGGCTGGTATTATGATTAGCGCTGTATAGTTGTTGTTAATAAGGTTATGCCATTTAGGGACTCTGGTTAACTTACTTGCCACACCTAATGCTTAAGCCTTCGTTATAATTTTCGTTGGGGATACCCCTTGAGTATCGAATATTTATATTCTGACTGTTATACAAAATACCCAGTTAATATTTATAAATCAATTGGCACATTCGATAGAATTTCCGAAAACCCTAATTGCTCTAATTTAAAACGACAAATATGTTTATTAAACAACATGTTAACTTGCATTCATTAGCTTAGTTATATGCTATAAATAAAATATTTCTTGCGTAAATATTGTTAAATAAAGGTTAAATTGACGAATTTTTTCACACTTTTCAAACTTATTTGAGTAGAATAATTATCCACTGTAGTTGCATAAACCTAATGCTCACCCTAATACTCACCCTGATAATCAGCCTGACTTTTCCATATTCAATTTGCTAGTTGATCCTGCCTCGATTCTTGCTAGCATGTGCCATTCCCAATTGAACTAACGCTTACTGAGACATCATAATGCCAATAAAAGTTTCTATGGAGCCCTGGGCCATAAGATTCGCCCAATTAATTAATCGCTTTGGTACGATTAGAGCTAGCATACTGTTTGTATTTTTAACCTTACTTTTCACCCTAGGCGGCTCTTATTTGGTGCGCATGAGTATGAGCGGCGCAGCCAATGCAGAAGATTTTATTAGTGCAATCATACTTACCCTACTGAGTGCGCCATGGATATTATTTTTTTTCAGCGAATTAGTAAAACAACTGGAACAGTCCAGAGGGAGCCTCAAAGACGCCGTGTCCGAGCTTAAGCGCTTACGGGAAGAAGATGTGCAGCTTAGTCGCGAGCTGCAAAATAATATTAAGCAACTAAATCATGAGATTGAGCAACGTAAGCATGCCCAGTCAGAGCGCGAAAACGTGCTCAGCGATCTTGAAAATGAAATGCATGAAAAATCAGCAAAAGAACAGCAGGCATTAAGATTGTCTACCCTGCTGCGTTCGATTATTGACGCCTCTCCCGACCTGATTTATTACCGCAACGAAGAAGGCCAATTTGCCGGATGTAATAGGATAGCGGAACAAATGACCGGCAAGACCGAGGAAGAGCTAATTGGTTTGACGCCTCATCAGGTTTATGAAGAAGAACTTGCCAGCCAGGTTGTCGCCAGTGATCATGAAGTACTGGAAAAGAATGCCAGTATTACCGAGGAGTTGTGGTTACGTTTTGCCGATGGTAAACGACGTTATTTTGAAATGCGCAAAGTCCCTTTTTATGCCCTCGACGGATCCCGCTTAGGCTTATTGGCATTTGGCCGGGATATCACTGAGCGCAAACAGGCGGAAAATGCCTTAGCCAAGGCCAGCAAAGACAAGACCGCGTTTATCGCCACCATCAGTCATGAATTGCGCACGCCGTTAAACGGCATCGTCGGTCTGAGCAGAATGCTACGAGACACTAAGCTAAACGAAGAGCAATACGCTTGGGTAAGCACCATTTATGCCAGTGGCATTGCCCTTGGCAACATATTCAACGACATTATTGATTTGGATCGTCTGGACAGGGATCGACTGGAGCTATCCTTAAAAACCGTATCGATACGGGATTTCACTCATGAACTAAGCAGTATTATTGAACTTTTAGCCACAGATAAAAATTTGTTACTTGAAGTCAATATTGTTGATCCGCTGCCGGCGTTTGTCCAAGCCGATGGTACCCGCTTGCGACAAATTTTATGGAACTTACTGTTTAACGCGGTAAAATTTACCCAAAAAGGGTCCGTGAGCCTGATTGTTTCTGCCCAGCACATAGATCAACATACCAGCATGGTTAAATTTAAGGTTAGCGATACCGGGGTAGGTATTCCCCAACAGGAATTAGACAAAATTTTTGCCATGTATTATCAGGTAGATATGCCGGAATTTCACAGCGGCACCGGCACCGGTATTGGTTTAGCCATATGCCAACAAATGGTTACCCTTATGCACGGTGAAATAAGCGTCAGTAGTGTGTTAGGCGAAGGCACCTGTTTTACGGTAGCACTGCCTTTGGCGATCAGTGAAAAACCCATCCAACTTGAAGAGATTCTGGTCACCGGCCTGGAGATCCTGTTGGTTGAGGACATTGAACTTAACGTGATGGTGGCCAAAGCCTTATTAGAAAAGCTAGGACAAAAAGTTGATGTGGCGATGACTGGCAACGATGCCATCGAAATGGCCCGAGCCAAACAGTATGATCTTATTTTATTAGACATTCAATTACCGGATATCAACGGCTTTGAAGTAGCAAATGTGCTGCACGATGAACATCTGGTAGAGCAAACCAGTATCGTTGCCCTAACCGCTAACGTGATTAAAACCCGTCAGGAGTATCTGGATAATGGCATGGACGATGTTATCGCCAAACCGGTTAAGAAGAGTCGGATAATCGAAGTATTCAATACCTTATTTAGCGACCAGCCCAGTATTCCACATCGGCCGCAAGAGGAGCAAAAGCGGGAGAGATTAGATGCCATTCTCGATCTGGATTTATTACAAATGCTGGTAGATACCATTGGCCATGAAATGGTGCGCACCAGCGTCAAGGTATTTCAGGAAAGTATGCCGGATTATTTGGAAATTTTGCAACTTAGCTTAAGCGCCAAAGAGAAAGACGAAGTCTGCGCTCAGGCCCATAAAATTAAAGGTGCGGCAGGTTCAGTCGGCTTAGTCAGAGTACAAAAAATATCAAACAACATTCAACAGGGAGAACACCCGGCATGGTGGCAAAATGTACATGATTGGGTGGAAGAACTAAACCTGGCGGCACAACAAGACATGCAAAAATTAAGCAATTGGCTAAACCAACAAGATATTGATGACTAACACCATTGCTCCCTGATATGTAATTTACTTAGAAAGTGCTGGCAAGTATCATAATAAAGCGTAACGTCAAAAGAATGCTATTGAAATCTTGCGGGATATCAACCTGCTTAATCCTAACAGCAGCAAGCATCAGTTATCTAAGGTCGTGTACCACCACGCTCATCATGTTGTGTCGGACAACGGGCGGGCTTTAGTCACTGAATTTTGTGACCCTGATACGCCATGGTGGAAGGTGCGAAGCAACGACTTAACCAACGCTACTTTGCCCAAAGCAGCGTAAAAGAATAGATCTATATTTGTCGTGCCAGTGACGGTGAAATAACACTGTAATCCCTTGGCAACTTAGCGCACCTTGCTAGAACGCCCGACGACCACCAGCAAAATACCTCCCAGAATGATGCTGGCTGATATGAGCAAGTGGAGTTCAAGGACTTCTCCCACCAGCAACACCCCTCCCAAACCAGCCCAAATAGGGACTGACAGTTGACATACAGCGGCGACGCTGGTGTGTAGCTTCGGCAGTACCTGATACCACAGGGCGTAGGCTAAACCAGAGGTCAAGGCCCCCGAAACAACAGCATAGCCAATGGCCTGGTTGCTTAAATCTCCCAGTGGGGCGCTAAATACAAGAATGATAAGGGCTATCGGCGTTAAGCGAATAAAATTAGCTCCGGTGTCCTGCATGGGTTTGGCCGACTGAGCACCGCAAAGGCTATATAAGCCCCATGCCACACCCGCCAGCGACATAAGGAAGATACCCCATACATCCCCCATAGCGACCCCAGAATCCACCAAGCCAGGCAGTAAAAAATACGCCAGGCCCCCAAGTGATATCCCGATCCCCAAGCTTTCAAACCCGGTCATTCTTTTCCCTGATAAACGGGCCATTGCCAGCATGGTAAATTGCACACTGGCAAACAAAATCAATGCACCGGCGGCCGTCGGCAGTGAAACATAGGCATAGGAAAATCCGACTGCATACACTAATAAATAACATGCCGCTTTCCAACTGCCCTGGTGGCTTATTTTGTTAATTGATGAACGAGCAAAGCCAAACAACAATACGGCCAAAACAGCCGCCGCTGAAAGTAATCTAATCGCGGTAAAATTAGCGGCATCCATTTGCTCGCCCCCCAGGGCAAGGCGACACAGTACGGAATTTGCCGCAAAAGCCAGCAAGGCCAAAATACTTAACAATGTGGTTTTGATAGTACTCATAAGATAGGAGCCTGTTATACCCATCGCCATAAGTCATTCCCCTCTCAGCGAGATTTAAAGCAGCTTAATCAAGGCGCATGAGTGAAGGAATAGTGGTGCTCTTTCAAATTCATGCAACGCAGAGTAAGCTACTTTAAAGCTCGCCCTTTGGGAAAGCACCAGCCGATTTTGTGCTGCGTTGTCGCTACTTGAAAGGGGAATGCCATTCCTGCGCAGCGACGCCTTGCCCAAAAACGGCTGGTGCTTTTTGAGTGCCCAATGACTTGTGGTGATTGGTATTAACTTTTGCTAGATCAGTAACCATGTCGCTGTGCCCAGAAAAGCAAAAATACCTACCACATCGGTTATGGTAGTGAGGATAACACTGCCAGCTAAGGCCGGATCAATTTTCAATTTTTTCATGACGATGGGTAAAGTCGCACCCGCCAAACCCGCCGCCACCATGTTGATCATCATAGCGAATGCAATGACGCCACCCAACATCAGATCCTGCTTCCAAATCGCAATAACTGAGGCAATCAGCCCAGCCCAAATGATACCGTTTAAAAATCCAATCGCCAGCTCTTTACCGATCAGCCACCGTGAATTTGAGGAGCTAACATGGCCCAGCGCCATACCCCGAATAACCAATGTAAGGGTTTGGTTACCTGCCGCGCCACCCATACTAGGGACGATGCTATTAAGGATCGCAAGCACCGCAAGTTGGCTCAGTGTCTCCTCAAACATATCGCTTACCGCAGCGGCCATTAAAGCGGTAAATAAATTCACCCCCAACCAAACAGAGCGCCGTTGGGTACTCTTAACAACAGGTGCGAAGGTATCCTCTTCGTCATCCAAGCCCGCCATGCTCATCATGGAGTGCTCGGCGTCTTCACGAATAATATCCACCACGTCATCAATGGTGATACGGCCAAGCAGATGATTATGCTCGTCCACGACCGGTGCAGACAACCAGTCATACCGTTCAAAGAGACTCGCCACTTCACCATCATCCATAGTGACGGGAATCGCTTCTGAATTTTTTATCAGGGTTTCGATAGGTGTTTCCGGGGCAGCCGTGAGCAACTTGGTCACGGCCACCCCGCCAATCAATTTGTCATGGCGATTTACCACGTAAAAGGTATCCGTATCATCTGGAATATCCCCTCTTAAGCGTAAATAACGCAATATCACTTCCACGCTAACTTCTGGACGCAGAGTAATGGTGTCGGTATTCATGATAAATCCGGCCGTATCTTCACCATAAGATAAACCCAGTTCGGCTCGGTGTCGGTCTTGCTCGTCCATGGAGTTAAGCAAGTCCTGAGATACGGCTTCCGGCAAACTGCTGAGGGTTTCAACCAAGTCATCGGTATCCATCTCCTCCAGCGCATCGGCCAGTTTTTCTGGCACCATCTGACGAATAATGCCGTTTCGCACATCCTCAGATAGCTCTTCGAGCACATCACTATAGGCGTCAGGCTCTAATAATTGCCAAATTTGTGCCCTGCTTTTACTGCGGCTAGATTCCAACAGCAAAGCAACATCACAGGCAGGCATGTTCTGTAACATTTGCCGTACCTGCACAAACATGCCTGAGCCAAGCGCATCGTTAATGGCTTGCAACTGATTATGTGAATATTGGCTTTCAAATGTTTCAGGCATAAAAACAATTCTTGTTTGAACTAAAGGGCGAATAGCAGAATGACTAATCCGTTTAGGAATAGTCTAAAGGAAGCAGAGGGTAAGGTCAGTAATTATCTGCCTCTCAGGGCTTTCAAATGTTTTCAATTTTCATAGTTTTTGCTTAAACTCCAGACCCGACAGCTCAAAAAAATGTCTATACAAGCGTTTTTTATGACTGCCTTCAAGTGCTAACAAATAGGTTCCTGGCAGTGGTTTAACATCCAATAAAGCGACGCGTAATGCCGCTAATGCTTTAAAGCCCGAGCGAGAATAAAGCTCCCCCCATGTATCGGAATACACTATTCGCACGGTCTCAATGTCAACTTTTATGCGGCGACTTTCAAAATTTATAACCACCATGCAATTAAGGATTTTGGCAGGCGCTAATAAGGCCTTTCTGGGTATTTCCGACACCCGGACCGGAGGAAACAATTGTTCCGTAAGTACCAGTAATGTATAAAAATCATCCTCCGTTACGGACCCGCCTTTGGAGTCCAACAAAATTTTCGTCTTTTTGTCCAGGATCCGATTAGCGATGCCCCAAACTATTAAATCAATCGGCTGATTACTGGAGAGTAAGTGTACCTTTTTGAGCGCCGAATCCTGCCCTTTTAGTTGATCACCCGCATACATTGACCATAGTCGCTCGCCGTTTCTCTGGGCTTCAATATTAATAGTAACGGTTTTACAATAGAGTTCGTTATCAAACACACTACGCAAGTAGTGTACTTTATTATCTTTTTTGGAATAAAAAGTATCAAGTTTACGACCAAGAACTGTCATATCTTCCTTGCTCACCAACTGCTTACCCGGAGGGAGCCTTGCAGACATACGACGATAGCAATTGATCAAAAAACTATGCATCTGTCGACTTAGCAGGGATAACTCCCGAAAGTCCCAGTCTTTCATCCGATCCACTTTTTCGATTTTCTTCTGGCTCCATCCCCAACTTTTCACGTAACTGGCGATAATTTTTCGTTTGAAATTTGACCTGACTTGCTCAGCCGAAAGAGAGAGGCGACAGCCGCTTTGTATATACAAGCACAATTGTAAAAGCTGCAATACATTACTGTTTTTGACCCGGCTGTAGTGGCTAATTAGTCCATCAAACATCAGGCCATATGGGTCGATGTGCTCAAGGTTTCCAGGGGCGTTAACACTATGATGTACCTTGCTTTTCAGCACATCACACAGTGGTTGCTTGTGGTCAATGTTCTCCAGAAACACTTCCAGTTTGGCCATTTTCAACACCGATTTAAAAGGGGAATCCATCGCCTTATTGATTTGCCAAATCGCGGCTCCAAAAAGTTCATTTGCATCCAATTTGGCTACATTACCGAGATCCATAAACCACTTCGCATCCGGGGCTTCGCTGGCTTTGAGCGTATCGACGACCGCCAGATATTCCTCATCGGTGGTCATATCTGGCATTAACCACCACAAAGGCAGTTTTCCGGCAACCACGATATGGGTGGTATAAAATTCAGCCTTCAAAAAGATAGCTTGAGCCGAACCCGAGCTCTCACCGTCAGTAATCCCAAAGTCGTTACCCCGCACCTTATCAATCTGTGAAAGAAAGAAGTGAACCTCCATACCGTGCTGAGTATCTGCCCACTGCTCTATCAGATTTAACTTTCTGTGCAGTAAGTTGATCGTTGCTTGTGTATAACGTGAACCATCAATACACACCCAGTAATCAAAGTCAGAAATCCTAGATTGGGCAATCGTACCAATACTACCCATTAACACTAAGGATTCGATAAGCCGATGTTTGGGCCATATCTTCTTTAGATCATTTAAGGCTTTGCTTTGGGGAAAACAGGTCCGTAAGGCTTCCACTACTTCCTGGCGCAGGGAGTAATTACTTAAGCCCTTAGGGGTGTTTAGGTCTTCCAAAAACCCGGGAAAGTCCCGATGATTGATGTGTAACAAAAAGGGAATAATATGAAATATTTTTTGTTTTTCGGGGGCTAAAAGTTCAATCGCCCGCTCAATTCTGGCCTTGTTATAGCGTAATACCCGTAAGAGACGTATGGTGGTGTTTTGTTGTTGATTCATCTAGCAACGATAGTCCATGGGCACAGCATCATGATAGGGATGCTATACGAAATTATTCTTCTTCATGAAAGCGATCAACAATCAAGGCCTCTACTGCCTGAAGGGCATCGCCGGCATCGGGGCCATCACTGACCACTGTCACTTCTTTTCCCTGATGGCTCTCTAACATCATCAAGCCCAGCACACTGTTGGCAGAGGCGTTTTTGCCACCCTGGTACAAGGTTACTGTGGCATCAAACTGATTAGCTAATTTCACCAACTCGGTCGCTGCCCGTGCGTGCAGACCTAGCTTGTTAATAATAATGAGTGTTTTTTCAAGACGTGGCATATAAAAAGCTTATCTATTCAATTCCCGATGACGAATTTGTACATCGGGGTGTGAGGCGCTGAACGTTTTTGCCAATTGCTCAGTGACATAAACAGAACGGTGTTGCCCCCCTGTGCAGCCAATTGCTACCGTGACATAGGCGCGGTTATTACGCTCTAAGTGAGGTAACCAGGTAGAGATTAAATTCTGTATCTGCCAGATAAACTTAGTCACGATGGGCTGCGTGCCTAAAAAAACTTCTACCGGGGCATCTAAACCGGTTAAATGCTTTAAATCTGGTTCCCAATGGGGGTTAGGCAAAAACCGGCCGTCAAACACATAATCGGCATCTTTGGGAATGCCATGCTTAAAACCAAAAGATTCGAACAGCAATACCAGCCTGGAGCTCTTTTTACCCAATATTCGCTCCCGAACAAGCTCTGCGAGCTGATGTACCGATAGTTGGTCGGTGTGCATATATAAATCGGCACGCTCGGCGATCGGCGCTAACAACTGACTCTCTGCCTTGATAGCCCCGGATAAGGATTTATTTTGTTTGGATAATGGATGCAGACGCCGTGTTTCGCTAAAACGTCGGATTAATACATCATCGCTGGCATCCAGATATAATATAGTCATGTCCCACGTGGCAGGCAGGTAATCTAAAATTTCTACCAGCTCGTTGGGGTTTTTGGGTAAATTACGCACATCAATGCTCACCGCAACCTGGTCATATTCATCGACTACCGTATGGGTAAGGGTAGGTAACAAATTTACTGGGATATTATCAACACAGTAGTAGCCTAAATCCTCCAGTGAGCGCAACACGATGGACTTTCCTGAGCCGGAGCGCCCACTAATGATGATGAGTTTCATATTAACTAATTACCTTGAAGAGTTCTTGGTCGTTACTGGCGCTGCGCATTTTTTTAAGGATGTCTTTATCATTCAATTTACTGGCAATGATAGACAAGGTCTGCAAGTGCTGCTGAG
>JBLHIW010000006.1:0-32800 GCA_047618055.1 Paraglaciecola sp. | reverse complement strand
ACAACACTTTGTTACCCCAGTGGGCTTTTGGCTACGTTTATTTGCCGGCAAGTTTAGGTATTGTGATTACTTCTGTATTTACTGCGGGTCTAGGGGCTAGAATAAGCGCCCGTTTGAATACTCAATTATTAAAGAAAATATTTGCCGGCCTTTTAGTTCTTGTGAGCTTGCGAATGTTGTTAGGATAAAATTTATAACATGATCAACAACCACATCACGCTCCCCTCTATCGATCCTATTATTTTCAGTATCGGGCCCCTCGACCTGCGCTGGTATGGTTTGATGTATTTAATTGGCTTTGCAGCGGCTTATTGGTTGGCTGGCATACGTTTAGCGCGCACCAATTGGGATAAAGAACAATTGAGTGACTTATTATTCTGGGGTTTTTTGGGCGTGATCTTAGGCGGGCGCATTGGCTATGTGTTTTTCTATCAGTTTGAGATGTTTCTAGCCCAACCCCTATACTTGTTTAAGATATGGGCCGGGGGCATGTCTTTCCATGGTGGTCTGCTTGGGGTCATATTCGCCCTGTGGTGGTTTGCCCGCAAATCAAATAGTGCCTTACTGACGGTTGGAGACTTTATTGCACCACTGGTGCCGATAGGTTTAGGCGCCGGTCGGATAGGTAATTTTATAAATGCTGAACTTTGGGGGCGCACAACCGACGTATCCTGGGGTATTATATTCCCCGGTGCCGGTTCGGTGCCCCGGCATGCTTCCCAATTATATGAGTTTGCTCTGGAGGGCTTGGTATTGTTTATCATGCTGTGGTTATATTCCAACAAACCCAGACCTATGGGGGCGGTGAGTGGCTTGTTTCTGGCGGGATATGGTAGCTTTCGCTTCTTTGTGGAGTACTTTCGTGAACCGGATGCGCACATTGGTTTATACAGCGGCTTGATCTCCCAGGGACAAATTTTATCTTTACCGATGGTGATTGGCGGAATCGGCCTAATGCTTTGGGCGTATAAAAAAGGTGAGTTTGCACAAACAGCGCATATGAAGACCCCTGTGAAGAGCAAGCGTTCAAAAAAATCAAAAGCCTAGTTTAGCTAAGCCATATTAGAGATAATTATTATGCAGCCATATTTACAACTCATGCGCCACGTAATGGATACGGGCACTAAAAAGGAAGACCGCACAGGTACCGGGACCCTTAGTGTCTTTGGCTATCAAATGCGTTTTGATCTCAGTCAGGGTTTCCCCCTTATCACCACTAAAAAATGTCATTTACGTTCGATTATTCTAGAATTGTTATGGTTCCTAAAGGGCGACACGAATATTACTTATTTGCGGGAAAATGGCGTAAAAATATGGGACGAATGGGCGACTGAAGAAGGCGAGTTAGGACCGGTTTATGGTAAACAGTGGCGCAGCTGGCAAGGTCCGGATGGTCTGGTTGTTGACCAAATTAGTCAGCTCATCGAGCAAATTAAACATAACCCCGACTCCAGGCGCTTAGTGGTGAGTGCCTGGGAGCCCAGTGTACTGCCAGATACAAGTTTTTCTCCCAAAGAAAATGCGGCACAAGGGAGACAAGCGCTGCCACCTTGTCATACGATGTTTCAGTTTTACGTGATTGAGGGAAAATTATCTTGTCAGTTATATCAACGCAGCGGTGATGTTTTCCTGGGCGTACCCTTCAATATTGCCAGTTATGCCTTACTCACGATGATGATAGCCCAGGTCTGTGAATTGCAGTTGGGTGAATTTATTCACACTTTTGGAGATGCGCATTTATACCTTAATCATCTCGAACAGGCGAAAGAACAGTTAAACCGTGAACCCTTTCCCTTGCCGAACATGGCAATCAATCCTAGTATTAAGCATATTTTTGACTTTACTATTGATGATTTTGAATTACAAAATTACCAGGCACATCCCCACATTAAGGCGCCCGTGGCCATTTAAGTAAAGTGATTAGGTGATAATTTCCATATGACAATCCCCGTGCTAATTTGTGACGACTCAGGTTTTGCTCGTCGAGCAATGGAAAGGGCAATTCCCGATGGTTGGGATGTAGACATCAGTGTTGCCGAAAATGGTCAGCAAGCACTGGCTTTGATCCGTGAGGGCAAAGCTGATGTTATGTTTCTTGACTTGAATATGCCGGTGATGGATGGCTACAAAACGATGCAGGTTATCAAGGATGAAAAATTACCGACTATGGTTATTGTGGTCTCGGGAGATGTGCAAGCCGAAGCGCGCGCCAGGATGTTAGACCTGGGAGCCATTGATTTTATTCGTAAACCCATAGATAACCAGCAATTAAGCGAAGTTCTCCAACAGTATGGTCTGTATGCTGGTTCAGCCTCCTCGGCAAAGCGTGCGGATAATGTTGCGCCAATTTCTAAGGATTTAGAGAGTGATAAGCTTGACGCCTACCGAGAAATGGTAAATATGGCCATGGGAAAGGCAGGGGAGTCGCTGGCGAAGATGCTTGGAGAGTTTATCAAATTACCCATTCCGAATGTTAATTTGATCACCCACAATGAGCTACACATGGCGATTACGGAGATTAAACAAGATGATCGCGTGTCGGCCGTTTCCAAAGGATTTATCAGTGCGGGTATAAAGGGGGAAGCACTGGTCATTTTTAATGACTCAAATTTTGCTAACATGGGTAAATTACTTAAATATGAGCAGGACTGTTTAGGTGACGCTATGGAGTTGGAGGTCTTAATGGATATCTCAAATATCTTAATTGGTGCTTGCCTAAATGCCCTGTCTGATCAACTGCATGTAAATTTTAGCCATAATCACCCAATCATACTGGGCCGTCATTGTGATTTGGATGAAATACTCCGTAAAAACGCGTCTCGCTCTGAACCAATACTGGCGATTGAAATTGCCTACTCAATTAAGGGGCAAAGTATCAATTTTGATTTATTGCTATTGTTTCCTGGGGATGCCATCGAGCTGGTGTTTAACAAGTTAGTGAATACGGAATATTAAGGCCAGCTGAATATGCCAAAAGACAATAGCCTTGCTGAAATGCACTGGAAACATGATCTCCTGGGCTCAATTGAAGTGGGGATCGTGGTTCTCGATGAAGATTATAATGTGCAAGTGTGGAACCAGTTTATGGAAAACCACAGCGGTATTGTTCCTAGTCAGATAAAAGATAAGTGCCTGTTCGACTTCTTTGTGGAGATAGATCAGAACTGGCTTAAAATTAAAGCTGACCCCGTTTTTACCTTAAGAACCCCGGTATTCGTCATTTGGGAACAAAGACCCTATTTGTGTAAATTTACTAGCAGTCGGCCTATTACTTCCCAATCGGATTTTATGTACCAAAACATCACCATATTTCCGCTGGCTTCCCT
Organism: Paraglaciecola sp.; assembly: GCA_047618055.1. Lineage (GTDB taxonomy): Bacteria > Pseudomonadota > Gammaproteobacteria > Enterobacterales > Alteromonadaceae > Paraglaciecola. Next base: position 29,474 of record JBLHIW010000006.1, on the reverse strand, counting down.
TACCGGCAAGGTGGAACAAATATGTATTGTTATATATGACGTTACCGATGAAGCAATAAATAGCACGCGCATTAAGTCACTTAACAATGAATTACAACAACTTAGCCGCGTAGATGGCCTAACGGACTTGTATAACAGACGGTATTGGGAAGCACAGCTGGCGACTGAATTTAAACGTAATAAACGCAGTAACTTACAATCGTCGTTGATCATGTTAGACATCGACCACTTTAAAAAAGTAAACGATACCTACGGACATTCCGCCGGCGACGAGGTGATTCGTGCGGTGGCCACTGTGATTAAAAAGGCCAGCCGGGACACGGATGTTTGTGGGCGCTACGGAGGAGAGGAATTTGCTATATTATTGCCCGATACCCCGGAAGAAAACGTTAAATTTTTAGCCGATAGGATCCGACGCCTGATCGAAAAACTTACCGTTGTCTATGCAGCACAGTCAATTAGCTTTACGGTTAGTATTGGTATCGCTGGATTCCGGCAAAGCTTCGATGAACATGTGAAGTGGCTAGATTGTGCTGATAAGGCCTTGTATCAGGCTAAAGTTTCTGGACGAAATTTAGTTGTCGTTGCAGAATGACGCTTACACACTGACTCTTACTCAACAAAACAATAATTAAAATTATGTCAAACAAAACATTGCGCCAGGCGCTATTGAACAAGCGCATGCTTGTTTGCATTACTACCGGTTTTTCCTCCGGGCTACCCCTGTATTTGCTTATTCAGTTTGTTCCTGCGTGGCTGCGCTCGGCGGATATTGACTTGTCAACGATTGGCTTGATTAATCTGGTGCTGTTTCCTTACACCTGGAAATTTCTCTGGGCGCCAGTGATGGACCGCTTTGTGCTCCCGGTATTCGGCCGCCGCCGAGGCTGGATGCTTGTTACTCAACTGGGATTGATAGCCTTAATGGCTGCTCTTTCGGCGTTTGATCCTGCAACTGAGCTCAAAGAGATCATTTTTATTGTGGCGGCCATCGCGTTTTTTAGCGCCAGTCAGGATATTGTTATTGACGCCTATCGACGTGAATTATTGCCTGATGACGAGTTGGGTGCAGGCAATGGTTTTTACGCCCAAGCCTATCGAATTTCGTCCTTTGTACCGGGCTCTTTGGCGATGATACTGGCCGGCTTTTATCCCTGGTCTGTCGCCCATTTAAGCATTGCGGTGTTTATGCTAGTAGGGTTGGCGACGACCTTGTTAATTAAAGAAACCTCTATCACGGGTGAAGAGCCCAAAACCTTGCGCGCCGCAGTCATTGACCCGTTTAAGGAATTCTTTGGCCGCAATGGCTGGCAGGACGCGGTCTTAGTTTTACTGTTTATCATGCTCTATAAGTTAGGTGACAGCATGGCCACTGCTTTAGAAACGCCTTTCTTTTTGGATATGGGTTTTTCAACCGTCGAGATTGGTTCTGTTGCAAAGATAGCAAAAACAATCGGCGCAACGGTAGGGACGATACTAGGCGGGATCGTAATGATTAAGCTTGGAATTAACCGCAGTTTATGGATATTTGGTTTTTTCCAACTGGTCTCAATTTTAGGCTATGTATTGCTTTCGATAGTTGGCTACGACCACTTTGTATTGGCTCTGGCCGCGGGTTTTGAGTATCTGGGTGTGGGTCTGGGCTCAGTTGCCTTGTTGTCATTTATGGCAAGGTCAACCAGTCGCAGTTTTACCGCCACACAACTTGCATTGTTCTCCAGTATTGCTGCTATACCGCGAACCTTTGTTAGTGCCGGCACCGGCTTTATCATAGAAGCGGTGGGCTATACGCAATTTTTTATAATTTGTTTCTTTTGCGCCCTGCCAGGCATGTTGATGCTAATAAAAATAGCCCCCTGGAATCAAAAGTTGACCAAGAAGACGGCCTCGCAGAGAAACACCTAGGGACGCATGCCGATACAATCTAATGGAAGGGGATAAGGATGTTCGCTTTCCAAATACTCCAGACAAGTATTAAGTTGGCTGCGTAAATACAAATCGTTGAGTAAGGTTTGCTCTGGCCAGTAGTGCATCTGATACAATAAATGCCAAAATACAATTTCCCGCTGCCCACAGGGAAGGTGTTTACCGATTTTCACCTGCGACCACTCCTCCATGGTATCCCAAAAATATAGCTCCATTTCACTGTACGCAATGCGCCTGTTCAGAAAGGCCCTAATAAAATAAGTGAGCTGAGAAGCCTTAGCGTTAATAAAATATTGTATGGTGCCCACGGTTTTAGTCGTTCTGCCATGTAATAATATTGTGAAGCTAAGTATAGTCGTGATTGTTTTTTTTATCGGATAATGGGCGATGCACAACAATATCATTTTGAATGAACTAATGATTTAGTTTGAATATTGTGTAAATCAAACGAAAATTTACCACCGGGATCACCGAGAAAGAAAATCATTTTATCTTAAATATTATTTCCTCTACGCTCTCTGTGTACTCTGTATTTTTTACCCTTCGCCCCTGAAGCTGCAGCTTTATTGGCTGCTCTGAGTCCCCACCATTAATTAGTACGTCTAAACTGATAGGGCTGAGTTCCTTTGCCGCTTAGCTACCACTAAAATGACTTTTGGGATATATGTTGGTTGTTTAGCTAGTCCGTCTTTCTCTGTGTGCTCAGTGGTTAGCTTTTTTTTTGTCGCCTGGCTGCAACTCCCATGGCTTTGGGTACATATCACCAGCCCATATAACTTAACCAGCCATAAATTTCTTTACTAAGATACTCTGCTTGCTGATTGTGTATTGCCAGGCCAATGATCTCCCGTTGGCGATAATGCAATTTAAGGGCTTTGGTGGCGGCAATTTTCCTTGCGGGATAACTTTGTAAACTCCAATTGTTATCTCTGGCGTTGTGCAGATCGAGAACGGGCATCCCGGTGGCCGCTACGTAATCGGCTAATTGCCTGTTATGCTCTCTCCATGGCCAGTAAGGGCTAATCGCGACAAAAGCATCCGGTGTAACGAGTTTGTTTTGGGCATATATTTTTGCCAGCCACGCAGCGGTTGTGCCCTGGCTTATGATCAGCTTGAAGCCGGGATAATCTGCGCTCTTTTCTAATATGCCCCCCATTTGCTCTATAAGTTGTTGTTCGTGTTCAAGGAATGTCTGCGGATCCATGGGATCCACTGGGGAATGGGCAAAAACAGTTGCGGTGCTGACATCTTGTGGTACGACTGTTTCCTGCTTTGTGCCTGCCTGGCCTGCGCCAATGTTTGGCGTTTGCACCAGCATGGTGACCCAGCCCAGGGCATTCAGTTTATGGGTCAGGGGGGCGAGACCATTTTGGCTTACAATCGAGCGGCCCGCCTCACCCATCATTATTGCCACACCACGAGGGATAGCGTTGGTGTTTTCTTCGATGATCACCAGCACCTGTTGCCCGCCAGCATCAATAATTTGGTATTGTTCGGGGAATAATTCTCGCTGGATATCCAGTGTTGCTTGTACCTGACTATCCATCGCCGCAAACACCTTGCAACTAAGAAAAAGGAAAAACAGCAATGAGGGATAAGCAATATTCACGGGTATCTATTCTTTTCTAAGGGTATGGCCTGTATCGGATAAAACTCCAAAGTCCTTAATACAACCTTGATCTGGCATCGCTAAAACGGTGGCTTTGAATAAAATTCGAGCCACTGTTCACTGTGGGGATGAAAAAAACTCAGTCTTTGAGCATGTAATTGTAAGCGCGTTGCCATGGCTAAGGCTTGGTCGTGAGCATAGAGTCGGTCACCCAGAATGGGATAACCAAGACTTAACATATGTACCCGTAACTGATGGGAGCGTCCGGTAATCGGCGTGAGTTCGAGATACGTGTCGTGCTGGTTTCGTTGCAAAACCTGCCAGTGGGTTTGGGCTGCTTTGCCCCGCAGATGATCGACCATTTGCTTTGGCCGGTTTGGCCAATCGCAAATTAAGGGTAGGTCAACGGTACCGGTATCCTGTGGTACAGTGCCAAACACCCTTGCCGCATAGCTCTTTGCCGTCTGGCGCAATTCAAATTGCCTGGAAATGTGCCGGTGCGCCGCTTTGTTCATAGCCATAAGCAGGATGCCCGAGGTCGCCATATCCAGCCTATGGACAGTGGTTGCCGTGGGGTAAACCCGTTGCGCACGAGTTTGTAGACAGTCCTTATGTTCCTGTGCCCTTCCAGGCACCGATAACAGACCACTGGGCTTGTTTAACAGCAAAATATGCTCATCCTGAAACAGGATTTGCAGATAGGGTTTGGTCGGCGGAGCATAGTTAATCAGTGCCATAAGGTAATTGAATTCCTAAGGTTTTACGGATTATTGACGACTAAACGCACCGCTTCAAGATTGACTCTGGCCTGGGCGATCACGTCCTGTAGGCTTTTTATCTGTTGCTGCAGGTGGGTAATTTCCTCTTGCCGAATTGACGGGTTCACTTTTTGTAGTTTAATGAGTCTTGCCAGTTCTTCGCCCAGTAAATCCTGCATGTTAAGCTGACACTGAGTACGAATGTCCTTGGCGTCGACCTCACTTATCTGCTGTGCACAGTCCAGGGCGTGTTCAATCTTTTGTTGCAAGGCTTTAACCAGCTGCATGCCCATTTTGGGCAAGACCGGCTGCAGTTTAACAAAGTGTTTATCCACCTGCTGGTTATTTGCATTGATGCAGATTTTTATGGGTGTCGGCGGTAAAAAACGATTGAGTTGTAGCTGTGTATCGGCTTTTCCAGACAGCACAAAAAGGCATTCTAACCAGTAACGCCCGGCGGGTAAGGACTTATCCTGACATAAGGCAATGGAACTTTTTCCGGTTATCTCAGTGGTGACTGTGTCCATAACATGCTGCACCATGGGATGATCCCAAGAGAAAAAATGTACGTGCTCCAGACGGGTCGCGGTGGTGCGCTCATAGGTAATGGTCATGCCTTCTTCGTCTAAGCCCGGTAACGCCGTGACCATCGATTCAGTGGGGCGTATTACGTAGCAACTTTGGTCTTTTTCTTCGTGCTGCACACCTATCGTATCGAACATCCGGGTCATAAAGAGTTCCAGTGTCGGTGAATCCTCAGCAGCCAATATATCGGCCAACAAACTATCTACCTGTCTGTGGCCCGACGAGTTTAGCTCCAGTAATTTATCCCGCCCTTGCTCCAATTTATGTTTCAGGTGCTGGTGTAAACTGGCGGTTTGATTAATAAGTTGTTCGCTGGCGGTATAGTCTGTGGGGTATAACATGCAGCTCATTAATAATTCCTGGGTTTCTTCAAACACCGTCATACCCGTGGGGCAAGTGTGTTCGAAGGCATCGAGTCCCTGGTGGTACCAGTCAAGTAGTACTTGCTGAGCGCTGACGTCGAAGTAAGGCACATGAATGCACACATCGTCGGTTTGACCAATACGATCGAGACGACCGATGCGCTGCTCCAACAAATCGGGCACCAATGGCAAGTCAAATAAGACAATGTGGTGAGCAAACTGGAAGTTTCTGCCTTCACTGCCAATTTCACTGCAAATCAGTACCTGTGCTCCCTGATCCGGTTGAGCAAAGTAATGGGCGGCTTGGTCTCGCTCCACAATGTTCATGCCCTCGTGAAAGACGGTCGCACGGGTGCCAGCTTTAATCCGCAAGGCTTCTGCCAGCTGCAAAGCTGTGCTGGCATTGGCGCAGATGGTAAGTACTTTCTGCCCGCGTAAGGCCTTAAGCTGCTCAATAAACCATGGTACGCGAGGATCAAATCCTGCCCAGCTATCAACAAAATCTGGGTGTCTTTCGGGGGTGAGGTGAAGTTGTAAGTTGTCTGGCTCTTGTGCCAAGACCCCTTGATACTCATCAGGCAGGGGCAGGCTGTAACTGTACAACTTTCTAATCGGAAAGCCGGCTACGCCCGCGCGACTATTGCGAAACAACAAGCGTCCGGTGCCGTGCTGATCCAACAGGGTATGCAGTAGCTTGTCTTTTTCTGCCTGAGTCGCCTGATTGATATTACTCAGTAGTGTTTTATCGGCAAATTGAGCGATGGCGTCAATATTTTGCGGGCTGAGATCATTGCCTGATAATAAAGGAGCAATGGCCTGGGCCAGTTGACTGTATTGCTTTTCTTCGTTTACAAAGGCGTGATAGTCGTGAAAACGGGCTGGATCAAGTAAGCGCAAACGAGCAAAGTGACTTTCGTGGCCGAGTTGATCCGGTGTGGCGGTAAGTAACAATACGCCTTTAGTGACCTTAGCTAGTCCTTCAATTACCTGATATTCCTGGGATGCCTGACCCTGTGACCAGGTTAAGTGGTGTGCTTCGTCCACCACCATAAGATCCCAGGGGGCTTGTTTGGCGAGTTCGTAATAACGGCTGTTGTGGGTTAAAAAGTCCAGGCTACAGATGACTAATTGTTCAGATTCAAAAGGATTTTCGGCATCCCCGGCCATGGCAGTGCAACGTTCCTCATCGAGGATGGAAAAGGCCAGATTGACCCGCCTTAGCAACTCAACCAGCCATTGGTGCACCAAGCTTGATGGCACCACAATGAGCACACGCTGGGCTCGGGCTGTGAGTAACTGCTGATGGATGATCAAGGCCGCTTCAATCGTTTTACCCAAACCCACTTCATCAGCGAGTAAGACTCGGGGGGCGAATCTGCGTCCTACTTCTGATGCAATATGTAATTGATGGGGCAGTAAATCCACTCTTGCTCCCACAAAACCCAATAGGGACGAGGTACTATGGGCAAACTGATGGGCTAAACACTGTTGGCGTAAATCGAACCACTTTGGATCATCAAATTGACCCTTGAGTAAGCGCTGCTCTGGCTGATTTAACTGAAAGTGATGATCAAGAAAGGTTTCTTTTAATATTGTCAGCGTATCATCATCTGTCCGCGCCCCGTGGTAACTAAGCTGCCCTGCTTGTTCTGCAATATGCTTGACCTCAAGTTGCCATCCTTCATGGCTGGTGACCAGATCACCGACCGAAAATTGGATACGGGTGAGGGGAGCAGTTTGAATGGCGTATCTGCGGCTATCACCCGTGGCCGGGAACAGGATAGTTACGGATCTAAGATCAGTCGCTACTATCGTACCCAGACCTAGTTCTGTTTCCGTATCACTGAGCCAGCGCTGACCAAGAGCAAAGCTTTGTTGAAGTGCCATATATTTCCCCCGTATAATTTTGGCGCGCAGTATAGCAATATTTTCTCCTTAAAGATGGCAATTGCCTAACAAGTTTGAGGTATGCAGTGGCGGAGTTGAATTGATTACGGATGCCTATCCGTAAAAAGAGGTTTATGGTGAGCTTAACCTGTGGACGCGTAACGTTAAAATCAGCCAACGGCAATTGACTAGCGGTTTTAGGCGTATTTTAGTTTAGGTACCGTTTAGGTGCAGAGTCTGAATCAATTGGCATGACGGATGCCAAAAATAAAAGTCTTAAATAATCGAATTTATGTACTCAATACCAATATTGTGTTCCATGAAGCCTTCGCTTTTTATCATATAAATAACAGGATGTTGTTGTCCCTATGACCGTGCTCAAAGCACTTGCTTATATTAAAGACAGTCAGAAGGACGTGGCCAGAGCTGTGCGGGTGCCAAATAGTGCAATGGAATATTTATTACGTGAAGCCAAGCCTAAGTGGCTAATGTTTGGGTATCCATGGCCAGCGTTGGTGCCGGTGAATCTAAGCCCACAGGCGTCTTTCGATTCTTGTCGAGCATAGTTTAGCGGATGAAAAAAATATCTTTATTGGCAATGAAAACGACAAACGTATTATGAATACAGGCCTACACCTACAAACTGAGCAAGCCCCTCGTATCGTGTTGTTGGTATGAATATGCCGCTCAAGGTAAATGAGCGGGCTTAGGCCATGTTGAAGACTATCGAACTGAGCAAATATTTATCTAAGGGCTATCACACCTTTCCCGGTAATTTCTGGAGTGAAGTGAAATCGAAAAATGGTCGTTCGCAAGGACGTGATACCATTCATGCACTCGAGCGTAGATCGCTGCCAGATGCCGATGTTAATGAATTTTCATTAGACGAACCGGAGCATTTTACGACCTGGTTGAATCAGTAGACCAAGACAGTATTGAGGGCTGGATTTGGGTTTTGAACGATGAATGGCAGGCCGCGCATGGGGCATTACGCCGAAGATATTGCTCAGGCCATGGCCTTACATTCCCGTCGCGATCCTCACATCGTTCTGCTTATCCTAACACTGCCTGCAGGTAGTGTTAAAACTCTGTCGGCATTAGCAGCAGTGCTGAGAAGGATGCTTGAAAAAAACCTATACAATAAAGTCTTTGTCACCCGAAGCACCCCTGAAATAGCTGAGTCGATTGGTTTCTTGCTCGGTACTGAAGAAGAAAAAGTGGCCCCCTGCTTAGCTGCGGTTACGGATCCCTTAGAAGTGCTGCATAAGTATGACGAAAACGTCAAAGGCTCCATGAGTTATATTATGAAAAAAGCTAATATTCAATTTAAGTCGGTTAATTTTATGGGTGGGTATAGTATTCACAATTCCATCATAATATTAGATGGGTCACAAAATGTAAGCGCCTCACAATTGAAGCGAATTATCACGCGCTGCGCAGATGGGACTAAACTTATATGCAGTGGTAAACTGGCAAAAATAGACAGTAATTATTTAGGCGATGTTACCTCTTGCTTAAGCTACCCGTTCTTAAGAAATTAAGAGTTTTCCCGGTAGTGCCACGATTAATTTGGATGCAGTGGTGGGCAGTCGTCTGGCGGTATTCGCCGAAGAACAATCATAAGAGAGTGACTCAAAAGCATGCTCAATAAGGCCAAAGCTCGGGAAAAATTACTGATCGTGGATGATGAAGAGATTAATCTGGAAATTCTCGATGCCGGTCTGTGTGAAAAATACCAGATAATACGTTGTACCTCTGCATTGAAGGTGCTGAAAGTCGCAGTTGAAGAGCAACCAGATACCATCTTATTGGATATTAGCATGCCCGAAATGAACGGTTATCAGGTTTGTGATGCACTTAAGAAAAACAATAAAACCCGGCATATTCCGGTTATTTTCAGTACCGCTCTTGACTCTGAAGAAGATGAAATTATGGGCTTTGAGTTTGGTGCGTCAGATTACATTACCAAACCGTTTAGTATGCAACTTGTGCAACATCGGGTAAGCAATCTTGTCGCACTAAAACGTAAAACCGACCTGCTCGAAGAGCTGGCCAGTTTAGATGCTTTAACCGACATTCCCAATCGCCGTTACTTTGATTTGACCTTTGATACAGAATGGCGCAGAGCTGTGCGACGCTGTTCTGTTATCAGTATCTGTATGCTGGATGTTGATTGTTTTAAGCAATTTAATGATCATTATGGTCATGGTGCGGGAGATAAATGTTTAATCGATATTGCCAATGAACTCAATGTACGCTCAAAGAGAGCAGGAGATGTGGTCGCCCGTTACGGTGGCGAAGAGTTTGTGATTCTGCTGCCAGAAAACAGTAGCATCGATGCCACAATATTTGCCGAATTCCTTCGGAAAAATATTGCCGCCTTAGGGATTATGCATGAATACTCCAATTGTGCTGATAGGGTGACCGTAAGTATTGGTGTGGCGACGGTTGTGGCTCACAACAATATGAAAAAAGAAAGTTTATTGAAACAGGCGGATAAGCAGCTTTATATAGCCAAGAAGAAAGGAAGAAATCAAGTGGCTAGCATTGATCTATAAGTCAGTATTAGCGGCTTATTAAGGGATACTCTCATAGCTGTACATGCCGCTGGCTATATCATGATTGCTCCGAGGGGCGATCGTCCCTAGCGTCATTAGAGCAGGACCGGTGGGTTCCATCATTAAATAGTCAGAGCCTGCTATGTTGAATGTTTGTTCGTGTATCCGAAAAGGCAAACTGATCCCCAATAGGGCATGGTTTGGCAGATACATCATCACCAGCTTCACGTCGGGTAGTAGTGTTCTTACGAGGGTGGCCATGAGAGCGCTTTTGCTGTCGCAATCCCCCTGATTATTCGCCACTACCGACAAGGGAGGCAGGTATCCTGCACCATTTGACTCAAGTCGATTTTCCAGCACATTGTAAGGAATGCTCTGCACCCAACTGAGCATCAAATTGACATAGGCTCTGGCGTCGCTACCCTGGGGTAATTTATTAAATACAGCCTGAGCCAACGGCAGTAGCGGAGCTCTGTTTTCAGCAACGTAACGCAGATGATCAGGCTTCACTCCCTGCTGACCTGAGTGTGTACGAAAACGACTGTAGTAGTTATCTGCCAGGTAGCGATCAAAGGCCTGCTCTTCGCTTCTTTGCATAGATTGTTGCCACTTGTGGATGAGCTTGGTGGAACGACTGCTAACCTTGACTTTGATGTTCTGAGCATGTCGTTGGATGTTGACCCTGGCTTCTCTGGGATCAATGCGTTTGGCGGCTTTATGCAAAGCTATAAAAACATATTGTTGAGCAATATCAGGGACAAATTTGCGGTGAACTTGCTGGTTGACCTGTTTTTTGGGAAGAGAGAAATTAAGGTTTTGTGATTTTTGCTTGTGATCAAGCCATTGGTAATCGAGACTAATATCCTTGTCCATCTTAGTTTTGGTAAATGTTAGCTGCTGGGCTCGTGACTCAAAGTGAATGGTCAACAGTAGTATTAGCAGGCAGAGTCGTCGCAAGTGTTACCCCTTTATATCCCTTGCATTCATGTCGTAGCCTGATGCCTATAAAGTGCAGGTAGGCAGGACAAACATAAGCTTATTCACTATCTGTTCTGGCGATAACATCAAACTCACCCTGTGATCCCGGTACAATAGTTATCTCAATAGGACTACAACAGATCTGACAGTCGGCGATTTGTTGTTGGTTTATATCATTATCTTCATCAATTTCAAGGTCGTTGCTTGCCATGCAATAAGGGCAACTAAATTTAGTCGGGGTCGTTAGGCTCAATGTGGACTTACCTCTGTTGGTGCTGCTTACATTTTGACGACAAAAAGTGTAATCGATGCCAATGACTTTACCAACTAGTTTTATACCATTGCTGCTTGATATCTGATCAACTCAGAAGGCGCTGGCAAGTTCCATAGCAAAACGTAACGTTGAAGGAATGCTGGTTGCCTTCATACACCATGCAATGCAGCTTGCCAGACCTTACCGAAGGGCGAGAGCAAATTCGTTTCGGTATATCTGCAGGCGGGGAAAGTTCACGCCCCGACTCAGCAAATATTACCGTTCGCTCAGTGAGTAGATATTAAGGTGGATTGGTATTATTTTAAGTTTGTCACATATTGCTTAAATGCCACGTTAGCCTCTTTACGCTGCAGTGCTATTTTTTTAACGGCTTCATTTTTATTAAGTAGCGTCATAAGTTCTTTTGCCCCGGGAACCAAAGACAATAAATCTATACCGAACATTTTGTGAGCAACTGACGCTGCTAAATCGGCACTGTATAAAAACATAATGTCCCCGGCGGTAAATTCATTTCCTGCTATATAGGGGGAAAATTTTGTCAGCCTCGACAAGGCTTCAACACCCTTATATAAAGCCCGTTTTACTTCTTTGCGGGTTTCATCACTCAGTGCCGAGCCAAAAAATGCCGCACCGTGACAGCGGCGCGCCGGAAGCTCTAGATAGAGTTCCAAGACCTTTACCAATTCTTTTATCTTGGCCTGCTCATATGCAGTGCCGGGGTAAAGGGGCTTCTGGGGATAGGCCTGGTCTAAATACTCCAGGATAATATTGGTTTCGGTTAACATACCGTGTTCTGTTTTCAGCGCAGGCACCTTGCCCATATGACTGAGCTGCAAATACTCGGGTGCTTGGCTTGGGTAAACTGTAACCGTCTCGTATTCAATACCTTTAACCGCCAGGGCAAGCTTGATCATATTGAAGTAATTACTAACATCGAATCCATAAAGTGTAAGCATAGTTAAGTCCTTAGGTTTTTGTGAATAATCGAACAAAATCAGGCGATGCACCACAAAGAATAATTGATAGTTGTCTATAAGCCGGCTACTCATGTGCCTACATCAATTAATATTCCTATGCCAGAAGGCATTAACAGTATTGGTTCCTATCATGGAAATTGGGTGGAAGGTCTGGCATCGGCAAAGCTCATGAGGGAAATATGGCAGCAGGCTGCGAAAACATTAGCTGATGATCACAAGGCCTGGGTTTGATGTGCCATAAGGTATTAGTCAGTTTTAGCCCACAAAAAAATTGTTCTCGGTGGTGGTGTGATCCGCAGGCCAACACTACTGGATAAGGTCATTTACTACCGTCACTAGTTCTTGGGGCTTTTTTTTACAAAAGCCCCAGAATATAAGGTTTGAAGATATTATTTGCCTGCCTAGACTGGGCCATCATCCCGGCTTGTTTGGTGCCCTGGCGTGGGTTCTTTAAAACAGTGCCTGGCACTAAAACTGCCATCCATTGGCGTCAGCTCTAGGCGCACTTGACATGCCTTTGGGTGAACAAATTTGTTACCGGCATCTTGAGGTTACTTGGGTATATCTTGCTACTGTGAAAAATTGAAATCAAAGGGATTAGGTTTAGGTTATAATCCCCGGCGTCTTAATTAGTGGTGGTGAATATGAAAGTTTGTGGTGTGGAAATTAACAGTAATGATGTGAATGTGTGTCTGTTGTCATTAGAAAATGAGGTGTTTCAATTGCCCGATTTTCGTTCTCGTCGCCTGACATTAAGCAATATCAACAGCCGCAAAGACTTTTGTTATCTGCAACAGACTTTCGCAAAATTAATGAAGGATTATAGCGTGGATACGGTGGTGATCCGTCAACGCCCGATGAAAGGTAAATTTGCTGGTGGGGCGGTTGGTTTTAAATTGGAAGCGGCGATAGAATTAATCGAAGATCTGGACGTAGAAATCATGTCACCAACGGATATTAAAACCTCTTTAAAACGCAATCCCGTGCATATTCCTTATGCCGAAACGGGTTTGAAAATATACCAGGAAGTGGCCTTTACTACGGCATTTGCCTACTTAATGAAGGACAAATACGCGGCCGAATAGGCTGCACCAGCCAGTCCCGGACTTAGGGGCATCTGAAGCCTTTCCCGGTGCCCCTGCCTGAATCCCCAATATTGAAAATATCCCTTTTTGTTCTGTGCATGAAGGGATAGTTGCGTTTTTTCTTGCTTTTTTGGGTTAGCTATCTCAGTGTTAACATAAAGTTAGCAAAAAATTAACATCACAACGAGATCCCTATGCATAAACCTGAAATCGAAGCCAATCTTGCCATTGGCATGCTGCGTCGCGCCCAATTAAACCCAGAACGTACGGCATTGATTTTTGAAGAGCAAACGTTTTCCTATGGTGATTTTGCCCAAGGTGTTCGGCGACAGGCCAGTTTGTTGCAAGATTCTGGGGTGTGCATGGGAGACCGGGTGGCATTTGTCGGCTTTAATCAGCCAGCCTTTCTTGAAACCTTGTTTGCAGCTAATGCCTTGGGCGCTATTTTTGTACCCCTAAATTTTCGTCTTACTGGCGAAGAACTCAAATTTATTATTAACGATGCGGGCGCGCACACCCTGGTCTGTGACGGGCCTATGCAAGAGGTGCTTGATCCCGTCAAAGATGAGCTTTGTTGTCGGGCGTATTTCGGTGCCGAGTCAAACCTTGCAGGATGGCGCTCATTAAGTGATGAAGGGGCTGCCTGTGCGCCTTTGCAAAACCCGGTTAGCGCCGGTCAACATGATACCAGCGTGATCATGTATACCTCCGGAACAACAGGTTTACCTAAAGGTGTGATGCTCAGCCACGGCAATATTATGTGGAACAACATCAATGCCCAATTGTCTTATGGCGGTGCCCGAGATGACGTGGTGCTAACTGCTGCTCCCTTGTTTCACATTGCGGGTTTGAACGTAATGACACTGCAAAGTTTTATCATGGGTTCGACTGTCGTGCTGCTGAGAAACTTTGATCCCGCAGTGGTCTTGGAATACATGCAACGATATAAAGTAACCAGTATGTTTGGCGCACCCGCCATGTTTTTGTTTATGTCCCAGCATCCAGATTTTGATAACACTGATTTGAGCAGCATTAAGATGCTGGTATGTGGCGCAGCCCCTGTTCCTGAATCATTGCTCAGTTTATATGCCCAGCGTGAAATTAACTTTTGTCAGGGCTATGGCCTAACAGAGACCTCACCCTTCGCTTCTTTGTTAACCCCTGAATGGGCGATAAGTAAACTTGGATCAGCGGGGCAAGCGGCGTTTTACAGTGCCCTTAAAATCGTTAATGATGATAACCAAGAACTGGCCATTGGAGAGCATGGGGAAATCTGTATTTCCGGACCCAATGTGATGAAAGGCTATTGGAACCGACCGGAGGCAACGGCCAAAGCAATCGATGATAAGGGCTGGTTTCACTCGGGCGATATTGGTTACATGGATGAAGATGGATTTTTGTTTATCTGTGACCGACTCAAAGATATGGTGATTACCGGTGGCGAAAATGTGTATCCCGCCGAGGTTGAAAGCGTATTGTATAAACATGAATTGATCGCTGAAGTCGCAGTAATCGGTCTGCCCGATGAAAAGTGGGGCGAGGCGGTGACCGCGGTAATTGTGCTGGTGAAAGGGGCTGATTTGAGTCTGGAAGAACTACGAATTTTCGCCGAATCCCAGTTGGCCCGTTATAAGCTGCCAGTTAAGTTACATAAAATACCCGTACTTCCACGAAACCCGGCGGGTAAGGTATTAAAATTTGTGCTCAAAGAAGCGTTATCAGGGAAACTATAAGCAAGATGGGCAACTATCAATCAATTCAGATAGATCGGGACGGTCCGGTGGCGATTGTCCGCTTTAATCGCCCTGGCAGCTTAAATGCGATCGAAGCCAGTATTCGTGCAGAATTAGCCATGGCGATAAAACAAGTCAATGACGATGATGAGATCCGGGTGGTTATTCTCACCGGTGTGGGGCGGGCATTTTGCGCCGGGGCTGATCTTACTGAACAACGTCCCAAAGACACAAGTGTCGAAGATGCGTTAAACCAGCAATTCAAGCCCATGTTAATGGCCATCACTCATGCAGCCAAACCCTGGATAAGTGCCGTCAATGGGGCCGCAGCAGGGATCGGTAGTGCCTTTGCCATGGCCTGTGACCTGACGCTGATGGCTGAAAACGCCTATTTGTATCAGGCATTTACTGCCATCGGGCTTATTCCTGATGGTGGTGCGACCTGGCACCTTGCGCGTACGGTCGGCCGCAAAAAAGCCTATGAGTTAATTGCCTTTGGTGAAAAGCTAAAAGCGACAGATTGTTTGCAATTGGGTTTGTGTAACCGGGTCGTTCCGGCCGAAGCCTTAATGGATGAGGCGATGGTTATGGCGACAGTTTTAGCATCAAAAGCCCCCCTGGCCCTGCGTTATGCCAAAGAAGCGGTGAACGGGGCAATGAACGATGATCTTGCTGCCACTATCGCCAATGAAGCACGCCTGCAGGAAATCTGTGCCAACAGCAAAGATGCCACGGAAGGTGGCCAGGCGTTTTTACAAAAACGTAAGGCCGTATTTCGTGGGTGTTAATGAATGGCGAGGCCATTCATTAGACTGAAAATGTTCCCGTCTCCTATGCTTAGCGACAATACATAGCACTTCCACCCAATACCAGACCATAAGTAGCACACCCACTTGGGTATATACCCAAAAGATTAAATGATTTTTGAAGGTGAATTAGGATGGGCTTAACCCTGCAAACAGATAAATGGCAATTTTGGATTGATCGGGGCGGCACATTCACCGATATTGTGGCCAAAACCCCAGACGGCCAACTACTGACTAAAAAGTTGCTTTCGGAAAATCCGGAAGCTTACGATGACGCTGCTCTGCATGGGATACGGGCGTTTTTGGACTTGCCCCCGCATGCCTCTATTCCTTACAAATTGATTGAAAATATCAAAATGGGCACCACCGTTGCGACCAATGCCTTATTGGAAAAAAAGGGGGAGGCTACAATCTTAGCGATCACTGCTGGCCTGGGGGATATCATTGAAATTGCCTATCAGGCCAGACCGAAGACCTTTGAACTGGATATACAAAAACCAGCATTACTGCACAGTGATGTGATAGAAATAAATGAGCGCCTATTCGCGTCCGGTGAAATAGACAGGCCCTTAGATATTGCCGCTGCCCGGCACGCATTTGCTCAGGCATATAAACAGGGATATCGCTCAATCGCCATTGTGCTCATGCACGGCTTCAAATATCCCCAACATGAAAAAACCCTGATGAAACTGGCCGAACAGCTGGGCTTTCAACAGATTTCTGCCAGCCACGATGTCAGCCCCTTAAGCAAGATCGTGGCGCGGGGTGAAACCACGATTGTTGATGCCTATTTAACCCCTATATTACGTCGCTACGTAGAACAAATTTCCGCAGCCTTAGGCGCTCACAAGCAGCCCGGACAGTTGTTATTTATGCAATCTTCAGGGGGCCTGGTTGATGCCCATCAATTTCGTGGGCGCGATGCTATTTTATCTGGCCCGGCAGGGGGCATAGTCGGCGCAGTGCATACCGCCAAGTTAGCCGGTTTTAATAAGATAATTGGCTTTGACATGGGCGGCACCTCCACGGATGTTTCCCATTATGCCGGGGAATTTGAAAAAGTATATGAGACGGAAGTGGCCGGGGTAAGAATGCGTGTGCCCATGATGTATATTCATACCGTCGCAGCGGGTGGTGGCTCATTACTCCAATTTGATGGGCAACGGTTTCGTGTTGGCCCGGACTCTGCCGGCGCTAATCCTGGCCCGGTGTGTTATCGCCGCGGCGGGAAATTAGCCGTAAGCGATATCAATTTGTGCCTGGGAAAAATTCAGGCTGATTATTTTCCAGAAATTTTTGGTCCCCAGCAGGATCAGCCACTGGATCGTTCGGCAAGTCTGGAGGCCTTTGCGCAGATTACCCGGCAGCTTAATGATGGCCGCTCAGCCGAGGATGTGGCAGAGGGCTTTTTAGACATTGCGGTTGAACATATGGCCCAGGCGATTAAGAAAATATCCGTGTCCCGGGGCTACGACGTGCAAGATTACACGATGAACTGTTTTGGTGGTGCCGGTGGTCAACATGCGTGTTTGGTCGCAGAACGACTGGGCATTAATACTATTTTTTTGCACCCCTTGTCCGGGGTGTTGTCGGCTTACGGTATGGGGCTAGCCGATATCAAGACGGAGCGACAGGCAGTGTTGGAGCTGGAGCTTAAGTCCTCACGCTTAGCGCTATTACTTAAAACCATCGACGAACTAACTGGCGCCAATGCTAAGGATTTGGCCGAACAAGGTTTACGGCCTGAGCAGCTTAAACATAAGGCTACAGCCCTGCTTAGATATAAAGGTACCGATACCAATATTCAGATCCCCGTGGCGGCGGCCGACGAAATGCAACAAGCCTTTGAGGCCAGCCATCAACGTCAATTTGGTTTTATCGCACCAGAAAAGATGATTATTCTGGAAATTATAACAGTCGAGTCCTTTGGTGGCAGTGATGAACATCAGGAAAAACGTTTTGCCGCCGTGGTGGATGAACAAGCTAAAGTAGAGGCTCAGCGGCAGATATACAGTAAGGGTAAATGGTTACCCGCGCCCGTATACAAGATTGAATCACTGCAATTTGGCCATGTCATTCAGGGGCCGGCAATAATAATAGAGCCCACAGGCACTATTATTATTGAGCAGCACTGGGAGGCCCGTCTCAATCAATATAAGCATATAATTTTACACAATAAAAAATCCTTGGTACTGGCGAAGGTGTCTAGTCAGGAATGTGCTCCTATTACGGTCGATCCCATCACCCTGGAAATTTTTAATAAGCTGTTTATGTCCATCGCTGAGCAAATGGGGATTGTGCTGCAAAATACCTCACAGTCGGTGAACGTCAAAGAACGGCTAGATTTTTCCTGTGCGGTATTTGATCGTCACGGCAATCTGGTTGCTAATGCACCCCATGTCCCCGTACACCTTGGCTCCATGGACTCCAGTGTCAAAGTGATCATCAATGGTGAGCAATCCATCCATCCTGGTGATGTATTTGTGCAAAACAATCCTTATAAAGGTGGCTCACATCTTCCTGATATCACCGTCATTTCTCCGGTTTTTAGTGAAGACCAAAGTCAGGTGATTTTTTACCTCGCCAGCCGCGCTCATCACGAAGATGTGGGTGGCGTCGCTCCGGGCTCTATGTCACCCCTTGGCACCACCATTGAGGAAGAGGGAATTGTATTTGATGGGGAAAAACTGGTCGAAAAAGGCGTTTTTCAAAGCGAACGTATTCGCCGTATATTTAGCTCAGGCCCTTATCCAGCCAGAAATATAGAGCAGAATATTGCCGACCTGATGGCGCAAACTGCCGCCAATGCTGTGGGCGCCACTGAGCTGAAAAAATTGGTCTCACATTATGGTCTACCTACCGTCTATGCTTATATGGGATTTATTCAAGACAGTGCTGAAGAGTCTGTTCGCAAAGTGATTGACGGCTTGCAAGATGGGGTCTTTAGCTACGAGTTAGACTCGGCCGCCGTGATAAATCTGCAGATTAAGATTAATCACAGTAAACGCAGCGCAAAAATTGATTTTACCGGCACCAGCGAGCAACAACAAAGCAACTTTAATGCGCCGGGCGCGATCACCCAAGCGGCGGTTTTGTATGTATTTCGCTGTTTAGTCAACGATGATATTCCGCTTAATGCCGGGTGTATGACACCGCTGGAGATTATTGTTCCAACAGGCAGTATGTTAAATCCCAATTACCCCGCAGCGGTTGTGGCCGGTAATGTAGAAACCAGTCAAGCCGTGACCAACGCCTTGTTTGCCGCACTGGGCAAACTCGGCTCCAGTCAGGGCACAATGAATAACCTGACCTTTGGTAATCAGCGCTACCAATATTATGAAACCATATGTTCAGGCAGTCCCGCTGGCCCGGGATTTAATGGTGTCGCAGCAGTACACACCCATATGACCAACACCCGTATGACGGATCCAGAGATCATGGAGCAGCGTTATCCAGTTTTACTCGAGGAATTTTCCATTGACCGGCATTCCGGAGGATTGGGTCAATGGAACGCCGGAGACGGGATCACCCGGCGTATTCGTTTTCTTGAAGACATGCAATGTTCAATTTTATCGGGACACAGAAGATTGCCGCCATACGGCCTCAAAGGCGGAAAGCCAGGCCGAATAGGTCAAAATTGGCTCACCCGCAGTGACGGCAGCATCGAAGATCTAGGGGGGTGTGGGCATAGGGGCGTTCACCCGGGTGATACTATCAGTATTGTGTCACCCACAGGGGGTGGTTTTGGTGTGGTTGTCGACAAAATAGCCAAATAAGGTAGCGGAGTAAGCGAAATGTTAAAACGATTCAGAGATATGGGGCCTGGCGCGCTAGTCGCCGCGGCGTTTATCGGCCCAGGTACGATAACCGCCTGCACCCTTGCCGGGGCAAACTTTGGTTATGTGTTGTTGTGGGCACTGTTATTTGCCACCGTCGCCACGATTATTCTGCAGGAAATGTCGGCTCGTTTGGGGTTGGTGATGCAGCAGGGGCTGGGCGAAACCCTTAAAGAGCTGTTGCAACACTCTATGTGGAAATGGCCCTTATTCCTGTTAATTATTGTGGCCTTATATGTGGGTAATGCTGCTTATGAAGGAGGGAATTTAGCCGGTGCGGCCCTGGGGCTGGATGTCTTATCGAGGGATCAGGAGTCAATTTATCCCTTTGCTGTGGTGTTCATTTCCTTGCTCGCAGCCTTCATACTTTGGCGTGGCTCGTATCGTTTAATCGAGCAAGTACTGCGGATATTGGTGTTGACGATGGTCGTTGCCTTTGTTGCCACATTTATCGCCGTTAAACCTGATTTGTCATTGATGGTTAATGGCTTGTTTATGCCCCGGGTACCAGAAGGTAGTTTACTGACGGTCATCGCCCTTATCGGTACCACCGTAGTGCCTTATAATTTATTTTTGCATGCCTCGGCGGTCAAGGCCAGGTGGACATCGGTAACCAATCTAAACAGTGCCCGCAGCGATTCAGCCACCGCCATTGGCATTGGCGGGCTGTTGACCATCTTAATCGCGTCCACCGCAGCCGCCAGTATTTTTGGCAGCGGCTTAAACATTTCTGGAGCAGGGGATATGGCGGTGCAAATGGAACCATTATTTGGCTCATTTTCGAAATATATGTTGGGCCTGGGTTTTTTTGCGGCGGGTTTAAGCAGCGCAATGACCGCGCCCCTAGCCACGGCCTACGCCATGACAGAGATACTCGGTATTAAGGGCGGTACCGCTTCACTGGCATTTAGACTGATTGCCCTGAGCGTGATAGTGATTGGTGCCGCATTGGCGCTGACGGGTATCAAGCCGATTACCATTATTATTGCCGCCCAGTTTGCCAATGGCCTGCTGTTGCCAATTATTGCCAGTTTTCTGCTATTTGTTATGAACCAGCAGGCCTTATTAGGTAAATATACCAATGGCCTGCTGGGCAACGTGCTTGGCGGGATCGTTGTGCTGGTGACGACGGGGCTTGGGCTTAAGATCATCCTGCAGGCAGCTGGATGGTTGTAATACCATTCTTCCTTGATATGTGATCAAGGAGGAATGGTATTATAAGCAGAAAAAAGAGCATAAATTTTTGCATGAAGTGGTCAGTTCGCTTGATGCGCTGAAGCTTCATCATTGAGTAAGATGGCATATTTCGCAGCCCATGGGAGGTGGCCGATATTTTTACAAGCCGAAAACCCAGCCCGTTTGTTATTTAAACATGGTTTGATTGCGCAGATCGATATAACACACGGCTTGTCTGTCTAATGGTATGATTTAGACTTACTTTCCCTGACAGGGAGGGCAAATATGTTGATCATCATCGCACATCCATCCGACTTCTAAGGCTTCTTGAACACTGCCGCCATACCAAGAGCGTCCATCGGTAACTCGTCGACCACCTTCATCTCCACGCTGACTGCTGCGATTTTGCTCTATATAGCGTAAACCTTGTAGATTGCATCTATCGCAAAAAATGAATGTTCGGAGCATATTTAATCCTTAGAGTATCGGTAGAATAAAGGTCATTTTTCATAAAAACAGATCACATGTTGCCCCATATTTTCTATATTTACATCTTTTTTATACCAGTAATGGCCAGCCTGTCGGCGATTTCTGGTCTATAACTCAACTTTTTCACAAAATTCAAACAAGCACCTTTGCGGTTGTGCAAAGCCGTTTTGAATATTGCTTTTTTTTATGATGATGAAGGTGTGTTTATTCAAACAGACTAACCTAAGTTGGCGCTCCAGCGTTGCCGATTTTTTCGCCATTAAATATCTTCTTTCATCGGGAAATAGGTATTTAAGGGATTGAAAAGCTAATTGCCCCACCGCTTCTTATCGCTTGAGGACTAAAGCGCTCGCGCGATAGGAGCGTCGCACTTAGGCACCGTTGTATATCCCAAAAAGAGTATGCAGAAGACAGTTCTTTCGAGCGCGAAGACGATGCACATTTAGCAGAGCATAGGCGATCCTCCACTCTGTAGCATTTGCATCGTATCGTTGTTTTTTTCAAGCTACACTTAGCGTTTCTAAAGTAAATGGGTTCAGTGGTGCACTAAACCTGAAATGTAGTAGGTAATATGGGTTTTAGCTTCTATTTTTAAATAAAATAGTGATGATTTTTCTTTTGCCAGCCTAAAATCTTGTATAAAGCTGTTTTTTTACATGAAATGGGAGGAAGTTAGTGATGATTTGGCTTTTTCGCTCTACTGTAAGCCAATAAACACTAAACCCTCCTGTTCGCGGCTTAATTCGAGCAGGGGGGTCAATGCCCGTGGGTATTGTTTAATTCAAGAGAGCGTTAAGCCTTACCAGGGTTAATAAAATATTTGGCACCGGTCTTCTTGGCGTTGTATTGGTTAATGATCTCCGGCGTCATGGCTTGCATAAACGTCAGTTCGTCAGTGAAGGTGGTGGCAAACGTTGTTTTGATTTCCGCCGCCACTTGTTTGTGTAATTCACCCACACGCTCCGGCTTGATTTTGCCTAAAAACTGCATCAGTAACCACCCGCCTATACTCCATGTCATGCCATAGGCGCGGTTTAATATGCTGGGGGAGAAGTCTAATCCGCCGTAGATATACACTTGTTTGTTGGTCGCAGAACCATAGGTGTTAAATCCGGTAGCGTCTTTGCTGCCCACCTGTTCCATTGCCGAGAGTATGTCACTGACCAGTTCGCCGCCGCCAATGGCATCAAAGGCCAGGGTCGCGCCGGTTTCATCAATGGCCTTGAGTAAGTCAGCTTTAAACGTTTCGCTGGATGAGTCGCAAATGTGTTTTGCACCGATGGCTTTAAGGATATCCGTTTGTTGTTGATTTCTAACAATGTTGACCAGTGGGACATTCTGAGCCAAACAAATTTTGTTTAACATTTGGCCCAGGCTCGACGCCGCAGCTGTGTGCACTAAGGCACTATGGCCTTCCATGTGCATGGTTTCAACCATGCCCAATGCGGTCAGTGGGTTAACAAAAGACGATGCAGCATCTTTAGCAGTCGTACCGTCATGATGCACAATACAGGCCTGCATTGGGACGCAGCAGTACTGTGCGTAGCATGCACCGGATAATACGCCTACGGTTTTTCCCATCAATGCCTGGGCAAGCTCACCCGCAGCCACAACGGTTCCGGCGCCCTCGTTGCCAATGGGCAGCACCTGATCTAAGCGGGATTTAATGCGCGGTAACATGCTGCTATGTACGGGGGCGGTGAGTGCTTTTTTATTTTCATCCACCCTGGCAGCGGCCAAGGTCGCAGGGCCGAACATGGGCCACATATCTGAGGGATTAATGGGGGCGGCTTCAATGCGCACCAATACTTCATGGGGTTTTAGCGCAGGTACGTCCACCTCACGCAATGACATTTCCAATTGTCCCTCAGACGTAATAAGGGTAAATAGTTGTTTTGATTTTTTCATTTTTTGCTCATTGGGGTCGGGTAAATTCTGAACGTTGAGTCTAGCAGGAAGTTTGCGAGCTGTGTGGCAACTTAAATTGTGTTGAGTCTGGAAGATAGCCCTGAGATATATTTAGCAAATTCGGCGTAAACCCTTATTTCACATGGGTTTCCCGTCGATTTATGCCTTGAGCATGGTGCAATTATAATCATCTGGAATAGATGCTTATCACAAACAAAAAACCTATGGTATTCAGCTTGTGAAAGCTTGGATTGTCCGGACACCTTGGGATCGGGTACGAAATAACTCCTTTAGATCATTCATTTGAGGGAGAGCTGGAGCACATCGGTCGCCAGTGCAGTACACCAAAGATAAACACTACGCCACCAAAAAATTGATTTATGTGGATCATCGGCCCTAGTGTGGCAAACTAGGCTTGATGAAGGTGCTTTCCCAAAGGGCGAGCTTTAAATCTCGCTGAGAGGGTAATTATTTATGGCGATTGGTATTAAACTTATTTGAAAGTAACTGGATTTTTACCAGGCTATAAAACAGTTCATTATTGCGCAATAACAATAAATAATAATAGGGTAAATATGCTCAAGGATCAGGTAGGGCTTAGCAACCAATTACAAGGGCATCTCGAAATTGTCCAGCAAGCCAAGGAATTTTTGTTGAGTATTTCTCAGCAGGCCTATCGGGCCGTGCTTACACCACATTTTTCTGGTAGCGCGGGCGCACATATGCGCCATACTATCGATCATTATCTTGCGCTAAAAAAAGGGCTGGTATCTGGCTCCATCAATTACAATAAACGTGATCGTCATTCGCTGACAGAACAAGACCCTCAGCTTGCATTGACCCTATGGCAGGATATTGAGCACTGGCTAGTCAGTGTTTGTCACTTAGATGCAGACCTTTCGCTGCAGGTTATCTGCGAGTCTTCCCTGCATGAAAGCCAGAATACACAAACCCAATCTACTCTGGCCCGGGAATTGGTGTTCGTCTCTAGCCATGCGGTCCATCACTTTTCCCTGTTGGCAATCATTCAATCACTACAAGGGCTCAAAGGTGAAAGAAATTTCGGGCTTGCACCCGCCACTGTCAGTCATTCGCGCAAACCAGGCTGATCTGCAATTTACCGGCTAAGGATCCTTATACCTCTAATGCTATTACGGCCAATTTCATGGATAATAGCGCCTTTTTTTAACCCTTAGGAATGAACTGTTATGAGCACCCTACCCAATTGCCCTGCCTGCAAGTCTGAATATACCTATGAAGATCGCGATGTGTACATTTGTCCGGAATGTGCACACGAATGGTCCCTGGCCGTTGGCGAGACTGATGATGAGCAAAATGTGATCAAAGACGCAAACGGCAATACCCTGCAAGATGGCGATACGGTGACCGTGATCAAGGATCTCAAAGTAAAAGGGTCGTCATCCGTAGTAAAAGTGGGCACCAAAGTAAAGAACATCCGTCTGGTAGACGGCGACCACGACATCGACTGTAAAATCGACGGCATTGGTGCGATGAAACTTAAATCAGAGTTTGTGAAGAAGGTTTAGTTACTAAAGCTAAAACGCTTAAGCTTGATTTTTATACGCTTCCCAACCCTCTCCCATATACAGCTTAAGCAATTTTTCCGGTGCGCTCGGTAGATCAACACTGAGCAATAAGCCAGGTGTGTCATTGAAGCTTTGGTCTATACCGACACAGTGAAACACGGCACCAAGTTTGTGGTAATGCTTGAGTAAAATAGGCACGTCTTTGCCGTCGCGCTCGATACTGCCCAGCAGTGCAGTGAGGTGCTGACTCATCTCATGTTGGCGGGTAAACTCTTCAAGCTCAGGATGCAGCGGGAAATCAAAAGCCGTGTAAGGGCTAACCAGCTTGGTCGCTGTGACCATGGCCCTGTCGATTAAAGTTACGCTGCGGGGATCATAAAGTTTGCTCAATGAGACCGTGCCATACAAAGTACGGTAGTGAGGGAACTTGCACACAAAGGCACCAATACCTCTCCACAGCAGGTACAAACCCTTAAAGCTCCGTTGATATTCAGGGATTAAAAAAGAACGTCCCATCTCAAGACAGGGTTGATGCTGGTTAATAAACTTGGGGCTAAACTTAAACATACGGGATAGATATAAATTGTCGATGTTGCCATCGGCTAGCAGGCGATCAGTCTGCCCCATGCGATAGGCCCCAATGATCTTGCCACTGTCCCGCTTGAGCACAAATAAATGGGTATAAGTGGCGTCAAAGTGATCCGTGTCCAAGGGCTCGCCACTACCTTCGTTATGCTGCCTAAAGACTAATTCTCTGAGGCGGGCAATTTCCTTTACGGTTGCGGGGAGTTGTGATTGATAGCCAAAATAGACTGCCAAATCTTTGTGGTCAAACAGGTGCTGCTCGGCGGGCAGTTGGGCGATTTCAGCCAAAATAAACGTACTGTCTTGCTCTGCAGCCAGAGGTTTTAAACTCTGGATTTTGTCAGCGGGCCAGGTCATTCGCCAGCTGGGATCCTGGGCATACACCTGGGCTCTAAGCAGTGCGGTGTGGCTTTGAGGCTCAAGGCTTTTGCTGTAGACACTGGAAGCAACGGTATTGCCCGCCAAAACTTGGATCCGGGCATTTTGTTTGTTGGCCAGCTCCCGGGGCAACATTAACATGCGCAATCGATAGTAAATTCGGCCTAAGCGATAAAACAGTGGACTGTTTAATCCATTTACAAATACCGGTAAAAATTGTGCCTGGCTGCGCCTGACTAAATTGGCGACCAGGCGGTTCCAGGTGTGGTCAGTGATGCGTTTTTTATCTTTTTGATAATAAGACACCCGTCCTGCCGGGAAGATTAACAAGGCGCCGCCATTTTTAACATGGCGTAAACTGGCGCGCAGGGAGGGAGCATTTTTGGGATCGTTTTGAGCCAAGGGATTAGTGAAGATGAAGTAATCTTTGAGCTCTGGAAAAATCTTTAAACCTTGATTTGCCAGTACCTTTAAATCCGGGCGAACCTGTCCCAAGGCCCAGCTCAGGATAATGCCCTCAATGCCGCCAAAGGGATGATTGCTGGCGATCACCAGGGGACCCTCTTTGGGTACCTTGTCTTGCAAGTCATCGATACCGGTCAGTTGCAAATTCAGACCCTTTATCAAACGCTCAGCAAAATCCTGTTTATTGCTGCCGGCCAAATTATGCAGCACATAAAGTTTATTTAGCTTGGTGATCCCAAACAAGGTGTCGGCAAACTTCAGTAAAGCATCACCCAACTTGCTGCGCTTTTGCGGAGGAACGATATTGACGAGGCTAATATGGATAGTCATGAGTGATGTGCTGGGTCTTATCTTGTTTTATTTCAATGATCATTTTGCTGGAAATTGACCGAAATCACAGCTTTAAATTTCCATTATGCTGTGGCCTTAGAAAATAAGCACAACTTTTACCGACTATTTTGCCGCCACCAGCCATGGAATGATTAATTATTAGCAAAATTGAGGCATAATACGACCCATAAAATTTGGATATAGCCTGAGAGTTTATGCAAGATATCACCATACAAACCCCTGACGACTGGCACCTGCATTTTCGCGACGGCGATATGCTGGACGAGACGGTACCCGCCACGGCCCGCTGCTTTGCCCGGGGGATTGTGATGCCAAACTTAGTGCCACCGGTGACCACTGCGGCGTTAGCAGAGGCTTACAAACAAAGAATATTGGCGGCGCGGCCCGCAAACAGTCAATTTGAACCCTTGATGACCTTGTATCTGACCAATCAGACGACCATCGAAGATATTCGCGAGGCAAAAAAAACCGGGGTGGTTGCGGCGAAACTCTATCCCGCCGGAGCCACCACTAACTCGGATGCAGCAGTCAGTACCATAGAGTCCCTTTATCCCATATTTGCCGAGATGGCCGAGCAGCACATGTTGCTGTTGGTACACGGTGAAGTTACCGAATCCCATATCGATATCTTTGATCGTGAAAAAGTATTTATTGATCAATACCTCGGCAAAATTGTCGCTGCTTTTCCTAATCTAAAAGTGGTGATGGAGCATATTACGACCTCAGACGCGGTGGATTTTGTGCTGGCGGCTGGTGCGAACGTGGCCGCTACCATTACGCCTCAGCATCTATTGTTAAACCGCAACGATTTGTTGGTAGGGGGTATTCGCCCCCATAACTACTGCTTGCCGGTCCTCAAGCGCAGCACCCACCAACAGGCCTTACGTGGGGCAGTGGCAAGCGGCTCGAGTCAGTTTTTTTTAGGTACAGACTCGGCACCCCATGAACAACATCGTAAGGAGACAGCCTGTGGCTGTGCCGGTTGTTACAGTGCCTGGAGTGCCCTGGAGCTCTATGCCCAGGTATTTGAAGAGTTGCAAGCCTTAGACAAATTGGAAGGTTTTGCCAGTCATTATGGAGCGGACTTTTATGGTCTGCCTCGTAACCAAGGCACGGTCACGCTGGTAAAAGAAAGCTGGAAAGTGCCCGAGTCCATGGTCTTGCCAAACGGTCATTCCATCGTACCTTTTTATGCCGGACAAAACCTCAACTGGCGTTTGCTGCCTTAGCCTATGAGAATCTGTTGCTTTGCACTATTGTTGAGCGCTTGCCTTGTTGTGCAGGCCAAATCGGAAGATGTTTGGGTCTTGACTAACCTGGAACCACCTTTTAGTCAGGTTGATGAAAGAGGTAAACTGAATGGTTATGCCGTTGAGTTAGTTGAAAATATTTTACTCGAAGCCGGTATTAAACAGACTATTCTGGCTGCGCCATGGAAAAGAGTGTTACAGGAAGGCAAAAAAAAAGCCAATGTACTGATTTTTGCGGTGGCAAGAACGCCAGAGCGGGAACAGGACTTTCACTGGATAAGTCCAATCACGGCCAATATTCATGGGATTTATAGCTTAAAATCTAATCTCACAAGGATAAACCGCTTGCAAGATGTTGGCACATTGGGGCCCATTGGGGTGCTGGATGGCGATGTTCGCCATCAATTATTATCCAGCATAAATAAAAACAATGTGCAGGTGTATTCGGACTGGGCTAATGTCATCCAGGCATTATTATCAGGACAGGTCAAAAGCGTGTTTTTTTCTGATGCGGGCGTGGAATATTTTTGTAAGAAAAACGCCTGGGATTGTGCTGATATTCAGCGCGTCTTCACCCATCAGACAGTCACAAGTTATCTGGTTGTGTCGAAACCCAGCACCAAACAGGCCCTGGTGAATACACTCACCCAAGCCGCTAAACGGTATAAACAAAGCAATGACTACAAGCGTTTAGGTGAAACCTGGTTGGACCGTTATCGTCAAGATAATCAGGTGACAATGCACCGGGCTGATGGCGTTATAAATTTGTGGCATAACCCCGAATGAGGAAACAACATGAGTAAGCTAGTCAATTATCAACTAGAAGGTGGTGTTTCAACCTTAACCCTGCAAAATGGCAAGGTTAATGCGATTTCCCATCAGGTGATCGATGAGTTCAACCAGGCATTAGATCAGGCAGAACAAGACCAGGCAGTCGTCGTGATCACCGGCCAGCCAGGTATGTTGTCTGCGGGTTATGATTTAGCGATAATGAAGCAAAGCATGACATCGGCTATGCAGTTGGTGGAAAAGGGCTCACGCCTTACCCGCAGAATGTTGGCCTTTCCCTATCCGGTAATGGTTGCCTGTAGCGGTCACGCTGTAGCCAAAGGCGCATTTTTATTGTTAGCGGCAGATTATCGTATTGGGGTGCAGGGTAAGTTCAAGATAGGGCTTAACGAGGTAGCGATTGGCATGACCATGCACTACGCGGGGGTAGAATTGGCCAGAGGTCGCCTCGCGCCGGTGTTTTTTAATCGTTCCGTACTCCTAGCCGAGATGGTTTCTCCTGATGATGCCGTCACCGCGGGCTTTCTAGATAAGGTCGTGGATGAATCGGTGTTTACCCAGACGGTTTCCGGCATCGCACAGATGATGACCAAGCTCGATATGAAGGCCCATCATCAAACCAAATTAAAAGCCCGGGCTGAACTATTACAGGTGCTGGATAAAGCCATCGAACAAGATATTGGCTCAAGCCTTTAGATTATCGAAGACTGAATAACGCGCGCTTCAACCCGTACAACACATACAAAACTATAGACAACAAAATGAGAACACTTTGAGTAATCCTGATATCGACACTGCCAGTAAAGAATTTTCCTCTCTGGGGCTGGAGCCGGCCTTACTAGATAACCTGGAAACTATGGGTTACAGCCAGATGACCGACATTCAGGCGGGCAGTTTGCCCGCCATTTTGGCCGGCAGAGATGTCGTTGGTAAGGCTAAAACCGGCAGCGGTAAAACGGCCGCTTTCGCCCTGGGTTTGTTGCACAACCTGAACGTAAAACGCTTCCGGGTGCAGGCTTTGGTGTTGTGTCCTACCCGGGAACTGGCTGAGCAGGTTGCTGAAGAAATACGTCGTCTGGGGCGGGGTATTCATAATATTAAGGTATTAACCTTATGTGGTGGCACGCCCACCGGACCACAAATTGGCTCCCTTGAGCACGGC
>JBLHIW010000005.1:0-33372 GCA_047618055.1 Paraglaciecola sp. | reverse complement strand
TTTAGTGAATTGCATGGCAAATCAAGAGGACGTTTGTATTACCCGCGAACTAAAAATGATTTGTGATATTACCAGGGCGAGAGCGTGAACATTTTTTAAAAAATTAGTATTCAAAATAGACACTTAACATGCCCGGTTCTTAATCAGTTCGACCCGGGGGTTGGAGCTAAGCGCTCAGAGTATAAGGAAATCATTCTGCACAGTATTTTTGGAGACTCATAAATAACTTTAACAATTGGATTGTGCTTATGTCCCAGGTAAGCGTAAAGACCTCAGGTTTATTTTGGCGGTATTAGCAATAAAGACCCGTTTATAGCTAATTGTCAGGTCCCGACAATAGCATTTGGGTATAGGCACCAAAGCTTGAATTTAAGAGAAGTTTGCGGCCTTTGCCAATAAACTAAAAACGCAGATTAAGGCCTATTATCAGGCGAAGCAAGGTTAATTGTTGACAATATTATCGGAGCTTAAGACATCGCCGTGTTTTCATTCCAACTCTTATGAAATTCTCGCAAATTGTCCTGTCATAACATGTACAATACGCAGCAAATTTTGTCTAAAAACCACATTACCCCGTGGTGACTGTTTAGCGCCTGTTTGCATGTTACCTACCCGAACACTCGGGTGTTGATTGACAAAAAAAGCTGAAGGTCTCGAGTTATTAAACTGCACCGTGAAGTGTTTTAAGTTAGGAATGAATGTGTATGGCTGATGCCAATTTTATTGAGCAAATAAACAAGCGAAGAACCTTCGCTATCATCTCCCACCCGGATGCGGGTAAAACCACTATCACCGAAAAACTCCTGCTGTATGGCAATGCCTTGCAAAAAGCCGGTACGGTGAAAGGTAAAAAGTCGGGTCAGCATGCCAAATCTGACTGGATGGATATGGAGAAAGAGCGCGGGATCTCGGTGACTACCTCGGTCATGCAGTTTCCCTATCAAGGTCATCTGGTTAACCTGCTGGATACTCCCGGACATGAAGACTTTTCTGAGGACACCTATCGTACTTTAACCGCAGTTGATTCATGCTTAATGGTCATTGATGCGGCAAAAGGTGTAGAAGCACGAACCATTAAGTTAATGGAGGTCACTCGCCTGCGAGATACGCCTATTATTACCTTTATGAACAAGCTTGACCGGGATACTCGGGATCCCATAGATTTATTAGACGAAGTGGAAGCGGTGCTGAATATTAAATGTGCCCCCATTAGCTGGCCGATAGGGATGGGCAAAGAATTTAAGGGTATTTATCACCTGCTGCGTGACGAGACAGTGCTGTATAAAACTGGCATGGGACATACTATACAAGAGCGCAGAGTCATTAAAGGCCTGGACAATCCAGAGCTTGATCAAGCTGTGGGGTATTATGCTCAGGAATTGCGGGATACGCTGGAGTTGGTAAAAGGGGCTTCCCATGAATTCAACCTCGAAGAATTTATTGCCGGTGAGTTGAGCCCGGTGTTTTTTGGTACCGCCATGGGCAATTTTGGCGTCGATCATATGCTTGATGGCTTAGTAGAATGGGCTCCACAACCTCAGGGCCGGGGTACCAGCGAACGACAGGTAGAGGCCAAAGAAGAAAAATTCAGTGGTTTTGTCTTTAAAATTCAGGCCAATATGGATCCTAAACACCGTGATCGCATTGCATTTTGTCGCATCGTCTCAGGCAAATATGAAAAAGGCATGAAGATGCACCACAGCCGCATCGGTAAGGATGTGCGTATCTCCGATGCTGTGACCTTCTTAGCCGGGGATCGTGAATTACTCAAAGAGGCCTATGCAGGCGACATTATCGGCTTGCACAACCACGGCTCTATCCAAATTGGCGATACCTTTACGGCAGGTGAAAAATTCCGTTTTGCCGGTATTCCTAACTTTGCCCCTGAATTGTTTAAGCGTATTCGTTTGCGTGATCCTCTTAAGCAAAAACAATTACTCAAAGGCCTAATCCAACTTTCAGAAGAAGGGGCGGTGCAGGTTTTCCGGCCCCTGCAAAACAACGATCTCATCGTTGGGGCTGTCGGCGTACTGCAGTTTGATGTGGTCGTTGCGAGATTGAAAGGGGAGTACAACGTGGACGCCTTGTACGAACACATCAATGTGTCGACTGCCCGCTGGGTATACTGCAACGACGATAAAAAATTAGACCTGTTTCGTCGTAAAGCAGAAGTAAACCTTGCGCTGGATGGAGGTGATAACCTGACGTACATCGCGCCGACGATGGTCAATTTGTCCCTATCCCAGGAAAGATATCCGGATATTGAATTCCACACTACACGTGAACACTAAATATGAACTTACACACAGTATTATTAACAAAATTTAAAGCCGCACTGCTTAAAATTGGCGCACCAGAAAATTCCCCTACACCGCTGAGCAAGAGTACCCGGCCTGAATTTGGGGCGTATCAATTTAATGGTGCGATGGCACTCGGTAAGGTACTTGGGCAAAAACCACGAGACATCGCCCAGCTTATCGTTGATGCTGTTGAACTGGATGAGATTGCCGATAGTTTGGACATTGCTGGTCCGGGCTTTATCAATATCCATATTAAGCCCCAGTGGCTGGCCCAGGAATTAGTCCTTGCCGCCCAGTCTGTCAGGCTTAATATCGACCAGGAAACCCCGCAAACAGTGGTGGTGGATTACTCAGCGCCAAATTTAGCAAAGGAAATGCACGTTGGTCATTTGCGCTCTTCAATTATTGGTGATGCCGTGGTTAAGGCTCTGGAATTTATGGGCCACAAGGTCATACGCCAGAATCACATGGGAGACTGGGGGACACAGTTTGGCATGTTACTCGCCCATTTAAGTGACAAGCTTGAATCCAATCAGGTGGCTGAAACGGCCTTATCGGATTTGGAAGACTTTTATCGTGCAGCAAAAGTGCGTTTTGACAACGAAGCCGGTTTTGCAGACCGTGCCCGTGATTATGTTGTGAAGTTACAAGGTGGTGACAGCCACTGCCTGCAATTATGGCAAAATTTTATCGACGTATCGGTGGCCCACAGTGAAGAAGTGTATCAAAAACTTAAGGTTAGCCTTAGCCGCCAGGACATCATGGGTGAGAGCGCCTACAACGGCGATTTAGCCAATGTGCTTAGTGATCTACAAGCCAAGGGGGTGGCGGTTGAGAGCGAAGGGGCACAGGTTGTTTTCATTCAAGAACTGGCAGATAAAGAAGGTCAACCAGCCGTCTACATCGTACAAAAGACCGGAGGGGGCTATTTGTATGCCACCACCGATTTGGCTGCCATACGCCATCGTTCGGGTACCTTGCATGCGGATCGCACCCTAATTTTCACCGATGCCCGTCAGGCCTTGCATTTCAGACAAACAGAGATAGTCGCCCGCAAAGCCGGCTTTATGTTGCCACAGCAACGTTACCAGCATTGTCCTTTTGGCATGATGTTGGGGAGCGATGGTAAACCCTTTAAGACCCGCAGCGGCGGAACGGTTAAATTAGTCGACTTATTGGATGAAGCCCTGGAGCGGGCTGAAAAACTGGTCGCCCAGCGGGTATCTGATCTAAGTGATGCAGAGAAAAAAGAGGTAGCCGCAAAAGTAGGTATTGGCGCAGTAAAGTATGCAGATTTAAGCAAAAACCGTACAACAGATTATATGTTTAATTGGGATAGCATGCTGAGTTTTGAAGGCAATACTGCGCCTTATCTGCAATATGCTTACACGCGGGTGCAGAGTATTTTCCGTAAAGCAGGTCTTGAAACGTCTGCATTGGCAACACCCATTATCCTTGAGGATGAACAGGAAAAAGCCCTGGCGCTGAAAATAGTACAATATGTCGAGGCGATTAATCAGCTCACGACCGACGCCACCCCTCACGTACTGTGCAGCTACCTCTATGAGCTTGCCAGCTTGTTTATGAAGTTCTATGAAGCGTGCCCAATTCTAAAAGATGGGGTGCCGGCAGAGTTGCGTGATAGTCGATTAATGTTGGCTGGGCTTGCTGGCAGAACCTTAAAATCTGGCCTGGAACTGCTCGGCATAGAAACGATGCAGAAGATGTAGTTTATTGAAGTTTGCCAACTATAGTTGACATCTCTCCCCTT
Source organism: Paraglaciecola sp. (assembly GCA_047618055.1). Lineage (GTDB taxonomy): Bacteria > Pseudomonadota > Gammaproteobacteria > Enterobacterales > Alteromonadaceae > Paraglaciecola. Next base: position 29,301 of record JBLHIW010000005.1, on the reverse strand, counting down.
GAAAAACGCTACACAGGGGGTTTTTTATTAGCTAAGCCCATGCTTCTTCATTGGCCTTACTGATAAACTGGTTTTATTAAAACTAACAAACAAGGAACCATTATGGTAAAAATTTTAGCATTTTCAGGCAGTGGTCGCAAAGACTCAGTGAATAAAAAAGTGCTCGCCGTCGCGGCCCAGGGTGCCACAGAGGCGGGTGCAGAAGTGACCATCGTTAATCTGGAAGATTTTGCAATGCCTATTTTCACTGAAGATTTAGAAGCCGCGGAAGGCATGCATCCCGGTGGCCAGCGCTTTAAAGCATTGTTAATTGAACATGACGGTTTTTTGATTTCCTCCCCAGAATACAATAGCTCTTACAGCGCGCTGTTTAAAAACTCAATCGATTGGGCATCTCGCAAGATTGACGGGGAGAGCACACTGCAAGCCTATAAAGGCAAAGTGGCAGGCCTTATGGCAGCCTCACCTGGTGCCCTCGGGGGTGTGCGGGCGCTGGTGACCGTGCGTATGCTGATGGAAAACCTTGGAACGATGGTCTTACCCGGGCAAAAGGCCGTTGGCGGGGCATTTAAGATCTTTGATCAGGACGGTAATATTACTGATCAGAAAACAGAAACTGCCCTTAAAAACATCGGCAAGAACTTAGTGCTTACTGTGAGCAAGCTAAAAGCCTAATACGGACAGATGCGTATCTGAGCGGTGTAAGGTATACCCCGGATGCGCCCATTTTCTTCGCTGTTAATAGACCGTAAAATCCGTTAAAATCCGCGCCCTTTTATGCTAAACATTGACCTTAAGATTTATGTTTGAAATCAATCCCGTACAAAATACCCTTAGCGACGTAAGACAACGCGTAGAATCGCTTCGGGGGTATCTTTGACTACGAACAAAAAAATGAACGCCTGGAAGAAGTTAACCGGGAGTTAGAAAGCCCGGATGTGTGGAATCAGCCAGAGCGCGCCCAGGCACTGGGCAAAGAAAAAGTAGCCTTAGAACAAGTCGTCGACATAATACGCCAGCTGGAGCAGGGGGCGGAAGACGTTGAAGCTTTGCTTGAGTTGGCTGTTGAAGCCGAAGATCAAGAGACCTTTGATGAAGTTCAGGATGAGTTAGCTGAGTTAGTTACCATACTGGAAGCCCTTGAATTTAGGCGCATGTTTTCCGGCCCCAATGATGAAAATGATGCCTATCTGGACATTCAGTCCGGCTCCGGGGGGACTGAAGCTCAGGATTGGGCTAATATGCTGCTGCGCATGTATTTACGCTGGGGTGAAGCCCACGGTTTTAAAACCGAATTAATCGAATGCTCAGATGGTGATGTGGCAGGGATTAAAAGCGCGACAATACGTTTTGCCGGTGAATATGCTTTTGGCTGGTTACGCACCGAGACCGGCGTGCATCGTTTGGTGCGCAAATCTCCCTTCGATTCGGGTAGCCGTCGACATACCTCGTTTGCCTCTGCGTTTGCTTATCCGGAAGTGGACGACGACATAGAAATTGACATTGACCCTTCGGACCTACGTATCGATACTTACCGGGCATCAGGCGCAGGGGGGCAGCACGTTAACCGCACAGATTCTGCGGTGCGAATCACCCACGAGCCAACCAACATCGTGGTGCAATGTCAAAACGACCGCTCACAGCATAAAAATAAAGCCCAGGCGATGAAACAACTTAAAGCAAAATTGTATGAGCACGAAATGCAGATACAAAACGTGGAAAAACAGAATTTAGAAGACAGTAAGTCAGATATTGGCTGGGGCAGTCAAATTCGCTCTTACGTATTGGATGACTCGCGAATTAAAGATTTGCGCACTGGGGTAGAAACCCGTAACACCCAAGCCGTATTAGACGGTGGCCTGGACAAATTTATTCAGGCTAGTTTAAAGTCTGGCTTATAAGTCCGTATTTACCCATTTAGCTATTAGATATCAGGAAAGTCGATGACCGATCACCAACAAGATGAAAATAAACTCATTGCCGAGCGCCGCGCAAAACTCACAAAAATCAGAGAAAACTGTGCTTCGAATGGCTTCCCTAACGATTTTCGTCGGGAGTTTTATAGTGCCGATCTACAAAATGAATTTGGCGAATTGGCCAAGTCAGAGCTAGAAGAGTTAGGTAAAATGGTCAGCATTGCCGGGCGTATTTTGGCCAAGCGAGGTCCTTTTTTGTTATTGCAGGATATGAGTGGTCGCATTCAGTCCTACGCCTCTAAAGATGCGCAAAAAGATATTAAAGAACGTTATGGTAGTTTGGATATAGGCGACATCATTGGCGTGAAAGGGGCCTTGCACAAATCAGGTAAAGGCGATTTGTATGTGGATATGGCTGAATATCAGTTGCTGACGAAGTCATTACGTCCTTTACCGGAAAAATTCCATGGTTTGGCGGATCAGGAAACCAAATATCGCCAGCGTTATGTAGATTTAATTACCAACCAGCAAACTCGGGATACGTTTATGATCCGCAGCAAGGTGGTGAGCGGCATTCGCAACTTCCTGCTCCAGCGCGACTATATGGAAGTGGAAACCCCGATGTTGCAGGTGATCCCAGGTGGTGCGACGGCTAAACCCTTTACCACCCATCACAATGCCCTGGACATTGATATGTACTTACGTGTTGCCCCAGAGCTGTATCTTAAGCGCCTGGTAGTGGGGGGCTTTGAACGGGTATTTGAGATCAACCGTAACTTCCGCAACGAGGGCTTGTCTACCCGGCACAACCCGGAATTTACCATGTTGGAATTTTATCAGGCCTACGCTGATTTTGAGGACCTGATGAATCTCACGGAAGAGATGCTACGTAGCGTCGCGCTAGAAGTATTAGGCACCGATATTATTCTTAACACGGTCAAAGATGCTGAGGGTAATGTGATCGAAGAAAAGTCCTATGACTTTGCTCAACCTTTTCAGCGTTTGACCATGAGTGCAGCGGTGATCAAGTATTGGCCTGAGGCTAATGTGGAGGCGATTAACGATCCCCAGAACAATCTTGAAGCCATGAAAGTCATGGCTAAAAAATTGGGGATTAAAGAGCCCGAGGTGGAAGGGATTTGGGGTGCAGGTAAGTATTTGTGTGAAATATTTGAAGCCACTGCTGAAGAGCAACTCGATCAACCTACTTTTATTACTGCCTATCCTTGGGAAGTGTCACCACTGGCCCGTCGCAATGATAACAACGCTTTTGTGACCGACCGTTTTGAATTCTTTGTGGGTGGCCGGGAGCTGGCGAATGGCTTTTCTGAGTTAAATGATTCAGAGGACCAAGCGGCCCGCTTCCGCAAACAGGTTGAAGAAAAAGATGCCGGTGATGACGAAGCCATGCACTTTGATGAGGACTATATACGTGCCCTGGAATATGGCCTGCCGCCAACCGCGGGTGAGGGGATAGGGATTGACCGTTTAGTGATGTTGTTCAGCGACAGCCCCACCATCAAAGACGTGATCCTGTTTCCTCATATGAAACCGGAAGCCACGGCTGAATAAATACCCAAGTGGTGTCGGTATAAGGTTAAGAAGGACGCTCAGGCGTCCTTTTTTAATGCCTCAAGGTGTTTGATTGCACTGACTAAGCGGGTATTTAGCGGCGCGGCAATGTCATGCTGTTGAGCCTGCTGAACCAGGTAGCCGTTGATATAGTCAATTTCGCTAGGTCGGCCAAAGGCAATATCTCTGTTCATGGACGAGAAGTTCTGGGCAGTGTCGCGGATCACCGTATGCACTTTTTCCAATAGTGCCGCCGCACTGGTGGCAAAACCACAGGCTTGCATCACCCGCGCATTTTCCGCGCAAAGTTGTGCAATATGCTGCTGGTATTGTTTAGCCTTTAACTGGCCATTGGTGATGTGCTCAATCGCGCTTAGGGGGTTGATCACGGCGTTGATCGCCAATTTGTTCCATAAGGCCAGTTGGATATCCTGATGCCAGGTGCAGGGGGGAAGTAGGGCACTTAACCGGCTTTCTACTTGTTCCCGGTGCCACGAAGCGTTTGTGCTCACCCAGCCGCAGTGGGTCTGCCCCAAACCCGTCTCAATCAGGGTCTGTGCTGTGGGTTTATAGGCAGCGTAACTTGTGGTGGCGGCGACAATAGGGTTGTGGGGTAATAATAATTTGACGTGCTCGATGCTGCCCATACCGTTATGTAGTAGAACCACAGTTTGTCTGGGCTGGAGGTGGGCTCGCAATTGTTCAATGGCTGGTACAATTTGATACGCCTTTAGGGGCAGTACGAGCATGTCGAAATCCCCGGGCGCATGTACAGATTTAACTGACGGTGTGAAATGCTGTTGATCTTGCTTGAAACGACGTATCGATAGCTCAAGCCCCAGGCCATTTCGCGTCAGTAAGTGATAATTTAGCCCAAGTCGCTGGCAGTTTGCGGCTAGCAGGTTGCCAATCGCACCATTACCCACAATCGCGATATTCACAGACTTATCCTAACGTTGGCAGCATACTCATGGCACACCCGGTGTTAACACCTTCTGATTGACTATGCCCTTAGGTAATTGTGGCCAATTCCATGCCCAAGGTTGGTGATACTCGGGCAGGCGTTGGGATAATGCTTCGTGGGTGAATAGCTCGCCAATGGTCGGTGGGCATAACAACTCAATAGGCTCCCCCTTAAATAAAAACCTTAAAGCATAGGCATGCAGGTAGGTTCGCTGTGATCCCCCCCCCCCATATAAGATGTCACCGAGGATCGGACTGCCTAAGCTTTTTAGGGCGACGCGAATTTGGTGGGTTTTACCGGTATGGGGTTTGATTAAAAACAGACGTACGCCGGGTAACACACTGGTGCTAAAAAATTGTGATACGGCAGCAGAGTCGGTTTGTTTACTAAGCATCCACTTGCCATCTCTGACCTTTTTCATATTGCCGGCGATGGTGCCTTGTTTTTTCTTGGGTTTTTGGGCGCTTAGGGCAAGGTAGAATTTTTCAATTTTACGTGACTCAAATATAGCCCCAAAGACCGCGGCTGCCTCAGCATTTTTTGCCAGTATCAGTAAGCCGGAGGTGACTTTATCTAACCTATGGACCAACCATAATTTATCAAGGCCTAATTGGCTGCAAATAATGGGCAGAATACCCCTTTGTTGTGCTTCGTTTTGCACTGAAATACCAGGGGGTTTGTTAACTACTATAAAATCTGGATGGTCAAAAACAATATCAAGGGTATCCATAGACAAGGCTATTCAAGCAAACTTATGGCTTTTTCATAGTCCAGATCATTGATGGCGTTTTGCAGAACGTGCAATGTGTCGCCAGCGAGTGATAAATCGTCCATCCATGCGTTCAGCTTGGCATGGGTAATAAATTCATTGCGTTTGAGGGATGATAATAATAACTGTCGGGCGTCTTGCTCATTTGCATTACTCGCTGAGGTTGCTGAACGCTGTTCCTCAGCCTTGCTCTTCTTAAACTGTTCTAGTGCGGATAAGGTGTCACTAAATATTGTGGTAAACGCAGTAACTGCCGACTGTGTGACGGTGGTTTGCTTAATCAAATGGGTTTCAAGGTTTAGACTGGCCTGATGTAATGCTTTCATGCCTAGGTTGCCGCCAACGCCTTTAATCGTATGCACGTCACGCTTGGCAGTAGCAAGATCATTTTGTTTAATACTCGTTGATAATTGCTCCGCGAACGTGGCATATTGCTCACAAAATGTATCTAGCATTTTATTCAACAAGGATTGATTGCCACTAAACTGATTTAGGGCGAACTTGCTGTCGAAAAGAGGGAGGTTGTTGTTTATCAATGTTCGATCCTTGGCGTAATAAGTTAGCCATCATATCAGCCTTTAATGCCCCATGTCTGGCGGTAAAATCTCTATAAGCTCATCCCTAAGCGATAGGGAGTTACTTTCTGACAAAGCACAGAGTAGACTATTCGTAGAATATAAAACAGCGGAATAGCGTTACGTGTTAAAGAACCCCTTAAGCGTGGCTGCACTTGCAGTGATGTTAATGGCTTGTCAGCCGACCCCCAATAACTCTAAACATACCCATGCTCGCCCTATTGATGGCGTGGTCTTTGTCTCACAGAACGCGGAAAAAGCCGGCCAGGTTACGATTCCTTACAAAAAATATCAGCTCGATAATGGCCTGAGCATTGTGTTGCATGAAGATCACTCGGACCCACTAGTCCATGTGGACGTAAGCTATCATGTTGGCTCAGCCAGAGAAGAGCAGGGCAAATCGGGCTTTGCCCACTTTTTTGAGCACATGATGTTCCAGGGCTCAAAAAACGTTGCTGATGAAGAACATATTAAAATTATCACTGAAGCAGGTGGTAGCATGAATGGCACCACTAACGCTGATCGCACCAATTATTACCAGAGTGTACCAGCCAATCAATTGGAAAAAATGCTCTGGCTTGAAGCGGATAGAATGGGTTTTTTGCTGGACTCAGTCACTCAGGAAAAATTTGAAGTACAACGTGAAACCGTTAAAAATGAGCGGGGACAAAACTATGATAACCAGCCCTATGGTTTGCGTAGTGAACGAAATTCTGAGGCTCTTTACCCCCCCGGCCATCCTTATTCATGGTCCACAATCGGCTATATAGACGACCTTAATCGGGTCGATGTAAATGATTTAAAAGCCTTCTTTGTTCGGTGGTATGGACCCAATAATGCGGTATTAACCATCGGCGGGGATATCGATCCCGTTCAGGTGCTCTTATGGGTTAAAAAATACTTTGGCTCAATTCCTATGGGAGCAGAGGTACGCAACGCGGCTAAAAAACCGGTCGAGTTGACACAAACCCGTTATCTTACGCTGGAAGATGAGGTGCACCTGCCTTTATTACAAGTTACCTACCCCAGTGTTTATGTGAATCATGAAGATGAGGCCCCGCTGGATGTGCTGTCAAATGTTCTAGGGGGAGGCAAAACCTCTTTATTTTATAAAAATCTGGTCAAAACAGGTGACGCGGTTCAAGCACTGGTGTCTCACCCCTGTCAGGAGTTAGCCTGTGAATTTCAGCTTATTGCCCTGGCCAATCCGGCTAAAACGCCTAAGCTAGGGGATATTCTGCAACGTTTTGACCAGACACTGGCGGAATTTGAGCAACGAGGTGTGAATGCTGACGACTTAAATCGCACTAAGGCCGGGATTGAATCGTCAACGATTTTTGCTTTGCAAAGTGTCTCAGGTAAAGTGTCAACTCTCGCGTCTAATCAATTATTTGATAATAATCCGGACTTAGTTCAGGAGAATTTGGATAGATACAATGCCGTAACCGCTGGTGATGTGATGCGCGTTTATCGACGTTACATCAAAGGTAAACCTAAAGTTGTGTTGAGTATTGTGCCAAAGGGACAAACAGAACTGGCCGCAAAATCTGCCAATTTTACCGCCCCAAAAAGAGATGTCGTTTCCAATGAGTCCAAGGTGCTTGCAATAGCAAGCCCTGGGATTAAGGATACCTTTGATCGCAGTGTTCAGCCCATGGCAGGACCAACACCTCAGGTCGTGATGCCGGCGTTCTGGCAGACAAACTATGCCAATGGACTCGCTTTGATCAGCCACAAAACCACTGAAACACCCACGGTGACCTTAAGTTTTAGTATGGAAGGGGGTCCCTTACTCGATCCCATTGACAAAGCTGGTTTGGCGTCAATGACAGCGCAAATGATGAATGAGTCCACTCGTCAATTGAGCAATGAAGAAATGGCCAACCAGCTGGCTTTGCTCGGCAGTAGTATTCGATTTTCGGCCAACGGCAGGTATAGCAACTTAAGTGTGAGTATGCTGACAAAAAATATGGATAAGACTCTGGCGCTGGTAAAGCAAAAGTTGTTCTCGCCCGCCTTCTTAGCGGCTGATTTTACGGGTTTGCAACAGCGCCTTGGCCAATCTCTGCAACAGGAAGTTAAAAATCCCTCGGTGTTAGCCTCTCGTGGGGTAAGTAAATTACTGTTCGGCGAACATAATAGGGTGAGTCTGCCGGATGAGGGCACCTTGCAAAGCATGCAAAATATTACCCTCAATGACGTTAAAGGCTTTTATCAACGTTACTACTCGCCAAGCAAAGGTAACTTGGTTGTAGTGGGAAATGTCGATAAGAAAATCGTGGAAAAAAAGCTGGAGTTTCTAAGCCAGTGGCAAGGTCCGGACTATCAAATTCCGCCCTATGGGGATTTTCCTGAAGCGCAAAAAAGGGCAATTTATCTGATTGATCAGCCCGGTGCTGCCCAGTCTGTGGTGCGTATAATTAAACCTGGCCTGCCTTACGATGCCACCGGTAAACAATTCAAAAGTAAGCTAATGAACTTTGCCCTGGGAGGGATGTTCAATAGTCGTATCAATCTAAATTTACGGGAAGATAAGGGCTATACCTATGGGGCGTCTAGTCGCTTCATCGGCGGAAAAACCCTGGGTTGGTTTGAAGCCAGCGCTGATCTAAAACAGGTCAATACGGCGGACGGTTTACGGGAGTTTTTTAAGGAAATAGAGGTTTATCAACAGCAGGGAATGACACAAGAAGAGCTGAAGTTGATGCGTAACGCTTATACTCAGAGTGACGCCCTGGACTACGAAACACCGAACAGTAAAGCCCGATTTTTACGGCACTTACTCACCTATAATCTGGATAAAAACTATCGTGAAGAACAAAATACGATAATTAACAATATTGGTCGTGATGAGTTAAACAAGCTGGCCGCCGAAGCGCTTGATTTAACCACGATGCAGGTAGTTGTTGTGGGCGACGCCAAGCTTATTAGTGAACAGTTAAAGGGTCTTGGATGGGACATTATTCCCCTGCAGGTACCTTATTAAAATGAATTGGGGTTGACGAACGAAGTCGGCAACCCCAATTAGTAATTCTTGAAAAACACCGGCGCGTGCTTTCTAATAGTGATCGCCAAAAAAAATGGGAAGTCATTTTGCAGTCAAATAATAATTGTTTTAGGGATCGCCTGGCTGTTTTAAACGAAAGTACAGTTGTGAGTACTCTAAGTGGTATACGACACGGTGTTGAACGTGAGACCTTGCGTATTAATCCTAATGGCGGTTTAGCCCAAACCCCCCATAATGAAAAACTGGGTTCAGCCTTAACCCACGGCTCTATCACCACTGATTTCTCTGAGTCATTATTGGAATTTATCACTCCCCCGGAAACCGATCCAGATCGTAGCCTTGCTCAGCTTCGTGATGTACATAAATATGTATTATCGAATATGGGTGATGAAAGGCTGTGGCCAATGAGCATGCCATGTTATGTCAACAGTGAAGAAGAAATTCCGATTGCCCAGTTTGGTTCGTCCAACGCGGGTAAAATGAAAACCCTCTATCGTGTCGGTTTGAAAAACCGTTATGGCAGCATGATGCAAGCGATAGCCGGCGTGCATTTCAATTTTTCTCTATCGGAGGAGTTTTGGCAAACATGGTTACCTAAAACTCAGAATGTGACTGGGGATAAAGATGACATATCGTCAGCCTATTTTGCCCTTATCCGCAACTACCGGCGTTTTTGTTGGCTTATTCCCTATTTGTATGGCGCGTCTCCTGCACTTTGCTCTTCGTTTGTCGCGGGAAAAAAGACATCGTTACCATTTAAAAAACTTGGCAAGGGTAGCCTTTATTTGCCCTATGCTACTTCTTTACGCATGAGTGACCTGGGATACACCAGTAGTGCCCAGTCCGGTTTGCCGATTTGTTACAACAAGGTAGATAGCTACATTGCCTCACTTAGGGCCGCTATCAATACACCCTCCCTTGAATATCAGAAGTTTGCTGCCAAAAAAGATGGGCAGTATCAGCAACTGAACGCCAATGTATTGCAAATTGAAAATGAGTTATACTCACCGATCAGACCAAAACAACCGACCCAGTCTCTGGAAAAACCCACAGATGCCCTACATGACCGGGGAGTCAGCTATGTTGAGGTTCGCGCATTAGACGTTAACCCCTTTAGTTCAATTGGCATTGAACGGAATCAATTCTTTTTTCTCGACGTGTTTTTGCTTTACTGCCTGGTGAAACCAAGTGATGACCTGGATCACGTTCAGTACCAGCAAACAGAGCAAAATTTATCAGCGGTGGTCGAACAGGGGCGGGATCCGACATTGACATTAATGGATGGAGATACGCCTCTTTCATTACCCCAGTGGTCACAGCAAATGTTTGCTGAGATGGGGGATATTGCTAAGGTCCTGGACAAAGCCAACGACAATACGGAATATTCCACGGCACTGGACACCGAATGGCAAAAAATAGTCGATCCACAATTGACCCCGTCGGCAAAAATACTTGATATTCTGCTGAATGAAAAAATAGATAATGGTGCTCTGGGCTTACGGATGGCCGAGCAATATAAAAAGGAGTTACTGGCTGCGCCATATACACAGACCAGCGAACAGGACTTAGTCAATCAAGCCCAAGAGTCATTGCAACGACAGTCAATAATAGAGCAGCAAGATACACAGGGTTTTCATGAGTTTTTACAGGACTATTTCGATTACGCAAAGGACAGGCAGGCAGAAAGTTGTATATAAAAAAATGCCTAACTTGCGTTAGGCATTAAAGCTACTACCAGGGAAAACACACAATAACTAGAACACGATAATAAAGAGTAGTTTATGCATCAAAAGTTCAAAATAAAGTTCAAAAAATACAGAAATATTCTCACCTGCACACTCACATCTTTGTTTTTGGTGGGCTGTAGCACTACCCCCCCGAAAAATATCAGTAACATTTGTGATATTTTTTTTGAAAAACGGGATTGGTATGAAGCCGCTGAAGATATGAATCGTACATGGGGCGTACCGATCCATGTACCCATGGCAATGATGTATCAGGAAAGTTCCTTTAAGGCAGAAGCACGGCCCCCAAAAGACTTCGTGTTTTTTGGCTTAATTCCCTGGGGGCGCGTGAGTTCAGCTTATGGGTATTCCCAGGCTAAAACTCCTACTTGGGAGGATTTTAAGAGAGAGACAGATAATTCCTGGGCTGATCGCAATGATTTTGACGATGCCATTGATTTTATGGGCTGGTTTATCCACAAGACGCATACCATTAATAAGGTCTCTAAATGGGACGCCCAAGCGCAATATCTTAACTATCATGAGGGCTGGGGCGGGTATCAGCGTAAGACTTATAATAGTAAAATATGGTTGCAGGGTGTGGCGAAAACTGTCAACGGGCGATCATTGCGTTATGCTACCCAGTTAAAGGGATGTCAGGAAGAATTATCAAAAGGGTGGTTTTGGCGAATATTTAGCTAAATACCCGTTGCAGATATTTTTAGGTGGAACTCATAGTCGAACCTGCCAGCGTATTCACTCATTATTTTTTATTTATAAGCATTTAGAGTCAAATAAAACCACGTAATATGCAAGGGATCGCGGAATGAAAGGTATTGTTTTTGTAAAGTTTAATGACTTTGTGGAAGAGCAATGGGGGGAGGAATTTTGGGATGAGTTGTTAACAGAGGCAACTTTGCCAAGTGAAGGCGTATTTACAACGATCGGCAGTTATGATGATGAGGAGTTTTATACTCTACTTGGATTGATCGTTAAGAAAAAAAATATTTCGGGAAAAGAAGCACAATTCGCTTTTGGCAAGTGGCTGTTCAAAGAACTTTATGCCTCTGCCCCCCCGCAGGCTCATGCTTTTAAAGACGTATTTGAATTTTTGCATGGAGTGCAAAACGTGATTCATTTAGAAGTTAAAAAACTCAACCCTGATGCGTTATTACCTGAATTTGAATTTATTGATGAGTCAGCTACCGAGTTAACGTTTCATTATAAATCGCCCCGTAAACTCTGTTATTTTTGCGAAGGCCTAGTACATGGTTTAGCTGAACATACCGGACAAACTGTCAAAGTCTCTCAGCCCGAGTGTGAACATGATGGGGGCCAACGTTGTTTGATAAATGTTGAAAAAATTTGAGTTACACAATTGAGGAGCTTAACAAACGTTTAGGGGTTTTTGAGCGTAAGGCGGCCAGAGAAAAAAAAGCAAGGTTGTTAGCCGAGCAGCAACTGGAAAAGTACTCTCGAGAAATATACGAAACCAACCAGTCTTTGCAAGCTTCTTTAGCCAGTTCTAAGAAAAAACAGGCCAATCTCGAATTTCTCGGTAAATCATCAGAAGGTGTTATGTCGACCCTCACCAGCAAAGAACTAATTTTAAATATGGTTGAATTAACCGGAAATTTTTTCTTAACAGAGTGTGGTTTTTATATTGTGACTGACGCAGGTTTACCTGAAAATTCTGATGACATACCGATTTGGTTTAAAGAATCGGGATGGTCATTTGATAAAGAGCTTTTGCATGCAGCAATGGAGTGTTTGCCCTTAGTTCAAGATGGGACTTACCCATCCTGGCTAGTGTCGCCTATCGATTCAGAAAAATCGAAAAGATTGGCAGGGTTTAACTGGATCATTTATGTTAATTTTGAATTGCGTCATGGCCAAAAAGGATGGATCACATTTTTGAGTCGCGCTACATTTATCGACCAAGAATCATTATTTGTGCTGAATACGTCTAATAGACATTTACTTATAGGTATTCGGCGGGCGTCATCGGATGTGCGTATTCTGGAAAAAACCGATCAATTAAAAGATAGCCTTAGCCGTTTAGAAGCCGCCCAAAGTCAATTAATGCAATCTGAAAAAATGGCCGCACTTGGTCAACTAGCCGCTGGTGTGGCGCATGAAATTAATAATCCCATTAGTTTTATTCGCTCTAATATGGAAATGTTGCTCGATTATCTCCAAGTATATAATGAGCTACAACAAAATATTAGACATCACTTGTCAGTTTCTGGCCCATTAAATATGCAGATGTTTGAACAATTACGTCGCAATGGGGATATTGATTATATTGAGAAGGAGACATTTGATTTACTACAATCCAATGTCGGTGGTATTGATAGGATAAGGGACATAGTGGATAGCCTCAAGACATTCTCCCATAGTGGTGATAGGGAGTTTTGTGAAATGTCGATAGTAAGCTGTATTGAAGGTGCACTAAAAATCGCCCGGAATGCCCTTAAGTACCAGCACAAGGTTGAAAATAAACTTACCCATTCGCTACCCTTCATCATTGGAAACACGGGGCAACTGCAGCAGGTATTTGTTAACCTTTTCGTAAATGCCGCTCATGCTATGGAAAACGGTGGTTTATTAAGTATTACCTCAAAGCAAAATGCTGATTCGCTGACTATTCTGGTCAGTGATACCGGAATGGGTATGAATAAAAGTACCATTGGTCAGCTCTTTACCCCGTTCTTTACAACAAAACCGGTGGGTATAGGAACCGGATTGGGTTTGTCGGTTTCTTACGGAATTATTGATGCTCATAATGCAAAGATAAACGTAAGTTCTGAAGAAGGTGTCGGTACAACCTTTGAAATTTGCTTTGCAACATTGCCATCACACCACGACTAAGGGAATAGGCCCGGCTCCAAATGAGTGCATGGGCCCACTATTTTTTATGTTTGGATTACCTCAGTTCATTGCCTAGGGATACTGAGAGGTTTTGCCATGGTCGAATTTATCCGGCACAAAATTATCCCTGCATAGGCCTATGATATTAGTTTATGGGCCGGGCACGTTAGTGTTGTTGAGTAAAATGGTGTAACACCTGTCCTCCATCGTCTATAGATATGATGACATCATTTTGCATGCCCACGGCATTGAGCTCGAGTAGAACTTTAGTGGCTGTTTGCGGTAACTCCAGACTGAGATAGATTTGACCATTTTTGTCTGTTTTAGCCATGCTAATGAGTGACTTTTGTTGTAAACGGGGATCATCGTGCTGCACAATTTCTTTATTAATTACGGAGATTGCTAGCATTACGTCACTCAAAGGCAAACTATTGACATCGGTGGCATCGATGTCAAAAATTACTTTCCGATAGCTATCAAATGCAAAGTTGGCTTCAACAAATAGATCTTGCGAGGTCTCCGCTTCTGCTCTTAGCTTGAGGGGCTCAGGCGTATAATCCTGACTCTCTGGCACGGATGGGGGCGGTGACGTTGAGGCTGCAACAACCGCAGATATCGATTGTGGTGTGGCGTCATTGCCCCCACCCCCGCAGGCTGAAATAGATACAGCTGTCAGTAGTACCAAAAATAACGTAAATAATTGATTAAATTGAAAATGTACAAGGCTCATATGGCATACCCTCCAGGGCTAAATTAATAAATATGATGAATACGATCAGTATTTCTATGCCAATCCAGGGCTTCCTTACCCGCGCTTTCCACCCAGGTTTCGTAAGCGGGATAAGCCCATAGCACATCGATATATTCCCGTGGATAATACCATTGGCTGTTGATCTTTAATGCCCAGGGAAGATTCTCTGCATTTTTAAAATACCGGGCATTTCTTGGCTCAGATGTATCATCGACTTGCCCAAACCGGCCAATATCAAACAGGTCGGTTGGAGCATAATCTGCAAAATGGATCTCATGGCTTCGATCGTTACTTCTGAAAATGAAAAAATCGAATACGGAATGACTAAGGGCTAATATTGGAGTGTTGAACTCGACGTCCAATAAAAAGGGTACCGGGGCAAATTGCTCACAAGTGACGACCGTATTAAAATGTTCACATTTATCTTCGCCATTGGTTTCGGTAAAGGTATGACTATCATTCCACAGTATCAGCACAGCATCAGATTGATAATTTTCGGTGCGTTTATTAAAGCTCTGGCCATTAATTGTGATACTGGCATCACCAATGATGCCTGGGTCAACATCCATCATACGCACGGCAAAGCCATTGTGGTGAGCCGCCCCCCTAGCATCAATAAAACCACTGATAGTAAAACCGCTTATCTGTGCGTTAGCGTTATAAATCACCCGTAATCTTTCCCGTAGTACCAGATCATTTAAGTCATAATCCCCCTCTTTGGGCCAGTTATCCTCAAAGGCCAGTGTCACCCAGTCATTCTCCCCAGGGTAATAACTGCTATAGGCCCGTTTGTAATCATTAGGGAATTCATCAGCATCATCGATTACGCCGTCAGCATCACTATCATTCACTTCAGGAATAACTATAATTTTACTTGTATCGAGGGCGGTTTCTGGTGTGGTCTTGACGCTAAATACCGCATCATTAAAGTCATTGTCACCCCAGGTGCGGGGCAAGTCTTCAAAGCCAAGGATGACTTCCGATACCTCCTCATCATATAACAGCACTACATGTTGGCGTAAACGGGGATTACCAGGATTTAAATCCTGTAACGAATAATAATAGGGTGATTTGCTCGGTTTAACCCCGGTATCATACCAAAATGCATTCGCTGCGATGAAAAACCCGATATGAGTACCTGCTGGAAAGACCCCCAAACTAAGACGATGCCCGTTGGTTAAGTGGGGATAGGATAAATTAGGGAACACAATAGTTTCGCGGACATCAGTCGGCTTTTGTGGCGGATTATCCGGATCGAAAGTAAAAAAACCAAAGGAGTTTTTATAGCCCGCGCCTTCGTGAATGAAAGTAACAAAGACCTCAGCCTCTTCGGTCAAGCTGATGGTAGAGCCGGCATCATCGGTCAGAAATGCTTCATTGATTGACTGTTCGGGTAAGGCATTTGTGATCCGTGCAAAAAAACCTGCTGGATATTCATTAAAACTCCACAGTAGATTATCGGGTTTCCCGATATTTTGTTGATAGCCTATTGGCCATTCTTCACCACTTAAAAAATTCCACACATATTTACCCTGTTCTTTCTCTGTGGCGCCTACTAAGCAACTCCAGCCCAGCAACAACATTATTGCGTAAATTAAACCTGATTTAGTCATATTGATCCCTCCGAGATTACAAATTTACCGCATCAATATAGATGCTGAACAGCGAGTAAAGCTAATACCGTGCCAACTATTTTAGCTGTTATTTGTAGAGGCTATTAGGCTGAAGAACGGGATTGTTGCTAGCGATACTTGCAAAATGCAATGAAAGTTAAACTATAAGTTTCTGATTTTGCGAAAAATATTTTATATACAAAATTTGAATATAAAACATGCCTTTTTGAGGTGAAAAATAAAACCGGAATTTGATGACACTCTATTGTCCGCTAAACCCTGCTCAGATATTTTATTAAGCTAAGAGTCAGGCTCACTCAATTGTGCCACATTAAGATGCTGTGGCGAGCGGATAATGATAGAAAGCGCCTTGATGATGTGTTGCCCTATTTTTACAATTGCATCGCATAAGAGAATACTTTTCCAATTCGCAGTCCGAAAAAAACTACCTTAACCTTTTCTGATATGGATTGAGTCTTGCATCACACTACGGATTATCCCTTACTGGCGACTAGCAACAGTGAAAAAGGCGAAAACGATGCAAGAAAAAACATTGATTCTGAGCATTGCTCTAAACGGGTATCAGTGTCTATACCGGAGTTGTATTAACTCACAGCGAGTTTACGCACGACAAAATGGCTATGCATATTTGGTGATCACTCGTCCCTACTTTACCGCTCTGGGTGTTGAGTGTTGTTGGCTAAAGTTAACCTTGATGCTTGAAGCGTTAAAGGCTGGATACGACACAGTGTTGTTTGTTGATGCGGATGCCTTTATAACGGCAGCGGCCCATAAACTCGAAGGCCTGCTCCTACCTGAAAAGTATTTATATCTCGCCAGAAGCTACAGTGGTCGTTTTAATTCTGGTGTGATCCTGGTTAATAACCATTTCAAAATACGCCAATGGCTGGAGGGCGTTATATCTACCCGGCATCTGTCGGTATTACCGGAACATGATGTGGGATGGGGGGAGAACGGCCATATTATTCAGCATACTAAAAATTGTGAGTTTGTGAGCACCCTAGATCGACGTTGGAATAACACTTACGACATAGACTTATCAGATTACATTAGACATTTTAGTTTTGGGCCCCTGCGTCAAAATTTTTTCTTGAACCTGAGTCACAAGCTCCTTGCTCGTGGTACAAGGTTATTTACGAAATTGCAGGCCTGCGCTGGGATGTTACCCATGTTAAATACCCCTCAAGATCCCTTAACAAAGCTG
The DNA here is from genome assembly GCA_047618055.1 of Paraglaciecola sp. Classification (GTDB taxonomy): domain Bacteria; phylum Pseudomonadota; class Gammaproteobacteria; order Enterobacterales; family Alteromonadaceae; genus Paraglaciecola. The sequence continues at coordinate 12,314 of JBLHIW010000005.1, read as the reverse complement.
ACCCAATGCGTACTTCACCGTTACCAAATCTTCTTTAAAGGCTGATATACACCGGTCACTTTGCCACGCTCATTTTAGCGGAAAAATTAGAAAGTTTAGGTGAAACGATTGATTGCTCTTGCATAAAATGGCATTCACACCCTTGTGCAGTGCTGGTCAGTGTATATCAAATATTGCCAACGCAGAGTGCATCCCCTTTTACCCTTAAGGGCGGAACATCCGGCCACTGCGCTTTTGTATCGGCCCCCTCTGAAAAGATCAAGATATCCCAAAAAAGGGATGCCATTAATTAAAAATCCCCAGTCGTTCTGAATTTTTCTTAGAGTAACCAGGATAAATCTGGTGCTTTTTTTAATATTTTTTTCATTTTAAAAAAATTCTTAAATTGCATTTTTAAAACGAGAATTAAAATTCAGAGATGGTGTCAATATCATAATTATTTAAAATTAAATCAATTAAAACAACAGTATATATATTTTTGAAAATTGGCACAACTTACGCAATACCGACAACGAACAGGTTAATAGGAACGTCAATACGCGCTCTTTAACCACAACATTTACCGTCGTCGGAGAAACGTATGTCAGCTAAAACCATTCAGTTTACTATCAAAAATCCCAGCACAGACCGAGTACCAGATAAAAGCTATGCCGGCTCTGAACTTAACCGATCTATCAGTGGGCTTGTGTTAATACTTTGCCTTCCTTTTATTCTTGTTAATACCTTGCTTGCGATAGTGACAAAGAAACCCGTACTTGAGCTGGTGCGCAAAAAAGATTGTTTAGGCCGAGTGGTTGAATATTGTCATTTCACTTGTGGGGTGATGAAAAATATTGCGGTGTTAGGCGCAATATTTCGCAAGCGCATCAGTTTGTGCGGGATGCCGCTAGACATCGAGCTGACTAACGAACAACGAATTGAGCTGCTCGGCTATAGCCATATTCCTGCGGGTTTAGTTGACGCCATCAATGTGCGTCAATCCGGTGGCTTATCGATGGTAAATAAAGTTGTTTTACTCAAGAAGCAATTTACTGGAACCCGAACCGACTACCTTGCACTGCTGCTGAAGGGGGTCATCAGTCAGTTTGTTTTCAAAGGGCAAAACGCCAGTTTGAATAGTCCTGCGACCTTTAATATTTTTGGTCTGAAGATAAATAATGTTTCCATGGATGAAGCGGTACGTTGGGTGATGGCAGCACCAGGTAAAACGTCCAAAAAACAGCATTGTAAAGTTGGATGCTTTGTTAATGTAAATTCGGTCAACTTAATACATCAGCTTCCTCAGCTCAAAGTTCATTTAAACCAGGCTGATCAATGTTTTGTAGATGGCTCTGGCATGCGTATTGCCGCGAAAAAAATTGGTATTCAACTAAAAGGTAATGTTAATGGTACCGATATGTTGCCTGATCTTTGTCGAGCGGCCTCTATTAGTGGTGCGTCGATTTACCTATTGGGTGCCAAGCCTGGAGTCGCCAAGGCGGCTGCGCAAAATCTTCGCCTGCAATATCCAGACTTATCTATTGCAGGCGCCGAACATGGATATTTCGAGGCACACAATTGCAACACAGTAATTGAAAAGATTAATCAATCCCGAGCAGATATCTTGTTACTCGCCATGGGCTCACCGGTTCAGGAAAAATGGCTTATTGAGCACGCCCCTCTAATTCATTGCCGCACTGCATTGGCTGTTGGCGGTTTATTCGATTTTTATTCCGGGAGTATTTCTCGAGCTCCTTTATGGATGAGAGAACTGGGCATGGAATGGTTATGGAGACTTATTCAGGAACCTCAGGACAAGTTCTACCGTTATGTTATTGGTAACCCTTTATTTTTAATTCGTATTTTTATACTTAACCATGCAAACAAAGGATCTTAATGATGACTACCCTCGACGCGTTTTATGTAGATACTACAGTGAAGCAAAGCATCAACCCTCGTGTTCTTTCGTTAGGTAAGCATCGTGGTATACCTATGATTATACAACGCCCAATAGCCTTAATAGCGTTAATCTTATTGTCACCGATTTTACTGGTGACAATGCAGCTTATCCGTCTGGAAAGCTCAGGGAGTTGTTTTTTCAGTCAAGATCGAATCGGTAAATATGGTCGCCATTTTAGAATGTACAAATTTCGTTCTATGTATCTCAAGACCGACCCGAACTACAGAGAACCTGACCCAAGCCAAAGCGATCGTGATGGTGTGTGTAAAAAATATAAGAGTGATCCACGAATTACCAAAATGGGGCATTTCATCCGCAAGTTTTCCATCGATGAGTTACCCCAGTTATTTAATATTGTAATGGGGGACATGGCCTTAATCGGTCCTCGACCAGCACTGTCAACTGAAGTTGATGTATATCAAGACAGTGCCTTAGGGCGTCTCAACGGTATCCCTGGCTTGTCAGGTTTATGGCAAGTGTCAGGCAGAGCGGATACAGATTTTGAGACTCAGGTTGATCTGGATAATAGTTATCTGCAGCAACAAAGTATTCTATTGGATATTAAAATCATGTTGGCCACTTTTCCCTGTGTGGTCAGTGCCAAAGGAGCTTACTGAGGGGGAGGAGTTAACTTGGCAGATAAGGGGGGGACACATCCGTTTGTGGTTAGATACATCATTGCAAATAATGCTTCGCCCACCCAAAAGACATTACCGTTGAAGATAAGGGGCATATGGCGCTGCTTATGGTCGATTATTGAATTGCTCGGACTTCATACCTCATCACAGATCGTGGTGAGGTAGACTAAAAAAGGTGTAAGCACTCTGTAATCCCCCATTTTTTGTTGTTTTTGTATTTCGCAAAATACAAAACTCCTTTAACACTCTTTGCAAAAAGCAAATAATAATTTCTCGTTGAAATTTAAAATCCATATATAACATGTGTTTACGTATTTTTTGATGCTGGCCTACTTACTGCAATACCGGTTTGTATGTAGGAAAAAATTGCAATGCCAACTAATGGAATCTCAGATGAGAAATGCGTTGATAAACATAAATTATCTGTTAAAAACGATGTTAATGGGTGGGATGCTGAGCCTATGTGCTTGTGCCAATAACGACAGCCTTAAGCCGATAAGTAATCCCGCTTCGGGCTTTTACGGTTCAATCAATGAAAACGGTGAGTTATTTCGCCAGCAAAGTGCCCCCGGCAAAGAATTTGATGCTCAATTAAATTGTGCTGATAGAGAGCAGTTTGTTGCGCCACATAATTATCGGGTAGATAAACCCATTTTATTGTCATCACCAAGTCAGGCGCCGCAGCCTGTCAATCTTAACCCCTCACGTAATGCCTTACCTCTTAGTCCCGGAGATATGCTGGAAATTATGATGGAATACGGAGAAGGGTTTAACGGCACATATGTACTGGATAACTTTGGACTCTTAACCTTACCGATAATCGACGCCATAAATGCATCAGGCATGTCGCCAAGAGATTTATCAGGGCGAATCGAATTGGCACTGATTAAGGCAAATGTGTTTCGCTCGGCCACAGCAACCGTCAACGTTAAAGTTCTGCATTTGGCCGAGATAGAAGTCCCGGTAACAGGTGCTGTTTTTCAGCCAGGTAGGGTGCTGATTAATGCTAAAAGAGCGAGTTCTGAAATGGATCAGCGAGTTGCAGCGACCGGCGATTACAGTAACAAAAGGTTACTTTCAGAAGCGATACGAGCAGCATCTGGGATAAGACCTGATGCTAAGCTTGACCAAATTATCCTTATTCGCCAAGGTTGGCAGATTGAGGTTGATTTAACGGGAATATTGACGGGATTACCCGTTAAGGACTACCCCTTGATTGCGGGTGATCAAGTAATTGTGCCAAGTACCGGGTGTTTTCAATCCCATTTAGTGAGACCCAGTCAAATCACCCCCAAGGGTTTCAGGGTGTTTATGTCTAATTTAATTGATTCTGCGCAAAATAACTCGAGTGCCGGGGTTGGCAGGTATTCTACCAATCTACCTTATGGCACCAAGTTGTTGCAAGCCGCGGTGTCGGCCAATTGTGTGGGCGGAAAAGAATGGACTAATGCCCCGCGCAAGGTCATGTTGGCCAGTATCAATCCGATCACTAATCAAACTCAAGTGATTGAGCGCTCTGTAGAACAATTAGTGAGGCAAGCAAATCGTGATGAGATTAACCCCTATGTCATGCCCAATGATGCGATTGCCTGTTATGACTCAGATGTAACCAATCTAAGGGACGTAGCGCGAACAATTTTTGATGTCCTGACACCGTTCTCGCTGTTGTTTTAGGACGATTTGTTATGAAGTATCCAATAGCAATCCCAAGCTCATATGACCGCTTTAGAGCAACAGTCTATCGTTTTGTGAAATGGCCCTACTTAACGTTCACCTTAGGTGCGTATTTGTTTATTGGGTTTATCGTCTTTTTGTATTTGAGTAAGGCCGCAGTTTACAAAAGTGAGCTGGAATTGGTCTTGCCAGGAACGGGATCGTCATCCAGCGTCTCGATGGACAATATTGGTCAGATTGTTTCGCAAACCAGTGCGCCTTTTTCAGCAGGTGGATTTAATCCAAGAGTCAATTATAAGGAAATGTTATTGAGCCGTGGGGTATTGAAGCTTGCCCGGGAAAAAACGGCTTTGTCTGCACCCGGTTTCGGGCAACCCAAAATAAAACTGACTGAACAAACCTCGATCCTGGCCGTTAGCATCACCGGCAGCAGTCCTGAACTCGCTAAAAGTAAAGGCTGGGCACTTTATCAAAGCCTGCAAGAAGAACTCAATCGCCTGCGGGCCGACGAAATCAGCCGTCGTGATATCAGTATTCAGGGGGTGCTGGATGAGTATCGAGTCAGGCTTAACGAGGCACGTGCCAATATTCTGCAATTTCAGGAAGGCTCCTTCTTAGTGTCACAAGATCAGTTCACGCTGTTGGTCACAAGCTTACAAAGTATCAAAGAAAAGCAGCTCTATATCAAAGCTGAAGCGGCTAATCTAAGCGACTACAGTTATGGTTTGAGTGAAAACTTGGGTGTGTCTTCTGACTTAGCAGGCAAAGCGTTTTTATTGCAGTCGGATGTGGAGTTTAGAGGCTTACTTAAGGAACTTGATGCCAGTACATCTCTACTTTCAGAGTATCAGTCCCGTTGGGGAAGCGGACACCCAAAAGTCGTTGCACAGCAGCAGCGTTATGATGGTGCCCGCCAAGCATTGCTCATTAGGAGTAACGAATTGGCGGGCCCTCATGCGTCTAATATCTTTGGGGGGGCGGATATGGGAATGAATCCAAAGCGTGCCCAAATGTTTGCTGACTTAATTGAGGCTTCGGCTCGTCAAAAAGGGGCTCAGGCAGAAATAAGTGAATTGCACCGCTCTGAATTGCAGCTAAGGGATCAATTAAAAATATTCGCCAGAGAGTCAGCGGTACTTGATCGCCTGCAAGGTGAATTTGATTTGGCAGAGGCTATTTTTACTTCAGCTGCAGCACGATTAGAAGCCGGTAAAGCAGATGTGTTTGCATCTTATCCTCTGTTGCAGCTACTGACTGAACCTTCGCTACCAAGCGAAATTGATAGTCCTATTCCAGCCCTGGGGATGGCTGCAGGAATAGTAGGTATGATTTTTATTACTTCAGGAGTGACGGTGTTATGCAATCGAAGACGCATTATCAAAGTACTATTGAAGAGAAGTTAATTTTAGGTGCCTTGCTATTCACTTATCCAATTTATTCAATGGGTGGACTATATATCACAGGGTCTGCTCTGGGGTGGACAGTATTAGCTTTGGTAGCACTGAGAGCTTTTATTGAAGGTGAAAATCCATTTACCACAGTACCGCTATTGGTTTGGGTTTGGGTATTGGGAATGTTAGCCATGCTGATAAGCCTTTGGGTTGCACACGGGCAGTGGTCTTTGGGTAGCACTCAAACGATTAAAAGCACCGTGGGGTGGGCAAAAGGGTGGGCATTACTGGGTTTATTCCCGGTTCTTGGCGCAGTGGTTAAGCTTAAACCTGAGGCATTGATACGCGCAGTCTGTGTAGTGGGTAAGCATACCGCTATATTTGGTGTAGTCACCTGGATGCTCTATATGGCCGGTTTGCCTGGTGAGTTGTTCGTGTCTCCCCTGCAAATTTTGGGTGGGGCGGGTGATAATTTTTTTATGGTTAGCCTTTACGGAACTAATCCGGAAACTGGTGCTGGCCGCTGGCAGTTCTTTGCACCTTGGGCACCGGCAGCGGGGTTTCTGAGCTGTATATTTGTGATTTTTTGTTTACAGGAGAAAGATAAAAAATGGCGTAATTGGGGGGTTGCAGGCTGTGTTGTTATGGCTTTATTGTCTCAGTCTCGAGCAGGCTGGGCTATTTTCATCCTAATAGTCCCCACTTTTATGTTTGCCAGTCAACTTAAGAAACCATGGTTACTATTATCTATCGGTCTGCTGCTCCCGGTTATTTTGGTCTTAGGTGAACCGGTCTATGAATTTATAATGGACACGTTTCAACAAATCAAGGAAGCACGCCCGGCATCGACCCGAGTGCGCGCAGCACTAGAGAACCTTGCCGTTCAACGATGGCGTGCAGAGGCTCCCATTTGGGGCCATGGGATTGTGGAATCCGGCCCTAAACTGGTTGAGTTCATGCCTATTGGCTCTCACCATAGTTGGTATGGTTTACTCTTTGTTAAAGGGCTGGTGGGGCTTGTTGCATTAGCCATTCCGATGATGTTGAGTACGGTGTATCTACTGGTGTTTGCTTACAGCAATATTCAGGCTCGGGCTGCCCTTTGCATGTTGCTGGTGTTTACCTGCTACAGCTTTTTCGAAAACCTTGAAATTCTTGCCTATCTATATTGGCCGGCCTTGTTTTGGCTTGGCATGGTTCTTAAAGACATTCACATCAGAGGTCAACATGTTTAAAAAATTCAATGCCTACCTTACTGGCTACTATGGTATGCAAAACACAGGTGATGACGTATTGCTCTATACCAGTCGCTGGGCAATACATCATTTACTACGGGCTAAACGTGCCCTGGTTAGCAGTGCCGTTAGCAGTAAATGTGCCGAATTTGGTGATATTACGGCTTTTTCTGGCGCTAAGTTTCGTGGTCATCATCGTATTTTGCATTATAAGAATGCATTGCAAAGTGAAAATGTGATCTTTGGTGGGGGGTCGGTTTTACATAGTGAAAAGGATATCCAATTTAAGCGGCATTTAATGGCTTTAGCCAACCGAAAATCAAGTCGTTGTGTGGGGGTGGGTATTGAGTCATTTGAATCACTAGGGGCTGAAAAGGCCTGCGCTAAGTTTTTATCTGAGTGTGGTTTTGTAGGGGTCCGTGATGGGAAAAGTCTAGACATAGCAAAGGCTATTTCGCCAAATGCAAACGTACATCTAACCTTTGATCTCGCGCCATTGATGCTATGTCATCAGTCTCATCGTCTTGTGCCGATAGAGCGTAAAGGCGTGATGTTCAATTTTTGTCAACAGGCCACAGATGCCTTTGGCACTATCAATGTCGATAATGAACAGCGCCGGGTCAAAATGGCCATTGCTGCAATTGAACAAATCTGGCAGGACACAAATGAAGTCATTTATCTGTTAGATTTTAACGGTCACCCCGTGTTTGGCGATTTTCATGTTCACCAGCAGATCCTGGTAGGATTACCTGAGCATATACCTGTTACTCATATACCCTACGATGCCAATCCATTTCGAGTGTTGCAACGTATCGCCGGATTTAAAGCAAGCGTGTCTATGAGACTGCACTCGGCGATACTCTCTTATATGGCTAATACCCCCTCTATATCAATAAATTACCATAATAAGTGTCAGAATTGGTGCGAGCAGGTAGGCGTTGCCGATCAGTACCAGTTTGATGCACAGGACCTGTGTCCCCAGGCGTTGGCAGATACCATAAAAAAGGGTATTGGCATGGGGTTTGCTAAACCTACTATGAAAGTAGATGAAGCTATTCAAGCCACATTGTTGAATTGGGGATAACGTGATTAATAAAATACAGTTTTCAGTCGTAATACCGCTTTATAATAAAGTTGAAAGTGTGTGTCGCACTCTTGAATCACTGTGCCAACAACGCTTGCTGGCTAGCGAGATCATTGTGGTTGATGATGGTTCAACAGATGGCAGCGCCGAAAGAGTTTCGGCACTTAATCTGCCAAATGTGAGGTTAGTCAAACAAGAAAATAAAGGAGTGTCATTCGCCAGAAATCACGGCGTTTCCCTTGCGAAGTATGAACACATCGCCTTTATCGACGCTGATGACCAATGGTCGCCCTTTTTCTTACTCGAAATGAGAAAGTTGATTGAACGTTTTCCCGGATATGAATTCTTTGCCAGCAGTTACCAAAAAGTGTGTAAAAATGAAACTTATATCGACCCCAAGCTTGCCATTGGTCATATTCCTCCTCAAGGCTGTGTGCTAGATAATTATTTTGACATCGTGGCACGTGGCGATCTGCCGTTTATGGTATCCAGTACGGTTATCACTCGTGATTTATTTACCAAACTTGGAGGGTTCCCCGTCGGTGAAAGTATGGGAGAAGATCAAGAATTATTTTCTCAAGTTGCGCTTAAGGCTAGCATCGTTTATTCCCCGCTAATCCTCTTGAAGTATCACACGGATAGTGAAAACAGGGCCTGTGACCGACATTTACCTGATCAGCCACTGCCCTTTGCTAACAGATTGCTGACCCTGGTGGAGACAGAGTTAAATGAGGTAAGTTTGAAAAAATCCATATCGACTTATTGCGCTGCTCATGTCTGTCATTTAGTCAAATCTAATCTTCGTGCCGGTAACTTAGCGATAGCGAAGCAGTTATTACAACATCCATGCTGCAAGTTAAAACCTTTACATTTTTTCAGCTTTAAGCTGTGGTTACTTAGCAAAATCATGTTATCTCCCCGGGCTTATTTGACTCAAGTCAAACGTTTTTCTGCTTATATACATACACAGTAATTAGAGGAAATTTTATGAAATTAAATGCCATTTGTATCATCAAAAACGAAGCGGATATTATTCTGGAAACGCTGAATAATGCCTTGCGTTTTTGTGACAATATATATGTGTTCGACAATGGATCAAATGACGGCAGTTGGGAGCTTATACAAGAAAAAGCATGCCAAGACTCCAGAGTCGTTATTGCCGTACATAGCGATGAAATCTACCGTAACCAATTTAGAAATCGTGTTTACAATATGTTTCATGAGGATTTTGCCTCCTCTGATTGGTGGTATATTTTGGATGCGGATGAAATGCTTACGGATGATCCTCGTCCAATGTTAGTTAAGGCCATGCAACGTAACAAGAATCAAATGCGCGTATGGCAGGCCCAGTTTTATTTCACTGACAATGACTTAGCTGTGTATGACCAGGAAGACAAGACTCAATCGGTATCCCATAGACGCCGCTATTATCGGATAAACTGGCGTGAACCCCGTTTCTTCAGAAATTCTCCCAGCCAAACCTGGCCAGAAAATATCAGTGGCAAGGTTCCCCCATTTTGTCAGAAATTGTATCATCCCTCTCCTATTTGTCGTCATTACGCCCAACGGACGCCAGAACAAATTAAGATGCGCAGGGAAATTCGCGTAAACAACCCTTTTAGTTTTTTACATGTTAAAAACAAATCTGAGGATGATTGGTTAAAGCAATCAGCGGAATGTTTTTACTATAATGAGGGACAAAAGATGGTGTTTCCGATCATGGACAGAATAAGCTTTTATGCCAATCAAACCCGGTACTGGTTAATTTGGCGGGCAAAGAGTGTCTTATTAATTAAAGATAGGTTGATTTGTAAACTTGTAAAAGCGGCAGCATAGCGAATGCTTACCGTTGACGGTTTGAGAACCAGATTTAGTTGAATGTTTATGACCCAAACCATGACTTTAGCCAAGGTGCTAATTAAGCCCTGCACATGTTCCAGAATGGCAGTGCGGACACTGCCATTGGGTTTGCATCGGACATCACAGACAAAAGGGTGCCATAACGGTTGTTCAGCGGAGGTACCGTATTAGGGTGTTATGGATGATAAGGTAACAATCAACAATCATCTTCGTCGATTAACGGAGTGTGCCTTTTATACGAAAAGAGCTTCAAATTAAAGGATCGACCGATTCGATGCTTCTTGACACCATTCGTTTCCTTGCCGGTCATCAGTAATGATTTCCCAAAATAGACATTGTCGCGAAATTGGCAACAACCGCCGTCGGTGTCATCACCTGACGTATAATGCTTATCCCTAAATGTCGCTAAGCGCAATAAAAAGTAGGAAGGACTACCCCCTTAGCAGTTCGTAAAGTAAAGTGCGCGTTTTCCCATACTGCACTCACCCGGCGTTTAGTATCCTGCTAATGCCTTATTTTGCAGGTGTTAAGAAGCCATTACATATTCGTCTGGTCGAATTTGGTTAGCCAAAACGCGCTTCGTCCTGAAACCAAATATCGACATTCTCAAGCACCACATGACCCGGAATCCGCTTGAGGACTGCCATTTGACGTTTTTAAAGCTGTCCTGCGCCTCTTGAGACTGTTTTGGGTGTTTTGAACGAAGGGTGATCCAGGATAAACCCAATTCATGTATCAGGCTATATACATTGGACGGCTGATACCGCACAGCGAAGTGCTGCTCAATGTACTGCTGGATATACGCCTCTATTAATCGGCCACCTTTAGGTGAACAGCTGGGGTTATTAATAAAGTCCGCCAATTTTTGACTCTGAGGTGGGGTCAATTTAGCAGGCCGTCCCGGTGATGGCCTGTCATCCAATCCAGGCAAGCCGATATTCAAGTCGTTTGCTACCCACTTGTTCACACTCGCGCGACTTACCTTTAGCATTACGGCAATTTTCGCTTCATTTAATCCATCCACAAGATTGATTCCCAGGGCTGATTTGAACAGATACAACATGACTAAGCCGCCCAGTGCACAGAGCAACAAGAACAAGCTAGTTAAAATTAATAATGCCGTCAGGACTAGTGATTTTGCTCGTCTGTTCAGCGCACGTAATCTATGGCCCATTAACAATAAAAAATACATGGGGTATTGCGTAAAGGACACAGGTATTGTCCCTCTCGTATCAACTATATGTTTAAGATACTGAACGCTACCTATAGCTACTTTAATCTGTTTTAGGTGAACATCAGTCAAAACTGATGCGGTCTGCTGGGGCAATCGACTCAGGAAGCTCATGTCATCAGAATCTTTCCTGATAGGGTGTTGTTGACTCACAGCTATAATCCTATATTTATAGAGGCTTTAGCGTGGGGTCAATGCACGTTGCTGAATAAAATTCATAGCTTTATTTTCCAAAAAACGGTAAATCGAGCGGGGTAAAATTGAAATCAGTGCACATCCATAGGTTGCTAGAGAGCGAAGCGGCTCCTCAATAATAATCCCAGCATGAGTAACGAATGCTTTGTGTATTAATTTGATGGCATTCCAGCCATCGCCAGAGTGAGCGGCTCTGCGTGCAAGGTAACGAAGCTGGTATGCCCTTGCTAATGCCAGATGGCGAGTGAAAAACTTTTCGTTGCCGGCAATGTTTTTGTTTACCGCTAAACACCAACTTGCATATTGCTTTGCTAAATTTGCCGAGAGCCCACCGTCGTTAACTCGATAGTAGGTGAGGGGAGTAGCAATCCCTGCAAAATCCCACTTTGCATGTAATGCGATCCTGATCCAAAGTTCAATGTCTTCTGACTGGCGCAATTGTTCATCAAATATGCACTTTCGAGCGGTTTTGCTGCACACAAAACTGACTTCGTGCAGCAGTCGGCGACGCAGTACGGGTGCGGATCCATTGCCAACAGGATTGCGACAAAATACGTCTTTAGCTGTGACGTGTTTTAGTTTTGGGTATTGTCCTATTCCCATTAATACGCCTTGTTCATTCACAAACAAGGAAGGGCAATAACTCACACCGACATTTGGATGACTATTAAGGTGGTTAACATGACAGGCTAATTTTTCTTTTGCCCAAAAGTCATCGGCATCAAGCAGGGCGACATAAATTCCTCTGGCGGCAAGAATTCCGCTGTTTCGGGCTCCGGATAATCCTCGGTTGGTTTGTTGAATAATCCTAATGCGGGGATCATCAAATTGCTTGAGTTTATTCAATGTTCTGTCAGTGCACCCGTCGTCAACACAGATTACTTCAAAATTTTGGAAGGTTTGTGCTAACACAGAAGCAATACTTTGTTGAATATATTGCACAACGTTAAACATTGGAATAACGACTGACACCATGGGTAAAGAGTGTTTATTCATTAGCTTGACTCCTGATCGAAGTTGGTTTTTTTCGATTGAAATAAGGGTTGAAGGTTTGCCACGGAAGCAAC
>JBLHIW010000004.1:0-34318 GCA_047618055.1 Paraglaciecola sp. | reverse complement strand
AAATATAATAAGTGCTTGATTAAAAGTGTTTTGCGCCCACAGTGGCATTCTGTTTGTGTGGGCGCTGATCATGAACGTTGAAAGTGGAGTGAAGCAGCCACTGCCTCGCCTTAAAATACGGACAAACGGTGTGGCTATTTCGATTCTTCATTTTTACTGTTCAAATAATAAATACGCAATAAGTGCAACTTATCGTAACTGACTTGTTCCTTAAGGCTGTCATAAATAGGTTTTAAGCGATCGTCACCATGTTCAGTAAATGCGGCTACGCCTTGAGCGATTTCCAATGGCCTTAGTTGGCTTTGCTCAAGTACTTTATCTAGATTATTCAATCTATTGCCTTCCTGCACATAGCGATACAAATGATTAATTATAGTACTGGGTTTTACCTTATATTGCTCAGCCAAAGCGGAAGTTGATTGTCCACCTTCGAAGGCTTGGGCAATTTCCAAGCTCTTAGTGCCTGAGGATGTTTGGCTAGATTGACTATTACTATTGCTGGCTGCTGGTTGCTGGTTCATCACTTCTTGAATGTTATGCTGTTGACAGTAGTCAATAATTAGACCCATAAAGCGCTCGCCATATTTGTCTGACTTCCCCTTCCCCACACCATGAATACGCAACAAACTATGTTCAGAATGAGGTAAAAAATATGCCATTTCATTGAGAGTGCGATCAGAAAATACGGCATAAGGGGGAAGATGGCCAGCGTCTGCCAATTGCTTACGTTCGGCTTTAAGTATCTGCATTAATCCAGGATCACCGGATTTGGAGAATGTCTTACCGCTGGAGTGGTTTGTTACAAGGGCTTGTTGTAACAGAGCAAAAAATGGTGCTTTGCCTTTTAATATTTCGCCCGCTTGTTGGGTGAGTTTTAAACCGCCAAATTGTTCGTCTTGAGACAACAGGCCTTTTCGGATCATTTGCCGAGATAAAGTCATCCATTGTTTTTTGCTAAATTCATTTCCGATATTGTAGGTAGACAAGAGATTATGTTGATTTTGCAGCACCTTTTCAGCACTTGAGCCACGTAATACGTCAATAATATGGCTGGCGCCAAAACGCTCTCCGGTCCGATAAACACAGGACAAAAACTTCTGGGCGGGCACGGTTAGATCTGATTGCTCCTTGTTTTGGCTAGTGCAGTTATCGCATTTATGACATTTTTTGGGGATCGTACTTTCGCCGAAATACTGCAGCAAAGGCAAGCGCCGACATTCTTGTGTTTCGGCCAAAGCCAACATCTGATTAAGGTGCATACTGGCCAAGCGTTTTTCTTGTTCATTGGACATCTGATCGATAAAAAAACGTATTTTTCCCGTATCACCATAACCAAACAACAGCAAACAATCCGCATCTAAACCATCACGGCCTGCACGGCCAATTTGTTGATAATACCCTTCAATATTTTTGGGCAAGTCATAGTGCAAGACATAACGAACATCAGGTTTATTAATCCCCATACCAAAAGCAATAGTGGCAACAATTATCTGTATATCGTCACGGATAAAACTTTCCTGATGATCACTGCGTTTACCATTGCTTAAGCCTGCATGATAAGCCAAAGCCGAATATCCCTCCTGTTGTAATTTTGCAGTGAGTTGATCTACCGCTGAGCGTGACAGGCAATAGATAATGCCCGATTGCTCAGGGTGTTGATCGATAAAAACCTTAGCTTGTTGATAGGGCTTATCTTTAGGGATCACCTCGATGTACAAATTGGGCCGGTCAAAACTCGCAATATATTCGCTGTTATCGTCAATCTGTAATTGCCGCTTAATATCTTCCCTTACTCGGGGTGTGGCGGTGGCCGTTAAGGCAATGCACATCGCATTAGGAAAGCGTTTTATCAATTGATTAAGCTGACTATACTCAGGGCGAAAGTCATGTCCCCATTCGGAAATACAGTGAGCTTCATCGATGGCAATACAGCTCACGTTTACCTGGTTCAATAAGGCTAATGTGCTGCTTTGCAACACCGTCTCAGGGGCTAAAAACAGCAACTTAATCTGTTGCTGCTGCAGGGCGTTAATGTTTTGCTGATAATCCTGTGGGGATAATGAACTATTCAACATACACACGGGCACCGCAAGCTCATGTAATTGCCTAACCTGGTCTTGCATCAAAGAGATAAGGGGAGAAATGACAACGGTTAAGCCATCAAAGACGATGCCCGGAATTTGATAACATAAAGACTTTCCGCCTCCGGTGGGCATAATGGCCAAGGTATTTTGCCCCTGCAAGACATTGCTGATAATGGCTTTTTGAGCATCACGAAACTGATCGAAGCCGAAGACTTCTTTTAAAACACGGTGAGCCTGATTTAGCATTAAATTTCTTCATATAGTGGTTTAAGACGGCGTGGGGAAAATAAGAAAACAGTCAACCCATGAGTAAATGTAACTCAGAAAATAAGACTTAACCAATAACTACGACATCTCCAGCCTAGTTCTAGCGTAAATTTATGCCTATTTTTAAAGTGGTCTTGTAGTCATAAAAAATTCAGAACACTTTGAGCTGCCATTATTCGTGCTTATATTGTATTGCACTAAACAGTCCGGTATCCCTATGGATTTGATCAACTTGGGCGTCCTGACTCAGTATTGCCCTGGCGATTCACCCACACTGAGACTTATACCAACAGTACAATTTTCACTCAAATTTGCATTATGAATAATACTGTATATTATTACAGTATAAATGATTTCTGGCGTGCTAACTCAAACACAAGCGAGTCGCTAACAGTGACGCGTAGCAAATGACGAGGTTATTAACATGAAAATTGATAGCGGACTTAAAGGGATTGACAATTTGGTGAAAAAATACGGTTTGCTCTTTGGGGCACAAGAGAACCCTTTGCAAAAATCAGTTTATGTACCTGCAAGCGGATCTCGCCAACAACTCAGACAAAATATTTGCACCTTCGGCCTCAGTCGCTTTCCCCATTCTATTTGGCTAAAACTCCTGACCTGCTCCGCCAAGCAAAACATGATGGTGTATCGATTTAGCCTACCTCAGGTAAATCATCAGGTGTTTTGTTGGTTGCTCATTGACGAGCATGGCCACTTAGTTGAATTGGCCTGTCCCATCAACAAGAAAAAATATATTGATGCCTCTAAGTGCATTGCCCGGACATTACAGACACTTTATCCCCTGCACGACAAGGCGCAACATGCTCACGCCTAGTTTAGAATAAGTATGATTAAGTAGCCGTTTTCCATTGGAGAAAACGGGCACTAACTAGGGCTTACGACATTACTTATTATTTTTGTGCATGCGCTTTAACAGGTTACGTTTACGGCGTTGTGAGTCCGTCATCAAATTCTTGTTGCTTTCGTAAGGGTTCGCCCCTTCGCGGAATTCAACTTTGATTGGCGTGCCCATGACTTTGAGTGCCTTGCGGAAGTAATTCATCATGTAGCGTTTGTAGGAATCCGGTAGATCCTTAACCTGATTGCCGTGGATCACGATCAAGGGCGGATTGTAGCCCCCTGCATGAGCATATTTCATTTTCACTCTGCGCCCACGCACCATTGGCGGTTGATGATCCCCCTGTGCCATATCCATGATACGGGTCAGCATCGAAGTATTAATACGCTTGGTGGCGGAAGCATAAGCTTCTTGCACAGATTCAAATAAATGTCCTACGCCGGTGCCATGCAAGGCCGAGATAAAATGCAGACGAGCAAAGTCAACAAAACCCAGGCGTCGGTCTAGTTCACTTTTGATCTCTTCCTTGACACTTTTATCCAGACCGTCCCATTTGTTAACCACCAACACCAGTGAGCGGCCAGCATTTAGCACAAAGCCTAACAAACTTAAATCTTGATCGCTTAAACCCTCCCTCGCATCAACTACCAACAACACCACGTTAGCTTCTTCAATCGCTTGCAGGGTTTTGATAATGGAAAAGGTCTCTATGGCTTCAGATATGTTTTTACGCCGGCGCACACCGGCGGTGTCAATCAGTATGTATTCACGTTCATCCCGTTGCATGGGGATAAACACGCTGTCGCGAGTCGTACCAGGTTGATCATAGACCACTACCCGCTCTTCCCCGAGAATACGGTTGGTTAAGGTCGATTTACCTACATTCGGCTTACCTACAATGGCCAATTTGATCGGCAAATTTTGCAGGCGCTCAAGCTGCTCTTCAGCGCTTTCCTGTTCATCCTGCTCTTCGACTTCCTGGACATGCATTTCAGGAAATTGATCGGATAATGGCCCCAAAGAGTTATGTAATAACTGGGAAATTCCTCGACCGTGGGTGGCAGCAATTTGACTCACTTCACCTAAACCTAAAGCATAAAAATCAGCGCTTTCACTGTCACCATCAATCCCATCTACTTTATTGGCCACCACGTAAACAGGTTTCTCTTGCTTACGCAGATGAGCGGCAATACCTTGATCCGCCGGGGTCATGCCCGCCCTGGCGTCAACCAGAAATAACACAACGTCGGCTTCTACTATCGCCAATAGCGACTGCTCTGCCATCGCCATGTCAATACCTTGCTCGTCTCCGCTTATGCCACCTGTATCCACCACAATAAATTGCAGGGCTTCAAATTTGGCGGTACCGTATTTACGATCTCGGGTTAAACCAGGAAAGTCTGCAACGAGAGCGTCACGAGTTCGGGTTAAGCGATTGAATAATGTGGATTTTCCCACATTGGGGCGGCCAACTAGGGCAACAACGGGTAACATACTTGACGTCCTTTAAACGCAAAAGGCTTAGGATTGGTCCTAAGCCTTTAAAATAATAAATGGTTGTTAGGGTGTTTGTACAGCGACTAACATACCATCACGGGTTTGAGTATAGATCACTTCGCCCTCAACGACCGGGGCGGAGTAGATACTCTGATCTTCATCATCATTTCCCACAGCCAAACGGGCGACAACTTGCCCATCACTTTGATTTAGCCAGTGCAGGTAACCATATTTATCACCGGCGACAATATAGTCACCGACAGGCGTGCCAGCAGTCAGCTGTCGCTGTTTTAGACCACTCTGACTCCATAACTCAATGCCATTTCGACGATCAAGTGCAAAAATATTACTATTTACGTCTACCACAAACAGCTTGTTACCCTGCATAGTGATACGACGATAGGATTTATATTCACGTTTCCAGATGACCCGACCACTGCGCAGTTCAACTGAGGCCAATGAGCCGCCATAGGAAATAATGTAAATTGTGTCTCCAGCCAATAAGGGTTGGCTGTCAATATCGACTATACGCTCCAGCTCTGTCGCACCGGTAGGTGCCGATATCACTTGTTCCCAGGCAGTTTGCCCGGTTCCGATAATGTTTACCGCCAGTTTACCGCTGGCCGTACCAATTATAGCACCACCGTTAGCGGCTGCCGGCGCTGAGACGCCACGCAAAGACAGGGGGGGGACGTCAGATTCATATGACCAAAGCTGCTCTCCGGTGCCGGCGTCCAGGGCGAACATAACCCCCGAACCGGTATTGACTAAGACGATCCCTTCATCGACAGCGGGGGCAGCCAATACTTCACCTTTAACGTTTACCAGCCAAAGTTGCTTACCGGTTTGCGCATTAAGTGCAATGACTTCCCCATTTTCGGTGCCAAAGAACACGGTTTCATACGCAACGCTTAGGCCTCCGGCTATCTTTGCAGAAATACCACTGGACCAGAGTTTAGTCACACCAGAGGTCAGTCCTTCGTCATTGTGTTGCGCATAATTTTTGCTCCACACTTTTTTGCCCGTATCTTCATCAAAAGCACTTACTGTACCCTGACGATTTGCCCCGTAGACTTTGCCGTAAGCGACAGCCGGTTTTAATCTCGAGTAATATTGCCCGATACCACTGCCTAAATCTGCTGACCAAAGGGTGGTTGGGGTAAATTGCGCTTCAATTGGCGTCAACTTGCGGATTTCCAACTCGTCTTCATCAACAAACCAGTCCGTTACGGTCGAGCAGGCCGATAAGGCGAAAACGCTGATCACAAGCAGGGGCAGATAATAGCTACGTTTCATTAAACTCATCTTAACCATTGGCCACTGTCGCCAGATTATCCAATTTCATTTTTAACACATCGTTGTTGGCGTTTTCTTGCAACGCTGAGCTATAGGCAGCCCGAGCCTTATCAAACAATTTTTGAGCCATATAAACATCACCTTTGGTTTCCTGGCGCTGGGCGCTAAAGGCTTCATCAGTGACCTTATCCAGGCTTAGCAATGCTGGAGCAAGTTGCTCCAGTTCCAGCTGAATACGCGCCAAACGCAAGTTGGCTATAGCCTGAATGGCCTCATTATGCGCATTCGCTGCGGCAAAATTTAAGTGCTTGGCCGCTTCACTTAAGTCCTTACGCTCAACGGCCTGTTGTGCCAATTTAAATGCCATTAATAAGGCATAGCCTGTATCTGCATTTTCATTAATATAAGCTTGACCTTCACTAAAGCCTGTCTCTGATTTCAACAGTTCTTGAGTGGTCTTTTCATAAGCAGCAGAGGCGTATTCCTGGCTGGCAACTTTCTGCTCGTTGTAATAACGCCAACCGTAAAGCCCACCTAAACCCAACACTGCGCCAACAATAATCGCCACACCGTTCTCTTTCCAAAAACGCTTAATCGCTTCTACCTGTTGCTCTTCTGTTTCGTACTTTTCCATCGCCAAATCCTCTTACTGCTGCACCCATTATCGTTTGGGTAAATTGATTCTAGTTAATTTGTTTACAGCTAGGTGCTGTGCACATGCTTTAAAAACGCGACTAAATCATCACGCTGCATCGTTACTTGCGGTTTATCTTCACGCAGATATTTAACACTTACCTGCTGTTCATTCATTTCGTTTTCACCCAGCACCAGAGCCATCGTGGCGCCACTGGCATCGGCACGTTTCATTTGTTTCTTAACGTTACCGCCACCACAATGACTTTGTACCCTGAGCAACGGTAATTCGTCCCGCAATAACTCCCCAATCTGTCGGGAGTAATCTTCCACTGAGTCACCTATTGCCGTAACATACAAATCTACCACAGCAGCTACATTTTTATCTAATTCAAGGGATTGTAACATCAATATCACACGTTCCATCCCCATGGCAAACCCCACGCCTTGAGTGGTTTTCCCGCCTAATTGCTCAACCAGTCCATCATATCGTCCCCCCGCACAAACTGTGCCCTGGGCCCCCAAACTATCCGTTACCCACTCAAATACGGTACGGTTGTAATAATCCAGACCGCGCACTAAGCGAGGGTTAACCCGGTATACGATGCCCAAACGGTCTAATCGTTCACACAATCCGTAAAAATGTTCCTTGGATTCCTCATCCAGGTAATCTATCAGACTCGGTGCGTCTTTGATCGCCTCTTGTACCTGAGGATTTTTGCTATCGAGCACCCGTAAAGGGTTGCTTTTTAAGCGACGCAGACTGTCTTCGTCCAGGGCTGATTTTCGCTCACTCAAGTAGCTAACCAAGGCCTCTTTATAATTCGCTCTGGCCTGACTTGAACCCAATGAATTAATTTCCAGCCTGACATGCTTAGCTATGCCAAACTTATTCCACAGTCTGGCGCTGAGCATAATCACTTCAGCGTCAATGTCAGGCCCGGCTAAACCAAAGACTTCTACCCCAAACTGATGGAATTGACGGTAGCGACCTTTTTGTGGGCGTTCGTGTCTAAACATCGGTCCCATATACCATAGACGTTGTTGCTGGTTATATAACAAACCATGTTCATTACCCGCTCGCACAACACTGGCAGTGCCCTCAGGACGCAAGGTTAAACTATCATCATTGCGATCGGCAAAGGTGTACATTTCTTTTTCTACTATGTCGGTGACTTCCCCGATTGAGCGTTTAAAGAGATCTGTGCTTTCAACTATTGGGGTACGGATTTCCTGATAGCCATAACTGGCCACCACTGCCCGTATGGCCGATTCGGCCCATTGCCATAAGCCGCTCTGCTCGGGTAAGCAGTCGTTCATACCACGGATTGCCTGAATTTTTTTGGACACTAAGGAATTTCTCTTGAACACATTTTTGATTAAAAGCCCGGCATTATAGGGGGTTTGCCGATAAACGTAAAACGCTCTGCGGGCTTATTTTCGAATCTTTTGTGCTATACAGCATTAACCAAGCTGCTTCACCTGTATTTGCAAGTTCTTATCAAGTATGGCCGCTTTGGCGCGAATGCGTTTCTCCAGTTGGTCGACCAGATCATCATTAGATAAACGCTCTTTTTGGCGCTTACCATCGAGATAAAAACCACTCATATTTCGGGCGCCCGTTAAACCTAAGTCTGAAACTTCTGCTTCACCAGGACCGTTTACCACACAACCAATAATTGACACATCCATGGGGGTGAGTAAATCTTCGAGGCGCTGTTCCAGGGCGTTTACCGTGCTGATCACGTCAAACTCCTGACGAGAGCAACTGGGACAGGCAATAAAATTAATACCACGGGAACGAATACGCAGTGATTTTAATATATCAAAGCCCACTTTTATTTCTTCAACTGGATCCGCCGCCAGTGAAATACGAATAGTATCGCCAATCCCCTCGGCCAATAGCATACCTAAGCCGACTGAACTTTTCACCGCCCCGGCACGCAGGCCGCCTGCTTCGGTAATGCCAAGATGTAAGGGTTGATCGATTTTTGCCGCCAATCCTCGATAGGCACCTACCGCTAGAAATACGTCTGAGGCCTTAACACTAACTTTAAACTGATCAAAATTTAACTTGTCGAGAATGTCCACATGACGCATAGCCGATTCGATTAATGCCTCAGGTGTCGGCTCACCATATTTTTCCTGCAAATCCTTTTCCAATGAACCACCATTGACACCGATACGAATAGGGATACCCATATCCCGTGCACAGTCTACTACCGAACGCACTCTGTCCATACTCCCTATGTTACCGGGGTTAATACGCAGACAATCCACTCCGTATTCGGCGACTTTTAAGGCAATGCGATAGTCAAAGTGAATGTCGGCAATCAGCGGCACGTTGACTTGCTGTTTAATCAGTTTGAATGCCTCTGCTGCATCCATGGTGGGCACCGACACGCGGACAATTTCGCCACCTACGGCCTCAATCCGATTGATTTGTGCAACGGTAGCCTCTACGTCTGTAGTAGGGGTGTTGGTCATTGATTGAACCGCAATCGGCGCGCCATCACCAATGGGGACTTTCCCGACATTAATGCGAGTGGATTGTCTACGTATAATAGGCGATTCGGCAAACATGATTATTCCTAAAAATTAATGAATGGGCTAACGCTATTAGCTTATTGGTAGGGTAAATTTCGCAGTGTTCCCGGCCTTGAAATTAGACATATCAACGGCTTTGCCCCCATAAGAAATTTGTACTACCTGTGGTGCTCCCAATGTCACTGTAAACGGGGGGATGCCCGATACAGACATCACTCGACCCTTAGCTTTTACGCCGTAAGCAATATCTTCACCGCTAGCATCACTTAGATTCATCCAGCAATCTCCAGAAAACTCAAACACCAGTTGTACAGGAGCTGCGAGGGCAACATTCTGTTCGGTAACCAACGATTGGGTTTGGGCCGTTAAAGAATTAAGCTCTGCCGTAATCTGCTCTGGGGCTGGTATTACTTGTCCCTGTGTATCGACAAAAATCGGTATACTCTCACCCTGCTCTTGGCTCTGTGCGGGTTCTTGTGAGGCCATATTATCATCGCCACTCTGGGGAGCCACATTTGGGATATCAGTCTGACTTTCATCGATTGGTTGGGTAAGTGATTCAAGAACGCCACTGGCCTGCTCACCCAAAATTTCAGTGCTCTGGTAGTCTGTGGCGCCAACTTGCGGCGCGATCATTGCGGTATCATTGTCGCTTTGCTGAAACCACCAAATAACCACTAATGCCAACACCACAGCTAAGATCAGGTAACTGACCATCATCAATTTATCGTCATTCGCCTGATTCGCGACACGCTGGGAAAAGCTGTGTAATTTGGCAGGTTCCTTTTTCTGGGTATTAATACTGTCAAAAGCACCAATTATTTCTGCCTCGGTCACCATAACTTGTTTCGCATAAAGTTTAAGATAGCCCCTAATAAAGGTCAGGGAGATATTACTATCATAAATATCGTCTTCAATATCGGTAATCACGGAAGACTTTAAATGTAACTTTTGAGCTATATCTTGAACGCTAAGTTGAGCTTGTTGCCGGGCCGACTTTAAAAGCTTGCCGGGACCAACCATAACCACTGGCGTTTCTTCTTGTACTTCACTCATAGTTCAGGCTCTACTCTTTATTTTCAGGGGCGACAAGTCGCAGTTTTTTACCTTGGTATATCGCCGAGGAGTCCGATAAATTATTCCATTCTACCAGACGCTGCATTCTTATGTTGTATAACAAGGATATACGGTAGAGGTTTTCATCTTCTTGTACAATATGAAAAGTGGGAAGGGTCTGGGGCTCACTCTTAATACCCGTCTGTTTGACCGCGACCTTTTTTGCTGACTCAAGAGCCGCAGTTGTTATCGCGGTAAGCTCTTCATCTGTTTTTGCCCTTTCATTTACATACTCAGTATCAATCCTGACTGGCCTGGTGTTGGGTGCCTCTAGCGAACTCTTACTTAGCTTGCGTGCGATAGGCGGGATGGTCAAGACCTTCATTTTTTGAAGATATTGCTCAGTAGCAGGATCAGTGGGATACATTCTGAGCAACATTGCACCATAACCTTCTGATAGCTGTGTATTACCCAGGGCACGTTCAATTTGGCTAGCCAATAATAAACTACGCGCAGAAACTTGTGATACTTTTTCGTAACGGCGTAAAACATCCTTTGCCTCTGCCCACCTCTGAGTCTCAGCTAACGCTTCAGCCAACATATATAGACTTTTTGCCCGTCCTGGTTGGTGGTTGACTGCGCTACGCAAGTATTCAAGGGAGTCACTCATTTCTCCCTGAGAGCGGCTACAAAGAGCCAAATTTTCGTAGGTTTCTGCACTAGATATATAGTTATCGCTGTTAACCGCTTTAAGAAAGTAACGTTTCGCTTGTTGATACTTTCCCCGCTGACACAGAAAAGCGCCGTAACTGTTCGCAATGTCAGCATTTTTAGGTGCCAGATCCATGGCCCTTTGATACGCTTTCTCCGCCGCATCGTGCTCTTCGACCTGTTGATAATAATAGGCTAAACTAAAATGTGCATCCGCTAGGCGCGGGGCAAATTGCAGAGCTTTGTCCAGATTAAATTTGGCCTGGCTATAGTTACCATTATTGAGATAGGTCAAACCGAGAGAAACCCGGGTTTTAGCCGCTTTTAATTTATCAAAATCATCTTCGCTGCCCATACGACCCGATTGACTGCTACACGCAGATAGCAGTAACAAGGCAAGATAAAAAATACTAAAGCTGAATTTCTTCATAGGGCTCACTGAGTTAAAAACTTATTGTGCCATTTTTACTGAAATAGTCTCGCCCTTCAGCTTTTTTTTCAATACTCTTTTGGTTCTGTCTACAATATCTCCAACTAATTGGCCACAGGCCGCATCGATATCGTCCCCTCTGGTGCGCCGCACAACCACCACAAAACCGTAGCTCATAAGAACTTTAGCGAATCGATCGATGCGGGAATTACTAGAACACGTATACGGCGAGCCAGGATAGGGGTTAAAGGGGATAAGATTAATTTTACTTGGTGTATCGGCTAAGACCTTCGCGACTTGATGAGCCTGATCGGTACTATCATTGATGCCATTAAGCATCACGTACTCTACAGTTACTTTGCCTTGATTAGCATTTGACTTGGCAAGATATCGCCGTACTGAGGCCAAAAACACCTCTATAGGATACTTTTTATTTACCGGTACCAACACATTGCGTAGCTCATCATCCGGTGCATGCAAAGATATCGCCAGAGCAACATCAATTTGATCACCGAGCATATCTAAAGCTGGCACTACACCTGATGTACTGAGAGTGACACGTCTTTTTGACAGACTAAAAGCCAAATCGTCCAACATTAAATCCATGGCCGGAACCACATTTTTAAGATTAAGCAAAGGCTCGCCCATGCCCATCATTACCACATTGGTGATTGGACGTCGGGCAGTATCATTTGATAAACCGATGGTTGTTGCCACTCTCCATACCTGACCAATAATTTCTGACACGCTTAGGTTACGATTAAAACCCTGTTGGGCCGTAGAGCAGAATGTACATTCCAGGGCACAACCCACTTGCGAAGACACGCACAGTGTCGCTCTGTCCCCGTCAGGGATCCAAACTGTTTCAACTTCCTGACCGCCTTCTAGTCGTAAGGCAAACTTAATAGTACCGTCGGTGGCGTTTTGCTGATAGGCGATTTCTGGCGCCTTAATTTCACAATTAGCTTGTAATTTTGCACGCAAGACTTTGTTAATGTTGGTCATAAGCTCAAAGTCAGCCACACCTTGATGATAGATCCATTTCATCACCTGGTCGGCGCGAAAGGGTTTCTCACCGATGGAGTGAAAATATTCACGCATCGCGCTGCGATTAAAATTGAGTAAATTAACCTTCGCTTTTACTGCGGGCTGCTGAATGTTTATCTGAGTATCGGACATCTAATAAATCACCTGAAAATAGTGCGCAAATTGTACATTTATTGTGCTGCCCAAGCTATGTTTAGCTTCGCTTTAATCGCACAAAAGGGAGCCAAGGCTCCCTTTTTCTTAACAAGCCAATCTTAGCGAGTGCGTGGGCAAATTTCTTCGTCAGAGAAGAAGTAAGCAATCTCACGAGCCGCTGACTCTGGAGCATCAGAACCGTGACAGGCGTTTTCATCGATAGATGCCGCGTAATCCGCACGTAAGGTACCTGCGAGGGCGTCAGCAGGGTTAGTCGCACCCATAATTTCACGATTCTTAAGTACCGCGTTTTCGCCTTCTAGAACCTGAACCATTACCGGGCCAGATGTCATAAAAGCAACCAAAGCGCCAAAGAAAGGACGCTCGCAGTGCTCTGCGTAAAATCCTTCCGCTTGTTCTTTGCTTAAATGAAGCATTTTTGCCGCAACAATTCTAAGGCCCGCAGACTCAAAGCGATTGTAGATTGCACCAACGACATTTTTAGCAACTGCGTCAGGCTTGATGATAGAGAAAGTACGTTCTAAAGCCATTTTATGGTCTCCGATTACAGAATGAAATTACTGGTTAAAAAATTCGCGCGTAGTGTATGTTATTAACAGCAAAAAATATATATCTCATATGGGAATTACGTGACTACCACTGACTAGTCACAAAGACACAAAAACGGCATAACGATAATATTTGCGAAACTGTGAGAATAAACACCCTATTGTGCTGAAAAGAGACCAGACTCCAACCGCGCGCTCATACACATTTTTTTGCTGTTAACGGCGATGGCGAGTGCCACAGGGCAAACTTTATTGTTACCACCGAACGGTAGGAACCAAAGTACATCAAGACAGATTTAAAGGCTGTTGATCAAAAAATACTCCCTGAAGTATTTGCGAGCGGAAATTTCAATACCACGATACCCAAAGCATTGATGACAAGTCAGAATAAAGGATAGGAGCCATCGTGCCAAGCTATGATTAGGCTCTTTGAGCAGTCAAGAACACCTGGCTATTTATCCATACTAGAATGGGGTGAGGTGAAAGGCGTATTACTTGGTGATGATTATACTGACGATGATCCTCTGGAGGCAGTATTTAGAGCCACCGAGGGTGGTATATTTACTCGATAACAAGCAGCAGGTAACAACCTCATTTTTCTGTGATACCTTAGCTTTCATAACATCCATCCCCTCAATGAGGAATAGCGAATACCATTCCTCATTGATCTGTGATCAACTCACAAGGCGCTGGCAAGTTTGATAGCAAGGTCCGATGTCCAAGGAATGCTGGTTGCCTTCACATAGCTTAAAAATCATTGGAAAGGCGATTTATTTACCACATCCATGTGGCTCACCTGCGTCGCAGGCCAGCTGAAGCTGTTGTGATTTTTTCAAGCAATCTTGCTGAACGTCCCAAGGACGGCCACCCAGTAGGTAGCGTAAAGATTCGCACAATACAATTCAGCTAGGAAGCTTGCCAGCCTTTGCCGAAGGGCGATGCCAAATTTGCTTACGCTTTATCCGTTAACCAGAAAAATTCACTCTCCGGCTAAGCAGATATTATCGCTCCCTGGGCGGCTAAATATTAAAATAGAATAGTATAAATTGTGATCGGATGTTTATGATACACCTGTGTATTTTCTGCTAAGCTAGGACGAGCTTGAAGAAAACAAATAGGATGATTGACTTGTTAAAATTGTTATTTATGTTGCCACTGGGATTGTGCGTATTGTGGTTCCTATATTTGCGCGCAAGAGGCTATGGCCTTTCGCAGGGTAAACAAGGTTTCGTTTATATACTTATTTTTTCAGCCATTATTGCTGCTTTTTATACCCTAATGCTGTGGATGACTAGGCTTTAACTCTTCTTCAATCACGTACTTTACACCCAATTCGCCTTAATATTGACTCACTCAACGATGGACGGGATTGGCTGGACCGGGTCATGTCATTGAGCTTGTCATTTTAAATGATCAAAAAAAGGAGCTTAGCGCTCCTTTTTAATTCAGGTAAATAAATGTAGACCTATTGGTACACTGCTATATCGGCTTTTGCTTTTAATGACTCAATAAAGTCACCATATAAAAACTGAGCGCGTGCAGAGCTTAACCTGCGTTGCAGGCTAGCCAATTGAGTACTATCCGCTTGTGCAACCTGATTAATTTTAGTCAGCTTCACCAAACCAACATCGCCGTTATTTAAGTCGACAACTGCAGTATCGCTATCAGCCGACTCACCGAGCTTAAACAGTTGCTCAACAATATTTTGCTCAACTGTCGAACCCGTGCGAGGAATTGCTTGCTGCTCTTGCCACTCAATAGCTAAATCTTGCAATGCTAGGGCTTCACCTTTTGTCAAACTGCTTAATGCGGCAAGTGCCCATTCTCTCGCCGCTTCTTGAGATGCTTGCGCGACTAGCTGGGTTTTTATCTGTGAACTAACTTCGTCCAATGCTTGAGTCCGCTCTGGTTCGTGTTTAGCAACACGCACAACCATAATATGGTTGTCTGCTAATTCGATCACATCACTATTGACCCCTTCATCAATAAGTTCTGATGAGAACGCTGCGTTAAGGACTTTGCCATTAGCCACGGCCGGAGGTGCTTGATTACGTCTGAAAAGGGTTGTTTGCTCGATCGATTTACCTGCAATCGCAGCTACCTCATCAAGATGGTCCGGCATTTCAAATGCAACTTGGGCCATACGCTGTTGAAGAGCGTAAAATTCTTCCTTGGCTTTTTCGGTCTTTACTTCACTTAGTATTTGCTCTTTCACATCAATAAAAGGCGTAATGTTCTGTGCTTTGATATCGGTCAGCTGGATAATATGGTAACCAAATTCACTTTTCACCACTGGTGATATATCGCCGACATTGTCCAGTGCATAAGCGGCTTCTTCAAAGGCTGGATCCATCACCCCTCGCGCAAACCAGTCTAAATCCCCGCCATTTTCAGCACTAAACGTGTCGCTTGAATAGGTTTTAGCTAAGCTCGCAAAATCCTCACCGGCCTGGACTTTGGCTAACACTTCCTCGGCTTGTTTATTTAAGCCTTCGTCGTCATCGGCAGATTCAAACAGTATGTGTGATGCGCGACGCTCTTCATCCCTACGGAAGTTTTGCAGGTTTCGCTGATAATACTCATCAGCTTCCTCTTCACTCACTTCAATAAGAGGCAATAGATCCGTCAAACTTAACTCAACATAGGCTAAACCCACCTGCTGTTCAGTATCAAATTGGTAAATATTTTTCTGATAATGGTCAGAAATTTGTTCTTCACTAAGCGTAACCTGTTCAGAAAATGAAGCACCAGGCACCCTTAAATAACGTGCATCACGGGTCTGTTGTTGTAATTGATAGGCCGTTTGTGTCTCATTGCTCAAAGCGAATTCTGTTCCCAACAAAGCAAGAGAGACCTGCTTACGGATCATCTCAACGCGCATATAATCTCTAAAACCACTGGCCTGAAAACCAGCCTGTCTCAAAAGAGCCAGATAGCGTTCATTGTTGAATTGACCATCAACCTGAAATTCTTGCATGTCGACGATAGCCTGTTTAATTTGCTCGTCACTCACACGTAGGCCCAGTTCCTGAGCAGTTTGGTCAAGTAATTTTTCACCGATCAAGCGGTCAAGAATACCCTGTTTAAATTGCTGCAAATAGGCAGCGTCGCTGGCCAGGGTCGCAAAAGCATCACCAAACTGAGATTCCATACGGTTACGTTCATTTTCGTAGGCACGTTCAAGAGCTGCTTTGCTTACTTCATCGCCATTTACTGTGGCCGCGGCCACATCGCTAGGCGAGTTGATGTAACTACCTACACCAGCAAACACAAAACTCAGTATGACTAATCCTAGGATCCCCATGGCTAATCCGCCTTGCGAACCCTCTCTAATTCTTTCCAACATGTTAGTTTCCAAACTCCAAATGAGCGGTTAAAGGTGAACTGAGCCATACCACAAACTCGTATAAACCCAAAAATAGACGATCGGGATTATATATCAAGCAATTCAAATAATTAATATTGGATTGAGCCAAACGGCATAAATGTGGGATTTAATTTCACAAACGACAGATAAACAAAAGGCGATGATAGTTCATCGCCTTGTTAATATTTCACACTATATGGCTTAGTTACAAGCGTCTTTCAGAGCTTTACCCGCTTTGAATGATGGTACTTTAGCAGCAGAAATTTGGATAGTCTCGCCAGTTTGCGGATTACGACCACTACGAGCAGCACGATCACGTACTGAGAAAGTTCCGAAACCAACTAATGCAACCTGGTCACCGTCTTTAAGTGCAGAGGTAATAGCATCGGTTAATGCGTCTAATGCACGGCCTGATGCGGCTTTAGAAATATCTGCGCTGGCAGAAATGGTATCGATAAGTTGAGACTTATTCACAATATGAACCCCTTCAATCATTATTATTTATTATATGGCTCGCAGTATGCGATGCCGCAATGTAGTAGCAAGCTTGAATTCTAAGTTCAAGTTTAACTTATTGGAAGCGCCGCAATCCCTTTTGTGACAAGGCCTAAAGCGAATCTGTAATAAAGGCTACCATAACTATTTACATAGTGAAGCTTTTAAATCCAAAAAAAACGAAAAAACCACCCATTTCAGGCTATTTTTTGACCGCCGCGGTATCAACTACGGTAAATTTCTCTGGATTTTCCGCTAACGCCAATAACAAAACCTCATCAATCCATTGTACCGGGTGGATGTCTAAATCCTGTTTTACGTTATCAGGGATCTCTTCCAGATCTCTTTCATTGTCCTTTGGAATGATGACGGTCTTAATCCCACCACGATGGGCAGCGAGTAATTTTTCCTTTAAGCCGCCAATCGCCAACACTTCCCCACGCAAGGTTATTTCTCCCGTCATCGCAACATTGGCTTTTACCGGATTACCGGTGAGCGTCGAAACCAACGCGGTACACATGGCGATCCCTGCGCTAGGCCCATCTTTAGGCGTAGCCCCTTCCGGGACGTGTACATGAATATCCCGTTTTTCGTGAAAGTCATTATTGATCCGCAGTTTATCCGCCCGACTGCGCACCACTGTCATGGCAGTCTGGATAGATTCCTGCATCACATCACCCAAAGAGCCGGTAAAGGTCGTTTTCCCCTTACCCACCACAGAAGTAGTTTCTATGGTGAGCAATTCGCCTCCCACCTGGGTCCAGGCTAAGCCCGTCACCTGACCAATTTGGTTATTACTCTCTGCCTTGCCATAATCGAAGCGTTGCACACCCAAATAATCTTTTAAATTATCCTGGTTGACCAGCACTTTTGATACGCCTTTGTCGAGAAGAATATTCTTAACAGCCTTACGACAAATTTTAGAAATTTCTCGCTCCAGATTACGCACCCCTGCTTCGCGGGTGTAATAGCGAATAATTCCGATGACCGCAGAGTCATCAATTACCAGTTCGCCACTCACTAAGCCGTTACGGGTAATCTGCTTATCAATCAAATGACGTGTGGCAATATTGAGCTTTTCGTCTTCGGTGTAGCCTGAGAGTCGAATAACCTCCATTCTATCCAGCAATGGGCCTGGAATATTCATACTGTTAGAGGTGGCAACAAACATCACATCAGACAAATCGTAGTCCACTTCAAGATAATGGTCACTGAAGCTGTTGTTTTGCTCAGGATCCAACACTTCCAGCAGCGCGGAAGATGGATCACCACGCATATCTGATGACATTTTATCTATTTCGTCGAGTAAAAACAGCGGATTTTTAACACCTACTTTGGCCATTTTCTGGATTAATTTACCGGGCATAGAACCAATATAAGTCCGCCGATGACCTCTAATTTCCGCCTCATCACGTACACCACCGAGCGCCATGCGCACATATTTTCTTCCTGTCGCCTTCGCTAAAGACTGCCCCAATGACGTTTTACCGACCCCGGGAGGACCAACCAGACAAAGGATAGGGCCTTTTAATTTCTTCACTCGCTGTTGTACCGCAAGATACTCTATTATCCGTTCTTTGACTTTATCCAGACCGTAATGATCTTCGTCAAGCACCTTGTCGGCGGCAGCCAGGTCTTTTTTAACCGCACTGCGCTTTGCCCATGGAACATTGGTTAGCCACTCAATGTAACTTCTCACCACGGTTGCTTCCGCCGACATGGGCGACATCATTTTCAGCTTGGTAAGTTCAGTGGTGGCTTTCTTTTTCGCCTCTTCAGGCATTTTAGCCTCTTCAATTCGTTTGCTTAGGGCTTCAAATTCATCCGGCACATCATCTAATTCGCCCAACTCTTTTTGAATCGCCTTCATCTGCTCATTCAAATAATATTCGCGCTGGCTTTTTTCCATCTGTTTCTTGACCCGGGTGCGAATTTTTTTCTCCACCTGTAACAGATCAATTTCACTTTCCATCAAGGCCATCAAATATTCTAAACGCGCACTGACCCCACTCATTTCCAATACTTTTTGCTTCTCAGCCAACTTCAAAGGCATATGTGCGGCCATGGTATCCGCCAAACGCGCAGCTTGCTCTATACCACTTAGTGAGGTCAGTACTTCAGGTGGGATTTTCTTATTTAACTTTACATAACCTTCGAATTGCGAGATGGCAGAGCGCACCAATACTTCTTGCTCACTTTCGTCCTGTTCCTCATCTGCCTGAGTGATAACGTCGGCAATAAAAAAGTCATCTGTATCTAGAAATTTCTTTATTTCACCACGACAATTTCCCTCAACTAAGACTTTTACCGTGCCATCGGGCAATTTCAGTAACTGGAGAATAGTCGCTACCGTGCCGACCATGTATATATCGTCTGTTTGTGGTTCATCCATTCCGGCGTCTTTTTGCGCCACTAAAAAAATCTGTTTGTCTTTGTCCATGGCTGCTTCCAGACAGCGAATGGATTTTTCACGACCGACAAATAATGGAATGACCATGTGCGGGTATACCACTACATCGCGTAGTGCTAATACCGGCATTTCAATGCGATCTGCGCGCTCTTTCGTCATACTCTGTCTCGTATTGTTTTACTATTATTTAAGCATTAAGGTAGATATGGGGCTGGGAAGGTAAAGTTCAAATGAAAATTAGAAACTATTCCTTTAGAGCAATCATTTTTTTAGAGACAATAAAAAGGGCTCCCTAAGGAACCCTATCTGCCATCACTCAGACGCGAGCTTCTTGTCGGAGCTGTTGTCATAAATCAGAATGGGTTTTGACTCCCCGCGAATAACCGTTTCATCCACCACCACCTTACTCACATTTGTCATAGACGGCAGCTCATACATGGTATCTAACAGTACTGCTTCTACAATTGAACGTAAGCCACGTGCACCGGTCTTGCGGTTCATCGCCTTTTTAGCAATCGCTTGCAGGGCGTCATCACGAAATTCTAGTTCCGCATTTTCCATAGCAAACA
This sequence comes from Paraglaciecola sp., assembly GCA_047618055.1. GTDB lineage: Bacteria > Pseudomonadota > Gammaproteobacteria > Enterobacterales > Alteromonadaceae > Paraglaciecola. Next base: position 14,346 of record JBLHIW010000004.1, on the reverse strand, counting down.
AAGCTGAATATTGCTTGGTTAAGGAATTTTTCGGTTCCCGAAGTATCTGAATCAATGCGTCTTCACTTAACTCTTCCAGACTGGTTAATACCGGCAGGCGACCGATAAACTCAGGAATCAGGCCATACTTAACCAAATCTTCAGGCTCAACTTTTTTAAGTAACTCGCCTTCTTTGGCTCTATTGTTCTTATCTTTAATTTCAGAGCCAAAACCGATACCCGTGCCGGTATGAGCACGCTGTTCGATGACCTTATCTAAACCTGAAAACGCGCCACCACAGATAAACAGAATTTTAGAGGTATCAACCTGTAAAAACTCTTGTTGCGGATGTTTACGTCCACCTTGAGGTGGCACGGAGGCAACGGTACCTTCAATCAATTTGAGTAGAGCTTGTTGCACCCCTTCACCAGACACGTCCCGGGTAATAGAGGGGTTGTCCGACTTGCGGGAGATTTTGTCAATTTCATCAATATACACAATACCCCGCTGAGCTTTTTCCACGTCATAATCACATTTTTGCAATAGTTTTTGGATAATATTTTCAACATCTTCACCCACGTAACCTGCTTCGGTTAAGGTGGTGGCATCGGCCATGGTAAAGGGCACATCGAGTAATCTCGCTAGGGTTTCTGCCAACAATGTTTTACCACTACCTGTGGGTCCCATCAGCAAAATATTACTTTTACCTAATTCCACCCCTTCATGCACATCACCATTACGCAAGCGCTTATAGTGATTATAAACCGCGACAGAAAGCACCTTCTTGGCATGCTCCTGACCGATAACATAGTCATTTAAATGCTGGTGAATTTCCTTAGGAGTTGGCAATTCATCCTGCTTTTTTTGAGGGGCGATCTCTTTGATTTCTTCACGTATAATGTCATTACATAGCTCTACGCACTCATCGCAAACAAAGACCGATGGGCCAGCGATTAATTTTCTGACTTCATGTTGGCTTTTGCCGCAAAATGAACAATACAAAAGTTTGTTATCACTATCGTCGTCTTTCTTATCACTCATCTTTCTTTTTCCTATCTTAGGACTAACGGTACTGGGCTTTAGATAAACACGGGGTCATCTAAAACGTAAACACAAGCACCGTTTATTTGTCGCTTTTACTATCTTTGTTGCTGCCATCTGGTCTGCTGGTCATGACCTGATCAATGAGGCCATATTCCATGGCTTCAGCAGCACTTAAAAAGTTATCTCTGTCCGTATCCTGAGAAACTTTTTCGTAATCCTGCCCGGTGTGTAAAGCCATCAGGCGATTCATCTTCTCTTTAGTAGACAGGATTTCTTTAGCATGAATTTCAAAGTCAGACGCCTGCCCCTGAAATCCGCCCAGAGGTTGGTGGATCATTACTCTGGAGTTCGGCAGGCCGTAGCGCTTGCCCTTGGCACCCGCCGTTAATAAAAATGCGCCCATACTGGCTGCTTGTCCTATACAAACGGTGCTTACATCAGGCTTAATAAAATTCATGGTATCGTAAATTGCCATGCCCGCCGTAACCGAGCCCCCGGGAGAGTTAATATACAAAAATATATCCTTCTCCGGATTCTCAGCTTCAAGAAATAGCATCTGAGCGACGATCAAGTTAGCCATGTGGTCTTCAACCTGACCGACTAAAAATATCACATTCTCTTTCAGTAAACGGGAATAAATGTCGTAAGAGCGTTCACCCTTAGCTGTTTGCTCAACAACCATGGGAACTAAGGTATTCATAGGATCAAACGGTGTATTCATCATAGATTAAAATTCTTCACAAATAAAAATGCTCGGTACATACCGAGCATTTAAGCGTTGCTGACTAAATAAGTCAATTAACAAAGGGCAAATTAAGCCTGTTTGTTCATGATCTCATCAAAAGCTTTGTTAACTTCCTTAACTTTTGCATTTTTAAGCAACAATTCAACGGCCTGTTCTTCCAGGGCAACGTTATTCATTTGCTGCATAAGCTCGTCATTCGTCTTGTAGTATTCAATGACTTCACTTGGATCTTCATAAGCCGAGGCTGCAGTTGCGATAAGGCTCTCCACTTTAGCCTGATCCACTTTAATCTCATTGGTTTTAATCACTTCACCCAGCAATAGGCCAATCGAAACACGCTTTCGGGCGTTTTCTTCAAACAAGTCGGCTGGCAATTCTGGCATGTTATCCATATTTCCACCTTGTTGTTGACTAAAACGTTGCTTTGCTTGTTCACGTAAGGCATTGATCTCTTGTTCAACGAGGGCCTTGGGTAAATCAATCTGATTATTTTCAAGCAAACCCGCAATCACTTGCTCTTTGATGGCTGCTTTCAAAGTCTGATCTAATTCACGCTGCATATTACTGCGAACTTCAGTATTGAGTGACTCGATGTTGCCATCTTCAATCCCAAACAACTTAGCAAACTCTTCATCTACCTTAGGTAAGTCAAGCTGCTCTACTTTCTTAATACTGATAGTAAATTGAGCAGCTTTACCTTTCAATTTATCGGCATGATAATCTTCAGGGAACGTCACATCGGCAATCACTTCATCACCGGTTTTGTTGCCAACAATGGGTTTCTCAAAACCAGGGATCATGCGATCTTTGCCCATTTCCAATGAAAACTCTTCAGCTTTTCCGCCTTCGAACTCTTCACCCTCAATAGTGCCAACAAAATCTACCGTCACGCGGTCATCTTTCTTAGCTTTGCGCTTAACTTCTTTCCAGCTAGCATGCTGCTTACGCAGGGTATCCAACATATTGCCTAAATCTTTATCGGAAATTTCAACAACCGGTTTTTCAACGCTAATATTTTCTGCGTCTTTGACCACAACTTCTGGATACACTTCAAACGCGGCAACGAACTCTAAATCTTGCCCGTCTACATCGGTCTTCATTTCAAACGCAGGCATACCGGCCGGAGTGATTTTTTCCTGGACGATGGCTTCATAGAAGTTGCGTTGCATGACTTCACCAGCGATTTCCTGACGAACAGCCTGGCCGTAGCGCTTCTTAATAACAGCCACAGGTACTTTGCCAGGACGAAATCCATTAATACGCTGAGTTTTAGCCAACTGCTGTAAACGAGACTTTACTTGTGAGTCAATCGACTCAGCTGGAACGGTAATAGTAAGACGGCGTTCTAAACCTTTGGGCGTCTCAACGGAAACTTGCATTCTTCTACCTCAAATTAGCGCTAGTCTGCGCATTTATAATAATTACAATTGGGTCTTTATCAGCGGGATAAAGCGATCAGGAAAACCCAACTCGCCCCCCCATGCAGCAGAGAACCATCAATAAGCATATCCAGCTATCGAATAGCCTGATAAAAAAGACGCAACAGTATAGCGATAGCTGGAATGCAAGTCGAGGGTAAAGCGCTAATTTAATTCATTACACTTTTAGTTTTCTGCATCAATCCCTTTGCTAAGCTAAAAATTGTGCACAAAATAGACTGAAATTGAAGTTCACATTAGCGCTCTTTGTAAAATATCATCTAATAATTAAGCAGGCTGTAAAACAATGCCTTGTCAGTGCCCCTTGTATATTGGACCCTAGATTCACTTTTCAAGGTTTCCCAGTGGCGGGTGGACTTAAGCCAGCATTGCTTCGTTCTGATAGATTTAAAAACCGAGATATATTGAAGGAAATAAAGGGCTAGGATTGATCGATACCCGGGTATTGTTAGCCATGTCAAACGCCAATACACTTGGATTAGCAGGGAAGAGTGGGATCACATTATTTTTGCATATTTCAAGCAAAGGCTTATCTATGGGGGTATACGATAAAGAAAATATAAGAATTTATCCCTATAGATTTGACATCTGATGGCCATTGTATCTAAAGAGTTTTTGTACTGGGGATCAACTAATATCTGAATGATTAAATACATAGTTAGGTCGCTAACCAAGGCAATAATTTGCCTGATTAACGTCTAAATATGGTGCGGAAGGAGAGACTTGAACTCTCACGCCCTAAAGCACTGGAACCTAAATCCAGCGTGTCTACCAATTCCACCACTCCCGCAAGTGGGGTGGACGATGGGGATTGAACCCACGACCACCGGAATCACAATCCGGGGCTCTACCAACTGAGCTACGCCCACCACTGTAAAACATGTTTCAGGCCTAATTACAGCACCTCAGGATTGATGAATTAACCCTGTACTTTTCTTCGCTTTCATTTCTTGAGATTATCGTTTGTTGGTGACAACTTCTCATCATTCGAATCTTTCGGTTGTCACCGTCAAAACGATGGTGCGCCCGGCAGGATTCGAACCTGCGACCCACGGCTTAGAAAGCCGTTGCTCTATCCAGCTGAGCTACGGGCGCGCTGCGAGTCGTTATTCACTAAACATACAAGTATCAATAAAATGGTCGGTGAGACAGGATTCGAACCTGCGACCCCTTGGACCCAAACCAAGTGCGCTACCAAGCTGCGCTACTCACCGACTAAACCTTACAAACATTCAGTATGTCTGCTCAGCGGGGCGCATATTACCTAGTTGCCCCTATCTCGTCAAACACTTTTTAAGACTAAAATCCTACTTGTTTATTTTTGTACCACTTTGCGCAATTTTAGCACTAAAAATTGCGACTTTGACGAGTATTGCACCTCATTTAGTTAGCGCATGATCTGCTGGCAATTTGTTCCGCAACCAAATTGCCAGTTTGTGTTTCATGCTCAGCAAATCCTCCTGACCAGCTGGCAGAGGGGTGATTAATTTATCATTCACCAACAATCTATAGATACATTCCACTTTCTCTTTGGCAGAATCTGTGCCGGAGAACGTCTCATAGCCGCGATTTTTAGCATAGGTTTCCCCCACTATCAGGGCTTTTTTAAGCAATTGGTTTTCATTGGCTAGCTTTTTCATATCGCTCTCACTCTATATAATTTTCACTATCCTAAACTGAACACCTACTCTTTTCAGATAAAATTGTCCCGGGCATAGATATATATCCAAAGTCATTGTAGTTCCAGCCAGGTGGCAAAGGAGCTCAGCCGTACTAAGTGCAACATGGTTGGTAATAGTAGTGAGCGTTAGCGGTGAGTAAGTGCAGCCAACAACGCTGCAGCTTCAGGGGCGACAGGGCTATGGGGATAGAAAAAGTCACATCAAAAAGGCTTTTTTAGGGGGAATGTAAATTATTGCGCTTAGATCACACGCTTTTATGCGTCAGCCAATTGCCTGTACATACAGCATTATGTGACAATAACGGGATTACATATTGAGGTTGTTATTATTTATGCCCGCACAAAAAATTGATGGTAAATTAATTGCTCATCACGTCCGCCAAGAAGTAGCAGTCCAGGTTAAATCCATTGTATCATCTGGCAAACGACCGCCTGGTCTAGCGGTAGTATTGGTTGGCAGTGATGCTGCTTCTCATGTCTATGTGACAAACAAACGCAAAGCCTGCGAGGAGGTAGGTTTTGTATCCAAGTCCTTTGACTTACCTTCCAGCACCCCTCAATCAGAATTATTAGCGGTTATCGACAAGTTAAATGCAGACAACGAAGTAGACGGCATCTTAGTGCAACTGCCTTTGCCAGCAGGATTAAATAAAGAGCAAGTCCTGGAGCGCATTCATCCCCATAAGGATGTCGATGGTTTTCATCCCTACAACATCGGTCGTCTGGCTCAACGTATACCCGCTCTTCGCCCCTGTACGCCAAAGGGGATTATGACCCTAATCGAATCAACCAAGCGGCCGATAAAGGGTTTAGATGCGGTAATCATAGGTGCCTCCAATATTGTGGGTCGCCCCATGTTTATGGAATTGTTATTGGCCGGATGCACGGTAACCTGTTGCCACAAATTTACCCAGGATTTACGATCTCACGTCCAGCGTGCTGACTTGTTAGTGGTGGCAGTGGGCAAACCTGCTTTTATTCCAGGAGAGTGGATTAAGCCGGGAGCCATTGTGATCGATGTAGGCATCAACCGAAACACCGACGGCAGCCTGGGTGGCGATGTGGAATATGCTAGTGCTCAGCAAAGAGCCGGCTGGATAACACCCGTGCCTGGAGGTGTGGGTCCAATGACGGTTGCCAGCTTGATAGAAAACACGCTGGAAGCCTACGTGAAATATCATTCCTGAATTTCGATTAACGAGCACACTATGTCTGAGATATCGGCCACAATAGCGTTAACTCAACGCTGGATTGAGAAAGTCATTATCGGCCTAAATTTTTGTCCGTTTGCCAAGCGTGAGTTTGAAAAACAGCGAATTCGTTATACAGTTTATGCTGGTATTGATGCGCCAGGCGCCTTAACGGTTTTTTTGGATGAACTACATTACTTAGATCAAAATGCAGAGATTGAAACGACACTGCTCATATTTGAACATGGGTTTGGCGATTTTGAAGACTATTTAGACCTAGCCGATACCGCCACTGCCCTGCTTGAACAGGGCGGCTATCGTGGCAGATACCAACTTGCTACTTTTCATCCAGATTATTGCTTTGAAGGAGAAGCCCCTGACGATCCATCCAATTTCACCAATCGCTCTCCTAAGCCAACCCTGCATGTATTGCGTGAAGCAAGTATTGAACGGGTATTGAAAACATATTCTGACCCCGGCTCTATACCGGAAAATAATGTCACTAAAACGCGAGATTTAGGCAACGCAAAACTAATAAAATGGCAAAGTGCAGATTGATCTACATCTGATTAAAATACTCTCCAACACTATTTGATGTCGTCAGCATGTACTGGACAATGCTGCACGCTATCTTAATCATATTATTGCTTATTCAGGATCCCATTAACTCCTAATTTTTTAGTCGCATTGAAAAGGCTTGTAACAACAACAGGATTTTGATAATCGAAAACGCTGTCCTTAGCGCCGACGATCACTCCAATAAAATCACCTGAATTTCCGCAACCAGCGAAGGTAATTGATATGTCCCATAATTTACCTTGATTATTACTCACTTGTCCGGTGGCCGCACAATCCTGAACACTTCCAGACACAAGACCGGATTCGGAAATCGTTAATTGCCCCCACTGTCCGGCAATTGAATCGAGTAATTTATCTGAGGGGATATAGTCCAGTGCTAAATATTGCTTAGTCACTAAATTGTTATTTAAATCTTCATACTCTATGGTGACATCTACAAACTCAAGTGACGGTGTAACAGGAATGATGAGCGAACTATTTGTCGCTGTAGAATCGGTGGGAAGACCCTCCCCTATTCCTAGGATAATTTCTTGGCTATCATCATAAGTATATTGAAAAACAAAGGGGGTATTTGTATTGTCATCGACATTATATTCGAGGGTAAATATTTGTCCTGACTTAGTGATCAGGATTTTGGATGCGTTGATATATAAACTAGGGACTAATTCCGACGTAAGGCCCAGAGCTTCATCTTGAGTGATCTGAGTATCGACACTGGCAAAAACTCCCCGATTAGAATCGTTAAAGGCCATCCATTGAATTTCAGCAACCTCATTGAATTCTGTAAGTGTCAATATCCCACTATAGCTTCCGGCTTTTGAGCATGCGCTATAGTTTAGGTTTGTAGTAAAAACGCCACTTGTTGTTGGCGTAACAACACCATCAATAATACAGCCGTCCCCATCAGTAGTTCTTAAATTCATGCCGCTATCAATGGTCAACTCTGAATGAAAATTATCTTTCCACAGACCATTTAAACTAGTCAAGTCACTCAATAAATCAAGGGGCAATAACTTTTCAGAAGTTAAAAATGTACCGCTACCCAAAGCCACACTGAACCCTCGTACTCTGGTGACAACAAAATCTTGGCCCGTATTTAATCCCGCATTCAAACTTGCAATTTCTGCATCAAGCCCGCCGCGTTCAACATAATTAGCAACATTGTAGCCAATTCCTGGCGCTTCAATGACGATACCCCCTCCGATGGTTGAGTCATTCACATTGTCAAACTTTGCATAAGAAGATGTGCCTGCGCTACCTACGATCGAAAGATATAAACGATTGTCATTAAATACAGCCAAGCCTTGCGTTGTTCCTGACAAAAAGGACAAGACTGAATCTCCAAATGGAGGTGTTGCTGTTATCGTGACACTGAATTCACCTGTTGCTTTTGCATCTTGATCATCGGCTACCTGTACTTCTAACACTAGTGTGGTATCGACATCTATATCGGGGGCAATAAAACTGACGTCAAAGGTATCAGCTCCTATTAACGTAACGACAGGGCCCGACTTTACCGACCATATAACGTTATCAATACTGCCATCTGAATCAGTGGCGTTTGCACTTAGCGCCAGTCTTTCGAATTCCTGAATCGTACCTTTTCCTGTGATACTCACCACAGGGGCAGCGTTTGGTATAGGCGTTGGCGTCGGTGTTGGCGTCGGCATCGGGGTTGGGCTTGGCGTCGGCGTTGGGGTGAGCGTTGGCGTTGGCGTCACTCCTGATCCACCGCCACATGCCACTAAACTTAAAATTGACAAACTAATCAGACTTTTTATAAACACGCTCTAAACTCCATATTTAAGCTATCTAAGTTATGGTGATTACAAACCTTCCTTCGTTTATAGAAAAATCACACCATACTAATGTATCTCGTATCTCGTATCTCGTATCTCGTATCTCAATCATAGGAAGCATCCCATGCACAAACAAACAAACAATGAATTTATCATTAAGCACTTACAGTGCCAAATCTCGAGATATCACTTACTTCACCATTGATATTTATGGCTTACTGCCTAGAGAAATTCAAGCTAATCAGCAACATAACTGATGTAAATCATAAAGACATGCTCAAGCTAATTGGACTCGCCCTCAAGCATTAGTATGATGATTCGCCTTCATCCATAACTTTATTTTCATTGTTAGCACTATTGTCTTCGTCCGGCGGCGCTAACAAGAAGTCTTCAACCGTCTTTGCCAGCTGCCGCGCAGATAACGGGGAAACCTCAAACACCCAATTTAACCAGTAGGCTTGTAACGCATCGGATGTAAACTTCACATAGTTAAGATCGTCACGTGCGGCCAAGGTAATATTGAAGCTTTCAGCTGCATGGGTGATCACTCTCAAACTGACCATTGGCTCCAGACTCGCCCAAAAACTCTCATCGAATGTCTGTAACTGATTAAAATTCAAATCGGCTAAATTAGACGCCACACTCGCCAAGATGCTTGGATACTTTAATTCTCTGCCGATTGGCATTTCTTTTAAAACAAAATCGCTCCCAACGGTTGTTTTTTCAATAGTCCACTGCCCATTTTCAATCCGCGAAATCGTCGCAAAGGACGCCTCATCAAAAGGCAGTATGGGTTGTCGCAACCAGCTATGATTCTCAATGGGCAAGCTGAGCTCTTGATCGATTAGCCAGGATTGCTCGTATCCAGGAAGCCTTACATATTGTCCCTTCCCGGTCTTCGCTTGTTTACCAACGAGTAATTGCCAACGCTGGTTAGCACTGCTTAATGTCACCAAACTAGCCAGACTGTCTTTACTATCAATAGCCTGCAATCCAAGGTAATGATAGTTTTCTACTTTGCTCGTTTTCGCCTCACTCAACCTGGCTAGCATCAAATTTTTAACTAACTCTGCTAGCTGGCTTGGCTGTGCGGGATATCTGCCAACGGATTCATTCAATACCACTTGCCATTGGCCTGCCTCTAGTATGGCACTAATCACATCACCCTCATGGTTACTAATGGTGATGTGATTTATATCCCCACCTTTGTCCACAAGATCAGTAAACAGCAAGTCGTCCTTCAAGCGGGGCTGAACTGCTTCATAGTGCAGCAATATAGCCATAACAACGGCGACTAAGGCGATGAGCCCCAGGCTTAACAATTGTTTATTCATCCTTGTACTCCTCTTTGTACTCCTGCGGATGGTTTGGAATGGGTGCGCAACAAGCGGGCGAGCAACATCAGCAATAGCACCAATATCAGGGGAGCCAGGGCAATATTAATAAACTTCAACCAATTACCCAGACTTTCAATATCCTTATCTAACTGGTGACGAACCTCTCGTAAAGCTTTACGTATCTGTATTTCCTGCTGTATAAAGTCATCAACTGCCTGTTGTTGCTCTGGGGATATAAGCAATGCCCCCCCCTTTCCCTGTTCACTTTGCAGTTCACTTAACTGACTTTCGGTCTCTTCGAGTTGTTGTTGCAGGATCTGCTCTTGTTCCCGAAACTTTTGCTCTGCGACGACGGTTAGCTCGTCCACTTTAATAAACGGGCGAGCAAAGGTGCCTCGACTGCGAATACTGATCAACGCATCACTGCCGCCTAGGTTCTCCACTGCGTTGGTGACAAAGTCCCCATTATTGGCAAAGGGGGTAGTGATAGTCTGACCAAAAAAATTAGATTTCTGCACCCAAAATTGATCAGCTAATAAGTCACTATCACCCACCACTATCACGTTTAAGGATTCGGTTGAGCGCAACTGCTGCTCTACTTTCAAGCCCGGTGGTATCTGTTCAAAAGCAGACTTTGCCGCACCGGCAATGCGGGCAGCAAGCACGTATTGCTGATTTTTGTCTTGGTGTTTTTTAGCTAATTCTTGGGGATCACGGGTCATCGCATAGGTGCTAACCTCAAGTAAATCTGCGTTAAGGCTTGAGTGCAACAGCGGTAACCATTGGCTTTGACTCTGCTCATCGTGACTAAATGTGCCAAAAGACGCACCGTTGATGATCTCCAGGTTAGAGGTAATAACATCTTCCCGATCAATTTGCTCAGGGCCCAAACCCACAAAGCCAAAATGTCTGGCAACCCCACCACTTGCTGTGCGAATATCCAAACCTGTCATTGCATCCAATAACACCTGTCCTGCGTCAAACGTCACGCCCCAGGCATTAAACAGCTTTAGCAAATTTGAGCTATTCCCCCCTATGCCACCACCGGCCATCATCGCCAACTGATCCGACTCGTGGTGGGGGTCAACAAATACCAGTAATTTACCCCCTGCCAGCACATACTGATCAATCGAAAACAACAGGGCTTCGCTTAGTTCATTTGGATGCATCAGTATTAACACATCCGTTTCACCAGGGACCGCCACCGCATCGCTGCCAATTTTTTCTAGCTGATAAAGTTGCTGCAACTGAGTGTAAAAAATCCAGGGTGCGTCAAACTGACCACTCATGGGATTCTGACCCCCAGCGACCGCAAGATCTGTTAACAGGGTAAGCCTAACCTGCTTTGACGCAGACAACTGGTGGATCAACTTGCTGATCTCATATTCCAAAAAGCTTTCCTGTTGAGGATCAAAAAAGGGGATAACCTCGTGATCACCCAGGGCATTGCTTGCCGCCAGCCCGATATAGATGGCTTCTCCTGCAGTGCCAATCGTTGCGGCCGTTAAGCCAAACTGATTGGCTCGGTCTTCTTGTTCAGAAAACGCTTGGGGATCAATGATCTCAAGATTAATTTTGCCCTTGGCAAGCTTTGCATATTCTTGCAATAGGCTCTCGACCCGACTGGCATAATTACGCAAACTGGTCATGTTTTTAGACGCTTTGTCCGAAAAGAAGAAATACAAATTGATAGGTTCATCAATTTCCGCCAGCACCTTCTCACTACCACTGGAGAGGGAGTAAACCTGGTTTTCGGTAAGATCCAGTCTTACCGGAGACAGTAACTGATTATTGACTAAAACCAGAGCGAAGAACGATATCGCAATTAATAACATGCTCAGTGGGGTCGATAAACTACGGCTCATACTCAATCTGCCTTTTTTTGTTCAATGATAAGAAGACCCGCAAATAGCCAGCTTGCGGTAACCAGCAGAAAATAAGCGACATCATTCAGCGCTATTACGCCCTTGGCAAGCGCCTCAAAGTGGCTCAAAAAGCTAAATGAGGCCACGGTGTCAATCACAACATTCGGTGCCCAGGCTTTAAAAACATCCAATACTATACCGCTGCCACTGACCACAAAAATAAAACACACCACCACAGCCAAAATAAAGGCAATCACCTGATTCTTGGTTAGGGTGGACATACAGATCCCGATGGCCAAAAAAGCGCCTGCCATTAGCCAACTACCTAAGTAAGCCGCAATGATAATACCGTTATCCGGGTCACCTAAATAATTCACTGTGAGCCATAAAGGAAAGGTCATCAATAACGCTAAACCTAGTACCGCCCATGCCGCCAAGTACTTGGCTAACATGACCTGCCAGGTACTGATAGGTAAGGTCATTAATAACTCAATACTGCCACTTTTGCGCTCTTCTGACCAAGTACGCATGGCCATCGCAGGCACTAAAAACAAATACAACCAGGGATGGAAGTTAAAGAAGGGTAAAAGATCTGCCTGCCCTCTCTCATACAGACTGCCGATAAAAAAGGCGAACACCCCGGACAAGACCAAAAACATACCAATAAATACGTAGGCCACTGGCGTGGAAAAAAAACTCGCGAACTCCCGTTTGAATAAAATAGTGACATTAGCCATTATACTTGGCCCTCTTGCGTAATTTCTCTAAACACCTGATCAAGCCGTCCCTGCTCAACAAATAGGGTATCCACCGGTAATTTGCATCGTTGCATGTGATCTGTCACCAAATGCAATATTTCCTTGCCTGGCTCGGGGAACAACGTCACCCGACCACTCTCCTTATCCACTTCCATCTCTGCCACTCCCTCTAATTCTGCCAGGCCGGAAATATCCGACAAATAGCTAAAATGTAGGGTGACAGCCTGATAGTAGCGAGACTTTTTCTGCAAGGCCTTGGGGCTATCATCAAACAACAATTTACCATGAGCAATAATCATCACCCGGTTACAAACCGCCGTCACTTCCTCCAGAATATGGGTAGAAATAATCACAATTTTGTCTTTTGATAGATTTTGAATCAACTGTCTGACTTGATGTTTTTGGTTGGGATCGAGGCCATCCGTCGGTTCATCAAGGATCAATATTTCTGGATCATGTATCAATGCCTGAGCCAAACCGACCCTCCGCTTAAATCCCTTAGAGAGGTGATCAATGGGTTTGTCTAGCACTTCTTGTAACTCTACCTGTGCCACGACCTTGTTGATCCTTGCCGATTTCTCACTGCCACTGAAACCACGTATTTCGGCGATAAAGTTGAGAAATTGTAAGGGTGTCATGTCGCCATAGGCGGGAGCGCCCTCCGGTAAATAACCAATTTTCTTTTGGATCTCGATAGACGCACGGTCCATCGCCAGATTATTGATGTGAATATCACCCTGGGTCGGGGCTAAAAAGCCTGTGAGCATCTTCATTGTAGTAGATTTACCGGCTCCGTTAGGCCCTAAAAAGCCAACCACATCACCCGGTTTAATATCAAAGGTGAGTTTGTCTACGGCAGTAAAATTGCCAAATGATTTAATTAAATTTTTTACTGAAATCATAGGATCCCTGTCATAATCAGAAACTTAACGCTTTCTATATATTGAGATGTTCTTAATAAATTCAACGCCAAAAATTGTCAATATTATTATTGGCTCCTTTAAACATTAGGCTAGCGTCGCGACTTATTTTACCTATGAAACCATGTGGCCTCAAAATGCAGAATTTAACTTGGAAAAACCACCCATTTATCTTATTGTCGAAGCCTATGAATATAGCTAACAAAACCTTCTCCATACCGACGATACAAATGCCAAGTTCTTATTCGATTTTCAAACGGATTGCTAATTTGGTACTGCTTATTGTTGCGATCACCATCTGCATTAACTTGTGGCTAATTAATAGTGAGCAAGCGGCAAACTGGCATAAAAATCAAACCAATCAGTTGGGCCGAAGTCTTAGTTTATTAGCTGCGAATGTGCTGACCCAACCGCTAATGGCCAAAGATAGCCAAGCAATGGACCGACAACTGGCGTTTTTAGCCGTCGACCCTCACGTGACCGGCGTCGCCTTGTATAATGTCAAAGGACAATTAATTGATGAGAGAAAAAATGCCGGATCGGTGTTAGCCCGTTATCAATTGGAACAGCAGATGCCATTAATTTTTATTGAGGAAATAAGATTTGAAGGACAAAAGCGGGGATATGTTCGCCTGATGTTATCCGAACAAAAAGTCATGGAATACCACGGACAATACCAGCAACAAATTTTTCAACAACTACAGGTATTAATGCTATTGGCTGCGGCAGGCGGGCTTTTACTTACCCGGGCCTGGTATAAATTCCGCTATCGACATTTCATTAAAACAGTACAATCTGAAGATAAAGGGAGCCATCAAAAGACCCCAAATAAATCATGAAAATTCTGCTCACAAGCTTGGCTAATCAGTTCTAAAGGCTCGTCCCGCAGGTCTTGCAACGCCTCTAAAATCAAGCCTAAATTTTCAGGTGTATTTCGCTGGCCTTGCAGACCCATCGGTGGCATATCCGGGGCGTCCGTTTCGAGCAACAAACATGACAAGGGCACGTG
>JBLHIW010000003.1:0-34689 GCA_047618055.1 Paraglaciecola sp. | reverse complement strand
TTTAAGGATCGTATGACACCCATAAAGGCATATGGTGAAGTCGCCGGTAAAAACGCCCTTGATTTCCTTCGAATTTTGAACTCGCGCCTTGGACAGTCAGCGTTTATCGCCGGTGATAAATATTCCATTGCGGATATTACCGCCCTGTGTGCCATTGATTTTGCCCGGGTGGTGAAGATCAGAATTAGCGATGAACAGCTCAACCTACAAAGGTGGTATCAGGCCGTAAGCAGCAGAGCCAGTGCCCAGGCTTAAGCCCCCAGGGGCCTAAGTAAAATAAAAACCTTGGAAAGCTGCATAGCCCATGTCCAAACTTCAGTCTGATTTCAGCATAAGCAGCTACGGTATTTATGACTGCTGGGAAGAGAAAGGTAAAGCGCTGCCCCGAATAATAAGCTTCACTACGGACATCCCTGCAAGCCTAAATATTGAGTTTGGTTTTATTCTGCATGCCTGTAAAGCCAAGGGGAAAAAGCTGAGTTTTACGATTTACCACCCTGATATTCCCGATGAAGAGGGTAAAGTGATGTCGCCCTTTACCGGCGAAGTGTATGTGCGCAATAACGATTGGGATTTTTACCTTGGAGATACATTGTGCCAGCCTATTGAAAATAAAACCGGTGACTAGGCACATGGTGATCGAGCTTGAAGGTAAGCTCATCGCCGAAAAAACCTTAACTGTGCTGTTTGAGCACGGGGAGGGTGAACTGCAGTTTTGGAAAAAAAGAGGCTATTGAAACCTAGCCCCCTAGTCCCTCCATCTCTTGACCAAATCCCCATAGGCATCAATGCGCCGGTCTCTAAAGTAAGGCCAGATACGTTTGATTTGCTCGGTACGGGCCAGATCCAGTTCGACTATCAAGTTTTCTTCCTGATCGGCACTCGCTTCGGCCAGTATTTCACCCTGGGGGCCGGCGATAAAGCTTTGCCCCCAGAATTGGATCCCCGGATCGCCCTCGACGGGTGAGGCCTCAAAACCTGAGCGATTAGCAACAATAACCGGCAGTGAATTGGCTATGGCATGAGCACGTTGGATGGTTTGCCAGGCATCATGCTGGCGCTGTTGCTCCTCAGGTCTATCCCTATTATCCCAGCCGATGGCAGTAGGGTAAAGCAACATGTCCGCCCCAGCCATGGCCATTAAACGGGCGGCTTCGGGATACCATTGATCCCAACACACCAATACGCCGAGTTTACCTACGCTGGTCTGGATCGGCTCAAAGCCCATATCCCCGGGGGTAAAATAAAATTTCTCGTAAAAGCCGGGATCATCGGGAATGTGCATTTTTCGGTATTTGCCCACCATGCCCGCCTGACGGTCAAATACCACGGCCGTATTGTGATACAAACCGCAAGCCCGCTTTTCAAACAGGGAGGTGATTAAAACAATATTTAACTCATTCGCTAAAGTGGCAAAATAATCAGTTGCCGGTCCGGGGATCGTTTCGGCCAAATCAAAGCTGTCGGTATTTTCCTGCTGGCAAAAATATAAGGTGCTGTGCAATTCTTGTAGCATCACCAATTCACAGCCTTGCTCTGCTAACACTGTGATCTGCTGCGCACTACGTCGCCAATTTAGGGCCTGGTCATTATCGGCAACGCTCTGCTGCACAACGCCTACCTTCAAGGTTTGTCTGCTCATAGTTGGGATACTCCATGGCTAAATTTATGCACGACATCGGGTCTTAAGATGCCCACAGGCACCTGCATGGTGATGCAGTGCAGACTGCCAAATTGTTGTATCAGGGGCAAGCAATCAATCGGTACGATTTTATGCTCTGGGTAGGCCAGGGTTAAAATATTGATGGCTCGCTGGTCTTCTGCTTCGCCGTATACGGGGCATAAAAGCTGTTGATTGCTGATTAAAAAATTGGCGTAAGAGGCGGGTAATCGCTCTCCTTGTTGATTTAGCACCAAAGGCAGGGGCAGCTCAAAAATCGTATGTTCCGGGAGCCCAGCCTGACACTCTTGTACCAATGCCGCCAAGCCTGAAAAGTGCTCGTCTGCCGGTCGATTATAGGCCGACTGGATCACCAGTCCCTTGTCAGGGGTAAAACGCACCAGGGTATCAATATGTCCGTCAGTATCATCACCTGCTAAGTGGCCATTTTCAAAAACACTGACTCGGGTAGCGCCCAGTTGCTGTTGAAATATTTGACGATATTGGTCCAAGCTTAGCTTGCCGTTGCGCTGTGGGTTACACAAACAAAATTGGGTCGATAAGAGATGACCGTGCTGGTCAATTTCCAGTGCGCCCCCCTCGGCGACGATGTCAATGGACTTAAGGGGTAAGTGACATAAGCGGGCTAACACATCCTGGTTAATCTGATTGTCTTTGCCGGCATCAAACTTATTGCCCCAGCCGTTGAAGGTGAATTCAAGGGCTTGCATGCCCTGAGCACTGTTACAACTTAAAAAAGCATAGTCTCTTACCCAGGTATCGTTATAGTCAGCTTTGACTAACAGTACTCTTGCCTCAGGCGAAATATGTGTTTGAAACACCTTAATTTCAGCTTCCCGAATCAACAAAATGACTGGCGTCTGCGCCTGATTAAGGAGCTCAATTATCTGTAGATAGACTCTGCGCACCTCAGGCAACCACGGCTGCCAGTCTGTGAGTGGGTCTGGCCAGGCGAGGATAACCGCTTCTTGTGGAGCCCATTCGGGGAGTAATCGCATACGTTGTTCAGGCCTGGAGTTTATCTGCATAGTTTCACAGAAATTGCTATTGGAGGCCAACAAAAAGTGCTCCCGACTCGCCGAAACCTACAGTTATTTGCTAAACGCTAGGTGCTGGTACTGCGCAAATGACTATCTTGAATCTGATTACTAATATTGATTTTTTGCGGGTCGAAACCATTGTTGTCCTTATTGCTCCCATCATGGCCCGGATGTGGGCCGCCTGACGCTGTGCTACCACTATACGGACTGGCATCGACCAGCTTCATTATCAGATTACCGGGAGGCAAATTTTTAGCCTTGCCAGGGAGGCGCTGCAACAGAATTTCAACTGAGCAATAAAAACACGCTAAATATAGTGTGGGGATTTTTACTAATATCAGCAAGTTACCGGTATTGGGCTTTAATTAGTTTGTTTGACTTTTTTTGATTTATTTCCAGCCTATGGGACGAGAGTGTTAGGTGAAACACAGTAGATAATTCACCATTGGGACCACTTTGAGCCGTAAATATGTTAAATCCACGTAATTATCAGTAATTTAATTACTGAATCAGTGGGGATTTAGGGCTTTATTTAGGCTTTATTGTAATTAAATTACACGATTTAAGTTTTTTTGATTATATGCAGACTCAAAAACCCTCTATATTTCAATGGTATAAATAAGTCATAAATCTGTAACACATTGTTTTACATGTTTTTTACTTGATTTAAACAATAAAATCACAGACATGTCGGTGCTATTCAGTCATAAATTAGCTGCGGGAATTAACCCGCAATGCTCAAAAGTGAGCGATGTTAATTTGGAGAATAGCAATGAAAAAAATACTTTTAGTTACACTCACCCTGTCGGCTTTTACAGCCAGTGCGCAGATGAAATCTGAGGTCGCTTATCGTTTTGCCGGAGATCGGGAATATTCCACTTTCTGTAAAGCCATAGTGACCGACGACGTGAAAATGTTTAAGCGCAGTATCACAGGTAAAGTAGGTCTGGTGGCCGGTAGCCGCAAAAACGTGTTGCAAAAACTTTTATCAATAGATGGCATGAAGTGTAATGGCTTTGATTTGATTGAGTTTTCTAAGCAACGTGAGGCAGACCAGGTTAATGCATACCTTACAGAGTAGGCCTAGAAGGCATAGGCGCCTACACATGAAAATCGGCAAATAGCCTGCCATGCAGGCTATTTTATCTCATTGTGATAATTAAAATCACACTCTGCTCTCACCATCGAAGCCCTAAAGTGTTCCACCCTGACAGGCAATAAACATAAGTTGATTATATTCAGTTGCATAACGGTGTAAGGTTTTACGTCGTTCAAGATCACGCTGAGTGTGAACAGTATCCCCCATGCCGGCTAAAAATCGGTATCCGCAGAGCTGTTCCAGTTCTGTCAGGCGATTTTTTTGTAGATTGATACCTGGCAGCACGATCGTACGATTACTGGTGGCCAGAAATCGAAAGTCCTGCCTGGCAATGGCCAAATGGGCATCGGCTTTTGCATCCCCATAAAACAAACCCTGCAGACTCTTGGATGGCGTGGTTTGCAAAGTCGAGGCTTTCATTGTTTGTTTGGGGGAAGAGACGCATGCGCTTAACATTAAAGCAATGAGCAAGCACGTTAGTTGAGGCAGGGGGGAAGCGAGTGGTGATAGCTTAAGCATGTTTATTGCTTTGTGTTTAGTCGCATAGCGCCCAAATAAGCAAAGTACCAAGAGCCAGGTAATTGAAGTTCCACCACCACCGGAGCGGGTTGGACTCGATACAGGAGATGGATCATTAACTCTTACTTGCAGGCTGGCACTGACACTTTTCTGCCCATCACTGACGGTATAGATAATTGTTTCACTGCCAACAAACCCGGTCATAGGGGCGTAAAGTAATTGATTATTGCTTATGCTCACCTGTCCCCCTCCGTTATATTCAAAAGCACTTAGGGTTAAGGTGTCTCCATCAATGTCCGAGTCATTGGCCAGCACATTTACCGATGTTGAAATACTATTTTGAGGAATATTCAAACTATCATCGCCGGGGACGGGGGCGTCATTCACGGGAGTCACCATCACCGTCAGGGGAAAGGCTGGGCTGTCACTGATACCATCATTTACAAATGCTATCACCGCCAATTGCCCGTTAAAATTCTCTGTGGGAATAATGCTCTGTTGCTCAAGGGCGTAATCGTTGCCCGCTTCCAGCCTAAGGCTAAATCCTTCCGGGTAAGCTGAGTCAGGATCAAACACGATTAGGTCATCAAGTGAGATTAAAAGCAGAGTGTCTTCAGCGAGCGATAAGCTTTGCTGTCCTTCGATAATGGGGGCAATCGACTCAGGTGCCGCAGTGATGGTAAAGCCACCGTCATTCAATACGTAAAAAATACTGTTGCTACACTGCAGCATCAGGCGAGCCTGACTGCTGATGGCATTTGGCACAGTGATTAGGTGCTCACCGTCATTTGGGGTATCTCTGGCCAGTATGGAATCAAACTTACTATCACCGTCTACATCTAAGCTAATATTGACGGCCAAGCAGTTGATCGGGGCCTGCTCAGACCCGGCCGTATCCCAGCGAACTCGTTGCTGACTATTACCCCGCCAGGTACTTGTTGCTGTGGGGGAATCGAGCATAAAGGTCTCTCCCGTATTGACCACCGAAATCCGCATATTGGCATCATTGACTCCACCCTGACGGTCTTTTACCGTTAACCTGAAATTAAGCACGCGGCTCTTTGTTGCATAGGTTTCGCCAAAATCTGTATTGCCCGTCAATACATTACTTAGTTTTGGAAAATATCGGCTGGATTCAGAGGATGGGGAAAAAGAACGAAACAAAGGATTACTGCCGTTGTCGCGGCTCACTTCGGCGGCTGACTCGGTCACTCCCGCCAACCCACCGGCATCAAGCTGCTCCCAGGTGTAACTTAGGGGATCGTCATCCGCATCCGTTGCCGTGGCGTTAAGTATAAATGGGGTATGACTTGGAATGGTGAAGGTGTCTTTTGAAAGCTGTATGCTGGGGATGGCATTTTGTTTCGGCCCGGCAGTACCGCAGGAGCGCCTATCAAGATAGTCATGGATCTCTTCAATTGATCCTGCATGAAAGTAAGGGTCACTATTATTTTGTAGATTTTGCCCGGCGCAGATACCTGCATAGGACATAATGGTGGAACCACTACCTGGTTCAAAACTAGTAGAAAAATTACGCTGGTCCGCCGTACAGGCGCCCTGTTCGCTGGCATTATAGGTATGGCTGGCACCCAGTTGGTGTCCCAACTCGTGGATGACTAAATCAATATAAAAACGCTCACCGGAGGGTCTTGTCGCGCCGGAATACCCCTGGGCTTTAATATTTGACCTGCAGGCCACACCCACAAAAGCCAAGCCCCCTGGATTAGTGCTGAGCAAATGTCCCATATCATAGTTTGACGTACCGAGCGCATCATCAACGACCTGTTGGTTGCGCTCAATGTCTGCCGCCCCATCCTCGTTGGTAAAAGGGTCAGTTAAGGGGTCGGTAAATAGTATGTCTTCATTATCGACTAATTCAAATTGCACAGAGAGGTCGATCAGTAAAATTAGATTAATACGATTCATCAGGTTCATTATTTCAGCCACCGCATCAGCCTTACTGCCACCCTGGGCCTGAACATACTCCCCAGTTGCACTGATCGCCAAGCGGTAAGTCAGGACAGAGTCTCCTGTTGGCGCAAGTTTAGCAGAGAGTTTTTGTTGGCTAAGGTCAGAGGCCGAATAAAGACTATCGTTTTGCAGCGATGAGGTATTACTAAGGGGCACGGCGTCCTGGTAGTAGTAACTGATGTAGTGAGTTACGTCATCTTCATATTGTGGCGAAACAAGCACCCATTTGGCCTGATGTAAAAACATCCCATATAAACCCTTGGCTGAAATGCTAAAGCGTCCGGTACTGTGTGAATGGCCCTTTTGTACCCCCCTGTAGCTCATCATTTGTGGGTACTTAGCTGCCATCGTTGCGGACATAAGGGGCGAGGGACTCAGCTCAAAATCTACCATTGCTCCGTTTGGGAGAGGGAAGGCAAGATGAATGACGCGCCCCTTGTCGATAAAGGTCTTGGCTAAGGCAGCACTATTGATGCGCATGTGGCGGGCGTTTTTAGCTAAAACCCGGGTCTGTGTCGTGTAAGCACTTTTAGCCTCAGACCCATTATCAAACCACAGTGACGTGCTTTGGGCCCGAGCAAACAAGCTGCAAAAAGCGATGCTCAACACCATAATATATTTCATATTGATCCAAATAGTCGGGACTCCCCTTGTGCTGTATATGCAAGTTATACCATTCCATCTTAATATCTACTCACTTAGCGATCGATAATATTTGCTTAGCTGGAGTGTGAGTTTTCCCAGTCCACTGATCAAGTGCAAGAAAATTTGGCATCACCCTTCGGGAATGTCTGGCAAGCATCTCTGGATGCATTGCAACGTCTGTACCCAAGTAACCTCAATATACAGAGTTCAGTGGGAGTTCAAATCGTCAAATACAAGGCAAAGGTATGACGGCATAGTCATTCTATGTATCATACAAATAACGCCGTAGTTGAGTATAATTAGCGATATGAGACCTGTAAGGCAAGCAGTATATTGCATTCCTATGGTATTAGACGAGCATATAGTCATTAGAATTTCTGCTCATCTAGGATAGAATTAGTGCTGAATGAACCTCAGGTGGAAACGGTGAATGATTGAGCA
The DNA here is from genome assembly GCA_047618055.1 of Paraglaciecola sp. GTDB lineage: Bacteria > Pseudomonadota > Gammaproteobacteria > Enterobacterales > Alteromonadaceae > Paraglaciecola. The sequence continues at coordinate 27,293 of JBLHIW010000003.1, read as the reverse complement.
AAAAAAAAGTCAGGTCACGAAGGTGGCTTGGTGGCAAACGGATTGTCTGTATTGCCGACGTCTCAGAATGATGGTGCTGTGGGGTGTGTTGATGTATTTATTTTTTGTCTTGTTCTGGTTGTAAAATGGAAGCGTTAATCCAAATTCGTGCTGGCTCAAAGCATAATATTCTGACTAGCTTATTGCTTGGCGTTTTTGGCTTAATCGCCGCCGTCATTGTAGCTGCGTGGCTACCAGAGCAATTTTATTTATTCAGCATTTTTCTCACCGGGGCTTCTTTGGTGGCCTTATTGATCAGCTGGTTTAAGTTTCGTGAACCCATGCACAGTGTTGAGTTGTCACGTACTACTATTCGCTATTTACATCGTCACGGACAATGGCAAGTTGCTTGGGAGAATATTCACCGTATAGATGTGCCGACAGTGCAAAAGGGCTTAGGGCAAAAAAAACTCGCGATGGTAGGCATAAAAATTAAAGATTATCGCCCATTTTTAGCTGATATTTCCCCTCGTTTGATGAGCAATATCTTAATGGAGCAGCGCCCTTTATTGTTGCATAGCACCGGTTTAGAACGTATTAGTGACAACAGTTATGGTGACAGCCTATTGGAAGATGATCGTTATAAAACCGAAGATGGTAAAGTACTTTATGGGATCCAAGCCATGTTTGCTAATAGAATGGGCAAACTACGTCAGGGCTTAGGTTACGATTTGTTTATTTCAGTGGCAGATCTGGATCGCTCCGAGCAAGATTTTGTCACCTTGTTAAAGGAATGTCAGGCCCAGGTTGCACGGTCAAATTAACTCCCCTTTTATTTTCTCAGCCTGCCTGAGCACCTGATAAACCTCTTCAATTAGACTCGGGATACGCTGCCTAGCGTGTTCGAATTGTTGACGTTTCAATGCGCTCTCAATTTCATAACAAAGTACATGTAAGCGAGGCACGCCGGTATAACAACATGCTCCATGTAACTGGTGGACCTTAGCCTGTAAAGCCTTAAAATCTTGGGTCGCGAGACTGTGTTCTATGGCTTTGCTCAGCGTGGGAAGTTGGGCGCAAAATTGCTCAAGAATATCCTTTGCTGCGGCGGCGCTATGGTTGGCCCGCTTGAGTGCAAGTGACCCATCAACACTTATGACGCCTGGGGATGAGGGGTCAACCTGATGACACCAGCGTGTGATCAGATCAATTAAATCAGATAAATCCATAGGTTTGGGCAGGTAATCATCCATACCGGAGCTGAGTAATCGCTCTTGTTCTGCCTTAAAGGCATGGGCGGTGACGGCGATAATCGGCGTGCCCAGATTTAACGGAGTTTGACGAATTAATTGGCTGGCTTGCAGCCCATCCATATTGGGCATTTGCACATCCATGAGGATCAAATCAAACTCGTGTTCTTGGCATAAAGTCAGGGCATCTTTGCCACTGTAAGCCAGGGTTAATTGTAATGAGGAGTTTTTTAACCAGGTAGACAATAGCCGAAGATTTATTTCTATGTCATCTACTGCCAATACCCGAGCGGGTGGCAAAGCTATTAATTTTTTTTGTAAGTGATTAATAGGATCGGCCTTTGGCGCCCTTAGCAACTCATTTATTTTACCAAGAGTGAGTGGCAGCCTGAGTTTATGGGTAAAATACTGTGACAAATCGCTTCTAAGTGTTATGGATTCTGAGCAAGAAAATAGCAGAATGGCCCCTTTAGTCTTTACCTGACGAGTGGCTTCCAGAATTTTTGGTAAATCGCCTTCTTTGTTATTAGGCACGCAAATAAACAGCATGTCGTAGTTATCCGTGAGTCGGCGTAAATAATTCAAAGAATCAACACCCGTTACCCTGGCACCTAAATGACTGAGTAATTGAATGCCACAAAATCTCGAGTGTGGGTAGGGGTCAAAATACACGATATTTTTGTTTTTCCATTCACTGTTACAAGACAGCGAAAGTGTGGAATTGAGTCGGTTTGTGCGAATTTTAACAGTGAATATACTGCCCTGACCAGGGGAGCTCTGTAAGCTCAAATCGCCCCTCATTAGCTTGACGAGTTCCTGACAAATAACTAAACCCAGACCGGTGCCTTGATAGGAACGACTCAGGGCATTGTCCACCTGAGAGAAGGCTTCAAAGAGTTTACGCCTGTCCACCCGGTTGATACCGATCCCCGTGTCTTCAATTTTTAGCACCAATTCATAGAGGCCGTGCTCAAGTTCCCGACCACTGGCCGCCAGACCGATGTGCCCGCTATCCGTAAACTTCAGCGCGTTACTGAGTAAATTATTTAATACTTGCCTGATCCGGTAGCTATCGCCGATTAATTTTTCCGGTAGCGGTGAGATTTCAAACACAAATTCCAGCCCCTTAAGATGGGCAGATTTAGCCATCACACTGGTTATTTCTTCCAGGAGCTGATTAGGTGAAAAAGGATGATTATTAATTTTTAGCTTACCGGCTTCAATCTTGGAAAAATCCAGTACATCATTAACAATGCCGAGTAAATTATCGGCGGCGGTATTGATAATGCTGATTTGTTCTCGCTTTTCTCGCGGCAAATCATCGGTATAGAGCTCTTTACTGAAGCCTAAAATGGCGTTTAGAGGTGTGCGGATCTCGTGACTCATATTTGCCAGAAATTGAGACTTCACCTTACTTGCGGTGATGGCGTCTTTACGGGCGATATCCAAACGTGCGTTTTGTTCTTCTACCACTTCAATATTGTTGCGCAGGTCATTGTTTGCTTGCTGCACATCAAGCTCTAACTGAAGCCTACTTTTGTCCAACAATGCCAGAGAAAACAAGCCCGCTCCAAGGAACATACCAAACTGAAAACAATAAGAAGTGAAAAAATTGGATGGAAATACGCCGATTAAACCAAACATGCCTATTAACGTTGTACAGGCTAAAATACCCCAGGCGATAATAAAGTAGCGAGCCGAAGAAAAGTGATTGCTGTAACTTTCAACGCCAGCAGAGATGTAGCTGCCGATAGCCAAAATGCTTGCCACATAAACTAAGGTATTTTGCCACAGGGGCGGAAATACATTGAATATTGAGCACAAACCTAAGATGAAGAAAATAGTAATATTCAAATGAATGAATTTTAAGGTCTTTGGCGCCGTTTTAGGGGCTTCGAGAAAATAATAAGTAAAAATGCTGGAGCTGAGCCCTATCAGTACATGTATTAAGTCCGTATGCCGGTTTAACCAGGGTATAAGGGCAGAGTCGATGAGTAAATTAAGGTGGCCACCCCATACAAACTGCCATATAACCACCGTTAAGATGTACACGACATAAGCGAGCAAACTTTTTTGCCGTAAGCCTAGATACAGAACAAAGTTATATAGGACCAGGATCAGCAGGCCGCCGTAGAAAATGCCCCATATTATGGTGTCAAAGAAGTTTACTTTTTCATGATGATCACGAGACTGAATATCGATTGGCGCAATGAGCCTGTGGTAATGGCTTTCAAGCCGGACAAATAGCTCAATTGTTTCTGCATAAGGCAAGGCTGCGTTGAGGGTCGGCAGACGATAGCGTTGATTTAAGCGACTCGTTCCCTGATGCGTTTCAGCAATAAGCTGACCATTTGCCCATAAATACAGGTCGACCTTATCTAGCTGGGTGAAGCCTACATCAATAACCCACTGGTCAATATCGGTTACATTGTTAATCGTGGTATACAGCCAAACCCCGTTTTGAGAAACACCATAGTTGGGGTTGCCGCCTGGTTGCCATGAGAATTCAGCTACGAGCTGACGAGCCTGCTCTACGGACAGCGGTACCTGGCTCTCACGATAAACCTTTAGGTCGTTCGATAGTCTGTTGACGTAATCCCCTGAAATGAGCTGTATAGCACTTTGTCCGCTTACGTTGCAGGTGGTAAAAATCAGCGAAATAAGTAACAACTTTAAAAAGGCGAAGCGCATCTCTTCCTGTCCAGACAACAATCGATAATGTATTAAAACATTCACCTGCTGACGATGGCAATAACTAGGAGCGGTTTCTCTTTTATATTTATCCTTGCAAAACCTATATTGGCAGCAAAATCAGAGGTTTTGAATCGTATTGGCACACTTTTAATTGGGAAAAATAGGGTCGGATAGCAGATTTAATTGGGGTGTTAGTCAGCAGTATATCAGGTTGTTTATCAGCGGTTTTGTTCCCTTGGGAAACGGCCATAACTCGGTTATCACTTAAGTAAAACGGGCGGAGAGCATCCTGTTGTCATCTGATGATTTCTTCAGGAAATTATATCCAAGTCACCTTAAGATGCCTAAGCTCCCTTGTGGCAGGTTTCAAATTCCCAACTACTGGGTTATTTGTATGCGACATAGAACGACTATGCCGTCATACCTTTGCCTTGTATTTGAAAATTTGCACTCCCGCTGAACTCTGCATCTTGAGGTCACTTGGGTATATAGGGTAACCTATGAAAATGAAGTCAAGCATAACAATAATCAAAGTGAAAGTTAGCGTCCATTATGAGTCAAGACACGATTATTAATAAAGACGGTATTGAACAGTTGTCAATGCGTCAATTTACCGAAGAATCCTATCTCAACTATTCCATGTACGTGATCATGGATCGAGCCTTACCCCATATTGGTGACGGCTTAAAACCGGTACAACGGCGTATTGTTTATGCCATGTCTGAACTGGGACTCAGTAATAACGCAAAATATAAAAAATCTGCTCGCACAGTGGGGGACGTGCTCGGTAAGTTTCATCCCCACGGTGATTCGGCTTGTTATGAAGCCATGGTATTGATGGCCCAGCCCTTTTCCTATCGCTATCCGCTGGTGGATGGGCAGGGCAACTGGGGTGCGCCCGATGATCCTAAATCTTTTGCCGCCATGCGTTACACCGAGTCCCGTTTATCTAAATTCAGCGAGGTGTTACTGACCGAATTAGGCCAGGGCACAGTTGATTGGCAGCCCAACTTTGATGGCACCTTAGATGAGCCTAAAGTACTGCCGGCTCGTCTGCCTCACATATTACTCAACGGTATTACCGGTATTGCGGTGGGCATGGCAACAGATATTCCACCGCATAATGTGCGGGAAGTGGCCAATGCCTGTGCCCATCTGCTGGATAATAGCAAGGCTGAATTACACGAACTATTAGCCTTTGTCAAAGGGCCTGATTACCCGACAGATGCGGAAATTATTACACCCCAGGCGGATCTGAAAAAAATCTACGAGAGTGGCCGTGGATCAGTCAGGATGCGTGCTGTGTACCATGAAGATGGTGGCGATATTATCGTCACGGCGCTGCCTCATCAAGCCTCTGGCGGCAAAGTGTTGGAACAAATTGCCGCCCAAATGCAGGCCAAAAAATTACCCATGGTCAGTGATTTACGGGATGAGTCTGATCACGAAAATCCAACCCGTTTATTGATCACTCCCCGTTCCAACCGGGTGGATATTGAGCAATTAATGCAACACCTGTTTGCCACGACGGATCTGGAGAAAAGCTACCGGGTTAATATCAATATGATCGGCCTGGACGGTCGTCCGCAAGTTAAAGATTTGCGCATGATATTGACTGAGTGGCTGAGTTTCCGCAAAGATACCGTTGTGCGGCGCTTACAATATCGTTTGGATAAAGTGCTGGCCCGTCTGCATATTCTTGAAGCCTTGATGATCGCCTTTTTGAATATTGATGAAGTGATCAGGATCATTCGATTCGAAGAGCAGCCTAAACAAGAATTGATGACACGGTTTAGTTTGTCAGACATTCAAGCCGAAGCCATTCTGGACTTAAAACTGCGGCATTTAGCCAAGCTCGAAGAAATGAAAATCCAGGGCGAGCAGGATGAGCTAGCCAAAGAGCGAGATGCGCTGCAGATTTTGTTGGCTTCTGATAAGCGACTGAAAACCCTAATTAAAAAAGAAATTTTGGCTGCGGCTGAGATCTACGGTGATGATCGACGTTCACCTATTGTGCTCCGTGGCGAGTCAAAAGCCCTGTCTGAAAAAGAATTAATTCCCTCAGAAACCGTCACGGTGGTGTTATCGGAAAAAGGCTGGGCGCGCTGCGCCAAAGGCCATGACGTGGATGTTGAGGGCCTGAGTTACAAAGCCGGTGATAGTTATCAAGCCAGTGCCAAAGGGCGCAGTAACCAACAAGCCGTGTTTATGGACTCATCCGGTCGAACCTTCTCATGTGATGCCCATAGTTTGCCATCTGCGAGAAGCCAGGGTGAACCCTTAACCGGGCGCTTTGGCATAGTGTCAGGTAAAAATGTTGAACATGTGGTGATGGCTAACGACGGGCAACAATACCTGATGGCTTCCGACGCAGGTTACGGTTTTGTCGGTAAATTCGACGATATGATCAGTAAGAATAAGGCGGGAAAGGCTTATGTGTCACTGCCCAGTGGTGCTAAAATTATGGCCCCCCAGCCGGTCGGTAACTTAAAAACTGACTGGTGCATGGCCATCTCTAACGAAGGACGCATGCTGATGTTTCCCCTGCGAGATCTACCCAGCTTGGGCAAAGGCAAGGGCAATAAGCTGATCAGCATTCCAGCGGCCAAAATCAAGTCCCGGGAAGAATACGTCAAGGTGCTCGCGGTAGTACCAGAAGGCGCTAATGTGAAGATACTCGCGGGTAAAAGAGGCATGACCCTTACCGCCGATGATCTTAGCCATTATCAGGGCGACCGCGGACGCAGGGGTAATAAACTACCTCGAGGTCTGCAAAGAGTGGACGCAGTAGAGGTCGAAGGGCTTGTTTCGACTGCAATTGATACTCAGGTGAGCGACGATTTAGGGGCTTAACGTTCCATGTATAAGGGGGTGCTGCATATTTCCCGAAGTGGCAATGGCTGGAAGGGGTGAAGACCAGCCCTGCCAATGCACCAGCAATAGCTGCTTGAACGAACTAAAGTTGCGGGTGGATGAATCACTGAGTATTTACCATGAAATGAGACGACACTTGCGCCTGGGAATGAATACGGCACACGAAGGGCACAATATAAAAAGCCAGCTAATTTAGCTGGCTTAAAAACCGTCAAGCTATTTTATCACGGGTCAATAACCAGACTCACGGTATGGGTTAAAGCACTCCGTAGGCGAGCATGGCTTCAGCAACTTTAATAAAGCCTCCAATATTTGCACCTTTCACGTAATTGATATGATCACCTTCGCGGCCATGTTCTGCACAACTGCGATGAATAGTTTTCATGATGTCCTTCAATTGTTTATTAAGATCATCTTCTGTCCAGGAAATTCTACCACTGTTTTGGCTCATTTCTAAACCACTCATGGCCACCCCCCCTGCATTGGCCGCTTTACCGGGGGCAAATACCACGCCTGCTGCGTGAAACACCGCAACGGCATCTTCTTCAGTAGGCATATTAGCCCCTTCTGAAATCGCCATGCAGCCATTTTCGACTAATAATTCAGCATCTTTTTTATTGACTTCATTTTGAGTGGCGCAAGGAAGTGCAACATCACAGGGGACCTCCCAGGGACGTTTACCTGCAACAAAAGTGACGCCGTATTTCTCGGCATATTCAGAGATACGGCCACGTCGGACATTTTTTAAATCCAGAATAAAGGCCAGTTTTTCTTCATCCAAACCCTCTGGATCATAAATATATCCTGAGGAGTCGGATAAGGTAACGACTTTGGCGCCAAGGGACATTAGCTTTTTGGCTGCATAGGTAGCGACATTACCAGAGCCTGATACTACCGCCGTCTTCCCTTCTAAGGTTGTGCCTTTTTCGTGCAGCATATCGTCAAGAAAATACACCGCGCCATAGCCGGTCGCTTCTGTTCTGACCAGGCTACCGCCGTAGGAGAGCCCCTTACCGGTAAGTACACCGGTAAATTCGTTAGTGAGTCGTTTGTGTTGGCCAAACAAATAGCCAATTTCACGGGCGCCCACACCAATATCGCCGGCCGGAACATCAGTATTGTGCCCTATGTGCCGGTGGAGTTGGGTCATAAAGGACTGGCAAAAGCGCATAACCTCTGCGTCAGATTTCCCTTTGGGATTAAAATCTGCTCCCCCTTTACCGCCACCGATGGGTAAACCCGTAAGGCTGTTTTTAAACGTTTGCTCAAAGGCCAAAAACTTAAGGGTACTAAGCGTAACATCGGGGTGAAATCGTAAGCCTCCCTTGTAGGGGCCAATGGCATTATTACACTGTACCCGATAGCCACGGTTTACTCTGACGTTACCCTCGTCATCCTCCCAGCAAACTCTGAAAATAATGACACGATCAGGCTCAGTCATACGCTCAAGAATATGGGCTTTTCGGTAACGTGGTTTATCGTGAATATAAGGAATGATAGTTGCGGCTACTTCTTGTACAGCCTGATGAAAGTCCTCCTCACCGGGGTTTCTTCTTACCAAACCACTCATAAAACGTTCTAATTCCTGCTCAACACTAAGTGTCTCGTCATAGCTCATTTAATTTGTACTTCCTGATTGATGAAAAAATTGCAACAAAACGGTATCCATGCTGTTTGCTAAGCATAGTTGAGGTGTGATTTTTTCCTGATAAAGAGCCATGCTGGAGGAAATTTCAATCCAGTGTTTGGCATAGTCTATTGGGAAAAAAAGCTAATAATTATTGTGTTTTTTTTGATTCAATTTGGAGTATGAAACATATCCCCCTTGATTGATACAAGTATTCCAGTAAGCTATTTTTCTTTTTTTTCAATTGCTTATGGGTTTTTTTCAAAAAAAACACCTCGTTTTTGCAACACTTCAAGCAATCTGATTTTTTTAATTTGGCGTGCTATTCGCTTTGTCCTGCCCCGTTATTTCCCTTGTCAGCACCCTCTGAGCTGGCGCATTATCCAGATGGATTGAAATCAGGCCTGCACGTATACTGCGTGTCCAGGTATGGCATACGACACACATTAAAAAGGATTCCATTTGGACGACAATATTCATTTTTATCAACCGGGCGAAGGCCATGGTTTAGCGCACGATCCCTTTAACGCAATGGTTGCACCCAGGCCGATCGGCTGGATCTCATCTCAGGATAATGATGGCAAGTTGAATCTTGCCCCCTACAGTTTTTTTAATGCCTTTAATTACCATCCGCCGATTATTGGTTTTGCCAGCGTGGGATACAAAGACACCCTTAGAAACATAGAATCTACCGGTGAGTTTTGCTGGAGCCTGGTTACCCGTCCATTGGCCCAGGCCATGAACCAAACCAGCGCGGCGGTGACACCAGACGAGGATGAATTTAGCCTTGCCGGTTTGCATGCCAGACCCTCGAAAGTCATCTCTGTTCCCCATGTAGCCCAGAGCCCTGTGTCCTTTGAATGTAAGCTTAGCCAACTAATGCAACTCAGCGGAGCTGATGGAAAAAAAGTCGATAGCTGGATGATCTTTGGTGAAGTGGTCGGCGTGCACATCAATCGGAGCCTGCTGGTTGATGGAGTCTATCAAACTGCCGCAGCCGAGCCCGTACTACGTGGTGGTGGGGCCGGGGATTACTTTGTGATTGATGAGGCGAGTAAATTCCAGTTATTCAGACCAAAATAAGCTAGAAACGTCTTATTTGCATACGATTAAAAATCCCAGAGCAGAAAACATTCGGCATCTTAGGGGCAGATACGCATTTAATCATGGATATGATACAACTCAGGGTTAGGAAAAATAGTGGCCGCTGACTCAATACAAATCGTGGAATACGAGCAACAATGGCCGGAGATGTTTGCTGCCGAGCGTGAGTTTTTGCTAAGTATTGTGGGTAAATACGTTTGTGGAACCATAGAGCATGTGGGCAGCACCGCCGTGCGCGGTTTGTCGGCCAAGCCTATTGTCGACATCATGCTGGGAGTTCAGTCATTAGCTGGCTCAAAAGGGGCGATAACCCTACTGGTGGCTAAGGGCTACTGCTACTACCCTTACAAGGTCGATGTTATGCACTGGTTTTGCAAACCGACGCCAGAAATTCGTACTCACCATCTGCATCTTGTACCCTTTCAAAGTGACTTATGGTTCGAACGACTCGCATTTCGTGATTGTCTTCGTAAAAATGTAGACTTAGCCACTGAATACGCAAGCTTAAAGCACAAGTTAGCGCGGCAATTCAAAGATGAAAGAGAAAGGTATACCCAGGGAAAAGGACCTTTTATTCAGGACGTACTCGCATCACTTGCTGGCAAAACGTTAATACCTTAACTTTATTCAGTTTAGTTTCACGGATCAAAAAAAACATGGGAAAAATAGCCATTATCACCGGAGCCAGCAGAGGCATTGGGGCCGCCACCTCCATTCGATTGGCCAACGATGGTTTTGATATTTGTGTCAATTATCTCGCAAATAAAGAGGCTGCTGAGTCGGTCGTCGCGCTAGCGAAATTAACAGGCGTCAGGGCCATCGCGGTCCAGGCCGACATATCTGATGAAGACCAGGTAAAAACCTTATTTGCTGTCGTCGACAAAGAGCTTGGTAGTCCCTGTGCGCTGGTTAACAATGCGGGTATTTTGTTTCAACAGTGCCGCCTTATCCATATGAGCGCCGAGAGAATTAACCAGGTGCTGAGCACCAACGTCACGGGTTATTTTCTTTGCTGTAAAGAAGCGGTACTTCGCATGTCTACTAAACGGGGTGGCAGCGGAGGCGTGATCGTCAACGTTTCATCGGCCGCATCCAGAACAGGGGCTGCCGGCGAGTACGTGGATTATGCTGCCTCAAAAGGCGCAATAGATACCCTTACTATTGGTTTAGCTAACGAAGTGGCCGAAGAGGGTATTCGGGTGAATGCTGTTCGACCCGGACTGATATACACCGACATGCATGCCTCTGGCGGCGAACCGGGGCGGGTGGAGCGTTTAAAAGACAGCTTGCCGTTAAAGCGAGGTGGCAGGGTTGAGGACGTTGCGGCCGCAATCGCCTGGCTGATTGGTGACGAGTCAAGTTTCACCACGGGGGGATTTATTGACGTGTCAGGTGGCCGATGAGTCTGGTATTTTAAAGGGTAAAGCGGGTCAGTGACTATTTAGGTTCAATCTCCATTACGTGACGCCTTACGGATAACAGTGAGCCGGCTAGGCCTAAAAATACTGACATGCCTAACATTACTAGCAGGGTATTCATATCGACTCCGGTAATATCAAATTCTTTTTGGTAAAGTTCACTGACTGCCGTGACGCTGCTGCTCATCCACCCAAGTAAAATAAGCACTGCTATCCAGGCCAGCAATCCTCCCAACAAGCCATACCAAAAACCTGTGTACATAAAAGGACGTTGAATAAAGGCGTCGGTTGCACCGACTAACTTCATCACCAAAATCTCATCTTTTTTACTAAGAATACTGAGTCTTATCGTGTTTCCTATGATCAGCACTACGGCTAAAAACAGCAGTAAGGCCACCACGCTCACCAGTTCTTTGGCTACATTGAGCATGGCGTGCAATCGTTCCAGCCATTCCACGTCTAACTTGCCAATGTCCACTTCCCGCTCCTTGCGCAGCTTATTAAGTAAGATCCGTGCGGCGGTGGGGCTGGCACTTTTACGGGTAGGCGTGACCAAGATCACATTAGGTAAAGGATTTTTATCCAGGTAGGCAATCGCGTCGCCGAAGCCGGAGAGTTGTTTAAATTCCTCCAGGGCTTGGTCTGCCGGGATGTAATCTACGCTGGCAATCTCTGGCCAAAGTTTGATCCGTGTGAGTAGCTGATCAATGTGTGGCTTAGGGGTGTTTTCGTTTAAAAACAGCGAGATTTCCGAGGCCTGCTCCCATCCGGCGCTCATTTTTTCGGCGTTTTTAACTAATATATACAAGGTGCTGGGCAGGGTGATACTTAAACCCAGGACCCCAATCGTCATTAACGATGCCGCTCTGGAGCGCCAAAGCTCTCCTAAGCTACCGAGGGCTTGTCGCGCATGGCTAACAAAAAACATACCGATGCGTTGTAAGTCTGATATTTGGCTGATATGTGCGCCGCGCGCCCGACCTTTAAACAAAATACTCATGAGTATAACTCGTTGTCCTGGCACTCTTCAGACAAACCATCGGTGATCATTTTCCCCTGTTTAAGGGTCAGGGTGCGGTATTTCATTCTGGCAATGAGTCCCAAGTCGTGGGTCGCAATAAATACCGAGACCCCCGCCTGATTAAAATCTTCAAACAAGCGAATGATTTCCATTGATAGTTTTGGGTCCAGGTTACCGGTGGGCTCATCAGCAAGTAACAGAGGCGGTTTGTTAACCACAGCCCGGGCGATACCTACCCGCTGCTGTTCGCCTCCTGAGAGCATGTTGGGTAGACTTTTAATTTTGTCCCGTAAACCGACCATTTCCAGGGCCGCATGGACCCGATGAGTAGTTTCTTTGCGGGAGTAACCTTCAATCAGCAGGGGCAGGGCGACATTATCAAAAACACTTTTATCCATGAGAAGGTGGTGGCTTTGAAAAATCATCCCAATATCCCGGCGAATATAAGCAATTTGGCGACGGCCAATGATGCTTAAGTCATGACCGTTGATCAGTACTTTACCGACTGTTGGCCGCTCCATAATGCTGATCAACTTGAGCAAGGTACTTTTACCGGCGCCAGAATGGCCGGTTAAAAAGGCCATTTCTCCCGGTTCAATGTGAAAATTCACCTTACGCAGCGCCTGCTGGCCTCCGGGGTAGGTTTTGCTCACTTGCTCAAATTTAATCATGGGGTATTAATTTTGCAAATTTTGCGAAGAAGAGGTGGGTGAAGCGAGCCCCTCAGCGCTGGCGTGGTTTTCAGAAAATAGGGCATCAACAAAAGTAGGACTATCAAAGGGCCGTAAGTCGTCAATACCTTCCCCAACGCCTATGTAACGTATCGGGATGTTAAATTGGTCGGCAATGGCGAATATCACTCCCCCTTTGGCTGTGCCGTCTAATTTAGTCAGGCTAAGGCCGGTAATACCAACGGCCTGGTGGAATAGCCTGGTTTGGCTAATGGCATTTTGTCCAGTGCCCGCATCCAGCGTAAGCATGATTTCATGGGGGGCATGGGGGTTAATTTTCTTCATTACCCGCACCACTTTCTTTAGTTCTTCCATTAAATGTTCTTTATTTTGTAAACGTCCAGCCGTGTCGGCAATCAGCACATCAATATTACGGGCCTGAGCCGATTGCAAGGCATCAAACACCACAGAGGCACTGTCTGAGCCCGTTTGTTGGGCTACCACAGGAATATTATTGCGCTCGCCCCAGACTTGTAGCTGCTCCACGGCGGCCGCTCTGAACGTATCACCTGCCGCCAACATAACCTTTTTGCCCTGTTGCTGAAATTGCTTGGCCATTTTGCCGATAGTGGTGGTTTTACCCACGCCGTTAACCCCTACCATCAAAATAACAAAAGGACCCGTTTCGCTATGGGCCTTAAGTGGTTTATCAACCTGACTGAGAATGTCAGCCATTTGTTCCTTCAATAGTTGGTACAAGGCTTCCCCGTCTTTTAACTGTTTGCGGTTCGCCGTGTCGGTCAGATGTTTAATTATCTTGTTGGTGGTATCCATGCCCACATCGGCAACCAGTAACTGGGTTTCCAGCTCTTCAAACAGTTCATCGTTAATAGCCTTACCGCGAAACAAACTGACAAAACCACTGCCAAAATTTTCCTTAGTACGGGATAAACCACGTTTTAATTTACTGAAAAATCCTTCTTCACTTTGTTCCGGACTCAGGGGAGCCTGATCTTTTTTGTCAAGGGGGGCCGGCTCAGCGCTTATTTTTGCTTCCCTGTTGATATCGGCCTCTACTTTAACCTCGGCCTTTCTGACCGAATTGGCTTTGGGTGTAGGTTCTCCAGAGGTGTGTGTGCTTGAATTATCAAGGTCGTCCTTTGGGACGGGTGTGATGTCACTTGTCTGAGGTGTTGAGGAAACAACGTCAGCCTGGACCACCTCACCTTGAGGCTCATGGGGTAATGATTCTGGCTGCAGGCCTTGCTGAGGCTCGTTTTGTGCCTCATTTTGCTTCTTGTTTTTTTTGAGCCAGCCGAAATACTTAGACATATTGCTAAAAAATCCTTGGAAAATCGTTAGGTTAATGGGGTAAATTAGCCCTTGGTTAAGGCAATAATAGCATCTCTGGGATAAATGAAGCGAGACGTAAAAAAACAAGCCGTCGCAAAGGGCGCTATTCGCATTATTAGCGGCCAATGGCGCGGACGTAAACTGCCGGTATTAGATGCGCAGGGGCTGCGCCCAACTACCGATAGAAACAAAGAAACCCTGTTTAATTGGTTGATGCCAACTATCGCCAATAGTCGATGTCTGGATGCTTTTGCGGGCAGCGGGGGGCTAGGCTTTGAAGCCTTATCAAGGTATGCGGCTAAGGTGACATTTATTGAGTTAGATAAAAAAGTGGCACACAATTTACAGAGCAATTTGCAAATGCTTCAGGTTCCCGCAGAAAAAGCTCAATTACTTATCGGTGATAGCATCAAGGTACTGCAACAGCTGGTTGAGCCATTTGATGTGATATTTCTCGACCCCCCTTTTGGGCGAAATTTGTTAAATCACACCATAGGGCAAATTGTTACAGGCTCGTTGTTGAAGCCCAATGGGCTTATCTACATCGAATGCGAAGGCCAGGGGGGGAACTATATTGTTCCTGAAAACTGGTCGTGTATAAAAGAGCAAAAAAGTAGCCAAATAATATCAAGACTGTATCAACGGCTAAACTAATCACTCAGCCCTGCATTGTGGTTTATTTTACTTGTTACAACTAATTGATTTCAATGCCTATATTGCTCATTCCTTCCCTTAGGGCTAAGGCTTTTAATGTTTTGCAGGTTTGACTGTTTTTAGGACTGTCATTAATTATGGCTAATAATTCTTGTTGCAGGCTGATTTCCCATTGCATCAAGGGGTGTTGCTTAATATCCATGTCGCTTAGTTCAGACTCAGCGGTCGCTTCGATAAAGGCCTCGACGCCGCCTTGTGACAATTTGCTAACGACTACCGCCCCTTGTAAATCCTCTCCCTGTATCAATAATATGGTGGCAGACATGGACATGGCTGCATCAATCGCCGGGTAGACGCCGTAATTATCGAAGTCTGCGGCATCGGGTACCGCAGACTCGACTTTTTCCAGTTGCACCGTAAAGTTAATTTTTGCTTTTGGGGTGGCTAACCATTCCCAAATCGAATTCAAACTATTACGATATTGACTCGGATCGGCAAATTCTGTTGCCTCACAAAATAATTGGTAATTGGGTAACATTCTTTCAAGTAAAGTTGCAGCAAATGCAACTGCCTGCCAGCCTGTTAATTCACGGACTTGCTGGAAAACGGTTAATTTATTATTCAAAAGTTGATGCCTTTTATTTTTCTAGTTAAGCAAGTGTATAGCACTGAGCCATACCACCTAGCCGTATTTGACTGGAAATCCTGCCTGGCTCTGGTACACGCTGTCAATGGGACGCATTTTTGTTTAGTTTATAACATCTAAGTAGCACAAGTCGTGAAATGTTTAGGTGGGCAAGTGCTACGAATAGAGTGGCTAGAACTGGAAATCCTTTTCTTGATTCAGAACGTGTGGAAAAATATAAAAGGATTGCTGAGCGTCTAGAGGGAATTGAGCCACGGTTAGCGTTTATTGATAAACGATAACCGTGACCGGGTAATTTAATCCAGATCCCCTGAAGTAGTCCCTATGCTATTTTCTATTCTTCCTGTAAGGCTCTGGCTATGGTCCTTATTCCCTGTGCAGTCGCACCAGCAGGTTCATAGGCATTTCCGTTGGCATTATAGGCTGCCGCAAGATCCATATGTACCCAGCCCTTTCCATCATTTTCTACAAAACGGGATAAGAAGCCAGCAGCGTTAGACGCCCCGCCTGCGCCGCCTCCTTTTTGTACCCGGCTGTTCGCAGTATCAGCAAAGTTTGAGGGACATTTTTCTTTGTGCCACTTTTCCAACGGTAGGCTCCAGGCGAGTTCATGCTCTTGCTGGGCATAAGCCAGCATGCGCTGCTGCAAATCTTTGTCTAAGCCAAGCATTGCGTTGTAGTCAGTGCCCATGGCGACGTGCGCCGCCCCGGTTAGGGTGGCGGCATCGATGATAAGTGCTGCTCCCGTTGCGCTCGCTGCCATTAAGCCATCTGCGAGCACCAAACGGCCCTCCGCATCCGTATTCACCACCTCAACAGTGGTACCGTTTTTATAGGTGATGATGTCGCCTAGTTTATAAGCATGGTCACTGATGAGGTTTTCGGCACAACATAAAAATAATTTTACCCGTTTATTTAGGCCCCGCAATATGGCTAAGCCCAAGCCGCCTGTGACGGTAGCTGCACCGCCCATATCGCACTTCATATCAAGCATACCTTCACTACTTTTGATGCTATATCCGCCGCTGTCAAAGGTAATGCCTTTACCTACCAGTGCTGCGCTAATAGGGGCCTGGGGATCGCCTGTTGGGTTGTAATCAACTTCCAGCAAGACCGGTGGGCGGTTACTGCCACGGCCCACATGATAAATTCCCATCCAGCCCTGTTTGACAAGTTCCTCTCCCGTCCACATTTGATAGCTAATATTGTCTGCACTGATACTTTGCAACCAGTGGGCACTGGTAAGGGCTAATTTCTCCGGGGACAGGTCTTCTGGAGTGGCATTAACCTGGTTACGGGTAAATAGCAAAGCCTGGTAGCGATGCACTAATTCCGTGCGACTGTCGTCGTCAAGCCACTCGATCCGCTGTTGCTTGCGAACGGTAGTAAAACTCAAGGCCAATGCCCACTGTTGTTCTATATCCCATTGCCCGGTGATTTTTAAGTATTCAAGACCTAGGCCGTCAAGGGTTCTACCTGCCTTGCGGATAGTTCGGCAACTATCTTCTCCCTTGGATAAGTGAATAAATGCCGTGTCATGTTGAAAAGACAAGGGTGCATTGTTCCCCCATTGGGCGGCTGCGGGCTGATCAGTAAGTTGAACAGTTAGTTGAGACATTTAGGACTCCATTAAGTAGAAAAACTGCGGTGAACATGAAAGATAAACACGCACCGGATAGTTGGGTATGATAGCAAGTTAGCCAAATTAAAAGTTAAGTTAGCAGATGAAGTTTGAAAATAAATTAATAAAAGGAACCTTGCTCAAACGCTACAAACGGTTTTTAGCCGACATTGAACTAGATAATGGGGAGGTAGTGATCGCTCACTGCCCCAATACAGGCGCAATGACAGGGTGTGCGGAGCCAGGCTATAAAGTATGGTTATCCAGGAGCGATAATCCTAAGCGTAAATTGGCTTTTACCTGGGAACTGGCGGTCACGAATGAGGGCCATTGGATCAGCATTAATACCCACAATGCCAATAAAGTGATTGGCGAAGCGTTGCGTGAACATAAGCTGCCAGAACTCAATGGCTATCGTTCCATCAGTAGCGAAGTAAAATATGGGCGTGAGGGCAGTCGAATCGACTTTTTGTTAAAGGGGTATGATGGCGACGCAGTCGAAAAAAAACTCGCCGACTGTTATGTAGAGGTTAAGTCAGTGACCTTACTGCAAAATAATCAGGGCTTCTTCCCTGATGCACGGACAGTAAGAGGCCAGAAACACCTGCGAGAATTGACTGGGATGCTAAAACAAGGTCATCGAGCCGTGCTGCTATACTGTGTGCAACACAGTGGGATCCAAAGTGTTCGGGTGGCGCAGTATATTGATCCAGATTATGCGGCAGAATTGAGCATTGCAATCGCTGCCGGACTCGAAGTGTTGTGTTATTCAACAAAAATTGCTCAAGAAAAAATCATTATAAATCAAAGGGTACCGTTTGTGAGCTAAAATATGAGTTGATTTTTAATATGCCGTCGCCATATAGGCCGTCTGAAACTTGTTTTAGTGCTTACGGCACGGCTAAAGCGCAAAAAATTGTTCTTACATGGGCTTTCTGTTATACACATTGCCTGCACAATATAGACTGTGTCGTCGTTTAGGAGAATTGGCATATGCCAACAGGAAAAACAACCAAAACACTCGGATTACTAGCATTAGCTGGCTTGACGCCTTATCAGGAAAAGAAAGGCGAAGAGTATATGAACGGCAAACAAACGGAGCATTTCCGTTTGTTATTAAAAGCCTGGCGTGATCAGCTACGGGAAGAAGTTGACCGTACCGTTCACCATATGCAAGATGAGGCGGCAAACTTCCCTGATCCGGTCGACCGTGCTGCCCAGGAAGAAGAGTTTAGTATTGAATTACGTACTCGTGACCGTGAACGTAAGCTGATTAAGAAAATCGAAAAGACCTTAAAACGTATTGATGATGACGATTTCGGCTTCTGTGATTCATGTGGCATTGAGATTGGTGTCCGGCGTTTGGAAGCCCGTCCCACCGCTGATATGTGTATTGATTGCAAAACCATGGCTGAAATTAAAGAGAAACAATTGCAAGGTTAATTGTTAATCAGTGAAGAAAATGAGAGGCCGCATTAATATAAACATGTTAGTGCGGCTTTTTTGCTTGTAGAGTTACGTTATGGTTCCTTTCTTTCTTGCGGTACACGCGACACAAGCACCACAGCAATATATTGGTCGCTTTGCACCTTCTCCATCGGGTCCCTTACATTTTGGCTCCCTGGTCGCTGCCTTAGGGAGTTTTCTGCAGGCCAAGCAGCAAAACGGACTTTGGCTGCTAAGAATTGAAGATATTGATCCACCAAGGGAGCAAGCCGGTGCCAGCGCAGGCATATTGCGTACCCTGGAGCAACACGGACTGTGCTGGGATGGGGCGGTGATATATCAGCACCAGCAAAGTAACTTTTATGAGCAAGCCCTAAATTGGCTGATAGAGAATAAGCAAAGCTATTATTGCCGCTGTACCCGCAAACAACGTCACGCCATGGGTGAAAACCAGCCTTGCCCTTGTGCCGGCTTGAATTTGCTTTCTACCGGCTGTGCGACCCGTTTTAAACATACTCATCCGGCTCGTGGTTTTAGGGATCAATACCTACAAAATGTGGTATTTGAGCCCGCCCATACCCAGGGGGATTTTGTGATAAAACGAAAAAATGGCTTGTATGCCTACCAATTGGCCGTAGTAGTGGATGATATTCGCCAGGGTGTGACAGAAGTGGTGCGTGGTGCGGATTTATTACCGGCAACGGCATATCAGCTTGCCCTCTATCAGGCATTTACTCATCCTCCTCCCCGTTATCTCCATCTGCCGGTAGTGCTAAGCCCGTCGGGTAAGAAGCTCAGCAAGCAAAATCACGCTCCCGCCATCGACAATAGGCTTGCGGGTAGAAATATTATCCATGCCCTGCACTTTTTGGGTCTATCGGTGCCGACAACATTACGTAAGGCGCCGGTGAACGATCTACTCCTTTGGGCGACACAGAAATGGAATATAAACACTCTTGGGGTAAAAACAGAGGGGATTGATAATAGAATTGGCGGCCCAGACAGTATATGATTAGCGCCCAAAATTTCAGCACTCATTGTAACGTGGAGCTCAGCTTATTATTTCTCGTGTAATCAACAAGGTTAAAAAGGCATTTTCGGCAGCGCCAGTCGAGGCTGTCCCTAATCTTGTTGCAACCATTATCCCCCGTTCTGAACACCCCATCTCTCGTGACAGTTTCAGTGAAAATGCACTTAAGGTCTTGTATCGCTTGCACAATAGTGGATTTGACGCCTATCTAGTGGGTGGGTGTGTTCGTGATATTTTGCTCGGTAAAGAGCCAAAAGATTTTGATGTCACCACCAATGCTACGCCGGAACAAATTAAAGAATTATTTCGTAATTGTCGCTTGATTGGACGACGCTTTCGTTTAGCACATATTGTGTTTGGTCGGGAAATTATTGAAGTGGCTACCTTTCGTGGTCACCACGCGAGTGGGCAAAGTACCCCGGCAGGGCAGAGCCTGAGCAAACAGAGTGATCACGGTCAATTGCTTAGAGACAATGTTTTTGGCTCTATCGAAGAAGACGCAGAGCGCCGTGATTTCACGGTAAATGCCATGTATTACAACATCGCCGATTTTTCTATCAGCGATTTTGCCGGTGGCATGGAGGCGGTAAAACAGCGCAAGATAACCATGATTGGCGATCCTGAAACCCGTTATCGGGAAGATCCTGTCAGGATGTTAAGAGCGGTGCGTTTCGCGGTTAAGCTGAATATGCAAATTAGCCCTGAAACCGGTGATCCCATCTATGAGTTGGCACCCTTGATGGCGAATATCCCGCCCGCCAGATTATTTGAAGAAGTCCTTAAATTGCTGCTGTCAGGCCAGGGCCTTGAAACCTATAAGTTACTCTTTCAATATCATTTGTTTGAGCCTCTTTTCCCTCAGTTAGCACCGTTACTGAAACAGTCTGACAGTCGTGAGTCACAATTTGTTGAGCAAGTGCTTACCAATACGGATAACCGCATAAATACCGGGCAGAGAGTCACACCGGCATTTATTTTTGCGGCCTTTATGTGGTATCCGCTAGAAGAACGCTGCCAGCAACATATGGTCGAAGGGGGCTTAAGTTATTTTGATGCCTTTAACCTGGCATTAAATGATGTTCTGCACCGGCAAATTCAGCGCATCATGATCCCCAAACGCTTTAGTATTCCGATCCGTGAAATTTGGCAGCTGCAGCTAAGGTTGCCTAAACGTTATGGCCGCCGAGCCTATCAAATGCTTGAACATCCCCGTTTCAGAGCCGCCTATGATTTTCTGTTACTTAGAGGGCAGATAGAAGGGGGAGAATTATTGGAATTGGCTGAGTGGTGGACAGAATTTCAGGAAGCCGACGAAGAGCAGCGCAAGAACATGTTACAGGCACTGCGTGAGCAGGAAGGGGCCGGGCCCAAGCGTGTTCGCCGTTATCGTGGCAAGAAAAAACCCACTTAAATATGATTGAGGTTTATATTGGCCTGGGCAGCAATATGGCTGAACCAAGAAGCCAAATATCACAAGCCTTGCAGGCGCTTTCACGACTCAGTATGAGTCGTCTGCTCAAATGTTCAAGTCTGTATGCCAGCGAGCCAATGGGCCCGCAAAACCAAGCTAATTATGTGAATGGGGTGGCTTGCTTGCACACTAGCTTGACACCTTTGGCCTTATTGGCAGAATGTCAAAATATTGAGCAGCAGCAAGGCCGGATACGCACCGGCGAGCGATGGGGCCCCAGAACCCTCGATTTGGATATTTTACTCTACGGGCAGGATATTATTCAGCAGCCCTCTCTGGTCATTCCCCATTATGGAATGAAACAACGGGAGTTTGTATTGTATCCCTTACATGAAATATCCCCTGAACTGCGTCTACCCTGTGGTACCACTCTGGTAACATTGCTTGAGTCTTGTCCATTGAACGGCCTGATGAAAATCAACAACACTGCGCAGATATAGAAATTCCACTAAAAATCCGTATAGTGCCTAAACTAACCTATCTAGATAGCAAGCCACTCTGTTTAATCGTTGAAAATGGGAATGCGAGATGAAGAAAGTAAGCACTTCAAGCTTGTTAAAGATGAAGCAAGATGCACAAAAAATTACGGCCTTAACCGCCTATGACGCCAGTTTTGCTAAGTTATTCGATGAGCAGGGCGTTGATGTACTGTTAATTGGCGACTCATTGGGCATGGTGCTGCAGGGTAACGATGACACACTTGCTGTGAGTGTTGATGACATTGCTTATCACACCCGCGCGGTTGTTAAGGGCGTACAGCGGGCGTTTGTGGTGGCTGATATGCCCTTTATGTCCTATTCAAGCCCCGAACAAAGCTATGCCAGCGCAGCAACACTCATGCGGGCCGGTGCCAGTATGGTTAAAATGGAAGGCGGCAGTTGGTTATTCGACAGTGTGCGTGGCCTAAACGAACGTGGGGTGCCGGTGTGCGCTCACCTCGGTTTAACGCCCCAGTCGGTGCATGTATTGGGCGGATTTAAGGTGCAGGGGCGGGATGAATCCCAGGCCAAACAAATATTTGACCATGCGCTGCAGCTCGAACAAGCCGGAGCCCAATTATTGGTCCTTGAATGCGTGCCTGGTGAGCTGGCTGAGAAAATTTCAAAGGCTCTGGAGATCCCGGTGATCGGTATTGGTGCCGGGGCAAAAACTGATGGTCAAATATTGGTGATGCACGATATGTTTGGCATCAGCGCTAATTACATGCCCAAGTTTTCGAAAAACTACCTGCAAGAAAGTGGCAACATGCGTGCCGCCGTAGATAGCTTTATTCGTGAAGTGAAAAATGGCGAATTTCCATCGAGTGAGCACAGTTTTAATTAGGCTTAGCAGGCCCTAAGGGAGAGGTACTATATGCAGGTTATCAGTAATATTGCTGCCTTGCGGGAAATGCGTCGCAACTGGCAAATACAAGGTAGGGTTATCGCCTTTGTTCCCACCATGGGAAACTTACACCACGGTCATTTGCAACTGGTTAAAGAAGCGAAGGCACAAGCAGACATCGTTGTCGTATCGATTTTTGTTAATCCACTGCAATTTGGTCCTGACGAAGATTTGGACGCCTATCCGCGTACCATGCAGCATGATCAGGCTGCCCTTGAAGGCTTAGGAGTTGACGTGCTTTTCAGTCCCCAGGCCCAGGATATTTATCCTAGTGGTCTGGAGCAGCAAACCTTCGTCGAAGTACCGGGTTTATCCTATATGATTTGCGGGGCCAGCCGCCCAGGACATTTTCGCGGAGTGGCAACCATCGTCTGTAAGTTATTCAATATGGTGCAGCCTAATCATGCTTATTTTGGTGAGAAAGATTTTCAACAGTTGCAGGTAATCAAAGCCATGGTCACTGACCTGTCGATGAATTTAAAAATTCATGGGGTGCCTACCGTACGTGAAGCAGATGGCCTGGCCATGAGCTCCAGAAATAACTACCTCAGCACCACACACCGGGAGCTTGCCCCATCGTTGTATCAAACCATGGGGAAGATGGCCGAGCAAATTAAGGGTGGGCGCAGGGACTTTAGCCGTCTTATCGCCGAACATAAAGATAAGCTTAAGAGCGCTGGTTTTAAAGTGGACTATATCGAACTTCGCTCTGCTGACAGCTTGTTACAGCCGGGACATGAAGACACGAAATTAGTGATTTTAGCCGCGGCATTTTTAGGTAACACCCGACTGATAGACAATATACAGGTTTTGCTGTAACGAGCTTATTTGTTTGTTTTTATGCTGCCCGTCGCCAAATCCTGCCAAAGCTCACGGGTCTTGGCGATAGCAAGTTGCTCCTCAAGAATGGCCTGTAAATTGGCTACTGTCGTCAAGGGATTGGCCAATACCACTCTGAATACGGTAATGGCTTGTCCGGGATATTTCTGTATTTCTAATCGAGTCCGAGATACAAAGGACAGACCCGCTTCCCGTTGTTGTTTTTGTACGCTAACCGTCAATTCGTCGAGTGCCGTATTGGCGATGTCGGCAAGCTGGGGTGTTTCCTTGATGCTATGCTGCACTGCCTGAGGACATAAGCGATAGGTCAGCAGCGCCAGTACAGGCTGTGTGACGAGTTCAAAATCCGGATGTAATTCAATCATTCGCGCAAAAGATTTGGCCTTGGCTATGCTTTGATCGATTAATAGTTCGTAACCCCGCCGTCCGAGTATATGCAAGGAGGCATAGACCATCATCGCCATACCGTTGCGGGAGCCTTCTAAGGTGGTTGCACCCAGGTCTTTTGAGCCAGCACGCAATATGTATTGGGCGTGATGACGCACGGCATTACTGTCCTTAGGATCTTTAAACAACACCATGCCCGCCCCCATTGGCACATACATCTGCTTGTGGGCATCCAAGGTGACGGAGTCGGCGAGCTCAATACCTTGCAAGAGCTTGCGGTGGCTTGCAGAGAATAAGGTCGCTCCGCCCCATGCAGCATCAACATGAAAATGACAAGCCAGTTCACGGGCCACATCGGCTAATTCATCCAGGGGATCAATATGCCCGGTTTCAGTGGTACCGGCAACACCCACGATGGCCAGCACTTTATTCCCTTGTGCTTGATACTGGCGGCCTAGTTGCAGGGCTTTTTCCGGTGATAAGGTTTGGCTGGGACAGTCGACCATTAAGAGCTGTTCCCGCCCCAGTCCCAACACATCGGCTGCTTTGGCTAGGGAGTAATGGCCCCGGCGAGAGGATATGACCGCCAGTTTTTTATAGCCATAATATTGTAAACCCGCTGCTAGGCCTTCTCTTGCCACACCACGAAAATGTCCATCGGCGGGTAAGGCTTTATTGCGAGCGACCCATAAGGCGGTAATATTGGCGATGGTTCCACCGGAGCAAAATGCCCCCAGAGCATCAGTGGCGCTGTGTAAATACCGTTTATAAAAAACGCCATCTTGTTGATAAACCAATTCGTGCATCATACCGAGAACCTGACGTTCCAAAGGCGTAAATGCCTTGGAGGTCTCTATTTTTACCAGATTTTGGTTCAAGCCTACCAGTAGTTTTGCCAGTGGCAGATGAAAGTAAGGCAGGGCAGAGGTCATGTGCCCGATAAAGGTAGGGGAAGAGGTATTGACGGAGTTAGCCACCACTTTATCCAGCAGCATAGACGCGTGCTCTGAGACAAACTGGGGCTGTTCAGGCACATTATAGTCAGCGAAATCATCTTCAATTCTTTCAAGAGAAGTGACTTTATTCACCACATGCTGAGACAAAAAGTCCGCTAGATTGGCGGATAAATGTTGTTCAATTTGCGCAAGTTTTGAATCTTTACCCTCCGGCAGGGTAAAAACTTTCATCAAATTGGCTAAACTGACTTGTGCTTCACCCAATCTGCTAACCTCATAGGAAAAATTTCAGGCCGCGAACTTTACCGTAATTTTGACCTCAGACCAAGGTGCAGAGCAATCTCAAGGCCATAATTAGGGCTCGCTAGATCCCATTAAAACTGAATTGTGCGGTAAAATTACCCCGCAATAGTGACCCTTTCCAAGGTACTGAAGTGTAATTTCTGTTTGGGCACCCTGTGGTATCCCTTCGTCCCTATCGGCTCAAGTCGACCCGTAAGCGCCATGAAGATTGACCACTTTGCCAATACTTTCGTTCGAAGGGGGTTATCGCAAGCTCGGCTTGATACTCCTGGACATCGCAATCAAAGGTACTCAGTTTAAGGGCCTCGGCGAATTCCTGCACATAGACTTGCCAGTTACTGCGCACTTCTAATTGTCCTCCTAGGGCAACTATACTGGGGAACGCGGCGCTGGCATGCCATCTGCGTTGCAGCTGTGACGCCTTAGGGTAGGGATTCGGATAGAGCAGGTAGTGCTTATGTAATGTCCAGCCTGACTGAAGGGCAAGACGCCAGAAGTCGTTTAAATCCCCACGCAAGACCCGATAATTATCCGCAGATGTTGCATAGTGTTGATGCTTTTCAGTGCGCAACGCAGACTTATCAATGCCCAATACCCGTGCCTCTGGATGCTGTTTGGCAATAAGAGCCGTACTTTCACCCACGCCGCAGCAGGAGTCCAATATAAGCGGGCCCTGCCAGCCATCAAGCCATTCTTGGGCTTGTGTGAAGACCGCAAGGGTATGGGCGTTATAGGGCTTTTGGCTGGGTGCGTTTAAATGTCTGGTCACCAGTTTCTCCAGGTTTTGATGCACACCTGGCTGGTCAGATTCAACACGACGAGAATTACCGCTGGTCATGATGCGGGGCTTGGCTGTTGGGCAGGCGCTAAGGCGCAGGAAAAAATCGTTGGCTCAAGGCTTGATTTGGCATAAATAGTTGTTCTACTTATAATATTCATAACCCAGAGCCCGCAGTTTTTAACCAGTCTCAGTGCCTGTAGCGCTTTCACCTGTGGGGTGCGCCACAAAAGTACGCTGACACGCTTATTAATCATAATTTTAACTATCACCTGGAGCGGTTAACTGCTGTTTCTAGGTTCAACTTCGTATACCCACACCGCGGTTGATGAGGGAATAGGCAATGCTTAATAGCACCACATTAAACCCCACTAACAGGGCCATGGAGGTTAAGTAACTCACATCTGCCACCCCTAAAAAACCGTAACGAAAGCCACTGACCATGTACACAATAGGGTTGATTTTACTGATCCACTGCCATACCTCTGGTAGCAAGCTGATCGAATAAAACACGCCGCCCAGATAGGTGAGTGGGGTCAGTACAAAGGTTGGAATAATGCTGATGTCGTCGAAGGACTTGGCAAAAATAGCGTTAATTAAGCCTGCGGTGGAAAATAAAATCGAGGTAAGCAGTAAAGTGGTGATGATGATCCCTAAGCTGAATATTTCTATATCCACGAAGAACATGGATACCACCGTGACAATCACCCCGATGATCAATGCTCTGGCAACGCCGCCGCCTACGAAACCGATAATAATGATCCAGTTAGGCACGGGAGCGACCAACAGTTCCTCAATATTACGCTGAAATTTCGCACTGTAAAAAGAAGAACAGACATTGGAATAGGAGTTGGTAATGACCGACATCATGATGAGTCCGGGGACAATAAACTCCATATAACTAAAGCCGCCCATCTCACCAATACGACTGCCAATGAGATTGCCAAAGATGACAAAATATAAGGTCATGGTAATCGCCGGGGGTACCAGGGTTTGCACCCAAATACGTAAAAAACGGGTACATTCTTTGACCCAAATGGTTTTTAGCGCAACCCAGTTACGATTTGACATGAGCCACCTCTCTATTTGGTGTTGCCAAGAGGCTAGGCTCTCGACCTGACGCGACCAGACGTACAAAGAGTTCTTCCAGACGATTAGATTTATTGCGCATGCTTAGCACCTGAATACCTTGCTCGGTTAATTGTTCAAACACGGCGTTCAATCCACTCTCTTTGGGCACATCGACTTCAAGGGTAAACTCGTCCCGGGCGCGATACTCAAAGTCAGTAAGCGTCGCTAAATGGGCATTTTTATTTAAATCCAATACAAAGGTCTCTACGCTTAGGGTCGCCAGCAAGGATTTCATACTGGTATTTTCAACAATGCGCCCCTGGTCAATGATTGCAATATTGCGACACAGCATTTCCGCCTCTTCCAAATAGTGGGTAGTTAAAATAATCGTGGTGCCTTGCTGATTAATTTCTTTGAGAAATGTCCACATTGAACGACGGATCTCTATATCCACGCCGGCAGTCGGCTCGTCAAGAATAAGCATTCTAGGTTCATGCATGAGGGCCCTTGCGATCATGAGTCTGCGTTTCATGCCACCTGAAAGTTCCCGGGCAGGCTCATTTCGCTTTTCCCATAGGTCCAGTTTTCTAAGATATTTTTCAGTTCTTGGCTTGGCTATACTCCGCGGGACACCATAATAACCAGCTTGATTAATCATTATCTGGGAGAGGGTTTCAAATTGATTAAAATTAAGCTCCTGACAGGAGCTTAATTTT
>JBLHIW010000002.1:0-37372 GCA_047618055.1 Paraglaciecola sp. | reverse complement strand
CTTCCCTGGTTGAAACAGCTTAACTAAGGTGCATGTTCTTAAAACGAAGCGACGTTGATTATTGGCCGCAACATTTTTTAAATTTTTTGCCACTGGCGCATGAGCAAGGATCGTTACGACTTTGTGTAGCGGCAACAGTTTGAGTTTTTGGTTTATTTAATATGGCCTCTAACTCAGTCAGATTTTCCTCGCCATCATCACTAATTACAAAGGTTCCGTGCAGTGAGTGCTGTTGCAGAATCAACTCAAGCTCCTGCTGACGTGTCAGGCTGGTAACGATGAGTGATAAGGGGGAGCCAAGCGTACCGGGTTTACTTTTACGCTTGGTATTGTAACCAAAGCGTCGGTGGTCTTCTCTGGCATCGATACGGCCTTTAAAGAATAATTTTGACATAGTGTAAATCCGGGCAAGCAAAAAAAGGGGAGGGATATTAACAGCCTTAGTGCCTTATCCCTACGTTTACTTATGTCTGAAATATTTGAACTTAACACCGTCTCTAATAAGTCACTAAAATCTGTAGGTAATTTCACGATGAAATTATAAAATTTAATATAATCAATAGTTTAATAATATGGCGCGAATTTCGCCTAAACCTTAATAGTCTCACTAGTATGATATTACTGAGTAGTGTTAGATGGAGTAACCAGGGAGAACACCATGTTGACGTTTTTTATATTACTATTGACTGTCCCGGGGCTGGTTTATATAGGTGTAAAGGCTCTGCTTAGAACGCTGATGGACACGTGCGGCACTTTAATGTGTTATTTGGGTGCTATCGTATTTATTAGCCTAACCTTCATCCATACTATTCCCAGTAACGTGAATAAAACACCGGCTTGAACGCCAGGAAAACTTTATGAATAAACTGAATTATCCCCTTGTTTTAACCTTAGTGGCCACATCCTTATTTATCGCTGCGTGCAGTGATAAGGATACTGACGGGGAAACTGCCGGCCAAAAACTAGATGGGGCGATTGCCACAAGCAAAACGAAACTTGCCCAGACCCAAGACAAAACCAGTGAGCTTTATCAGCAGGCAATCGATTCAAGTAAGGAAACCCTTGATGAGGCACAAGTCATGCTCGACAAGACAACTGACGCGACGAGTGACACCTATGATAAGGTTGTTGGTAATAGCGGCAAGTTGCTGGAGCAGGGCAAAGACAAAGCCAGTGAGTTGGCAGACGAGGCTAAAACCTCGTTGAAAAAAGGCTGTGAAAAGGTTAAGGACATGATGGATTCACAGGATAAAGACTGCTAATACCTGCCAGTAAGGCGGCGGGTTTACATCCGCGCCTTACCGCTTTATTCAGGTGAAAAAACAAGGTCACTTGGGTATAAGTTATTGGGGTGTTCTGAGCACCATCAGGCGGATTTCCGTCATATCTTCCATGGCAAACGTAATACCCTCACGGCCTAAACCAGACTCTTTAACCCCACCATAGGGCATATTGTCCACCCGCCAACTAGGTACATCGCCAATTACTACCCCACCCACATCTAGCTCATTCCAGGCTTTGTGGGCTTTGTAGATATCTCGGGTAAATACCCCAGCTTGTAGGCCAAACTGACTATTATTCACCTCTTTTAAGGCTTCATCAAAGTCTGAGAAAGAGCTGATAATAGACGCAGGGCCAAAGGCCTCTTCAGTATTGATGGCCGCATCGCCAGGCACATTTTCCAATAGGCTGGCTTGCAGCATAGTTCCGTCCCGCTCGCCTCCGCATAACAAGGTCGCCCCTGCGGCCACTGCGTCCTGGATCCATCCCTGCAAACGCTTGGCTTCTGACTCGGAAATCATTGGACCGATAAACGTATCTTCGTTGAGGGGATCGCCATGTACCAAATTGGCTACCTTATCCGTGTAACGCTGTTTAAACTCCCCGTATAAAGATTCATGTACCAGCACCCGTTGTACGCTGATACAACTTTGTCCGCTTTGGTAGTAGGCGCCAAATACGATGCGCTCGATAGCATCATCCAGATCCGTGTCTTCATCGACTATGCATGCCGCATTGCCCCCTAGTTCAAGAATAACTGGCTTCTTACCGGCCTTAGCTTTGAGCTGCCAACCCACCTGAGGCGAACCGGTAAAACTTAATAACTTAAACCTATCGTCCGTGGTGAATAAGTCTGCCCCATCACGGCTACAAGGCAAGATTGAAAATGCTCCTTCAGGCAAGTCCGTTTCCGCCAATATCTCTCCAATAATTAGCGCGCCCAGGGGGGTACGGCTGGCAGGTTTTAACACAAAGGCGCAGCCCACCGCCAGAGCCGGTGCGATTTTGTGGGCGGCGAGATTCAAGGGAAAGTTAAAGGGTGAAATAAACGAACATGGACCAATCGGTACCCGTTTGTACATGCCCTGATAACCCCTGGCACGGGGCGTCACTTCAAGATTCATCACCTCACCATGCATTCTGACCGATTCTTCACCAGCAATACGAAAGGTATCGATCAAACGGGTCACTTCACCACGAGAGTCCTTGATGGGCTTACCGGCTTCGATACACAGGGCATAAGCCAGCTCATCAAAGCGTTCTTCAAAGCGCTTTACGCAGTGATTAAGAATAGCTTGTCGTTCGTAAGGCGCCATTTTGTTAAGGGCTGGTTGGCTGGCTTCGGCGGCGGCAATCGCCTGATCAATCACCTTGGCATCGGCCAGTGCCGTGTGGGTTGCCACGTCACCGGTGTACTTGTTGGTAACCGCTAGATCTTGGTTGGCATACACCGCCTTATTGGCTAAATAGTATGGATAAACGTTAGCTAACATCTTCGCTCCTTTGAGTCTTTTGTAAGGCCAGGTATTTTTTGGTGTGTTCACACTGTCTAAGGCAATATTGCCGCGCTGCGCTGGCAAAGGGTTTTATTCAAAGTGATGTCATTGAGACTGTAATCTACGGGTACATCAATCAGATGCACCCCGGGCTCGGCTAAACAAGCTTTAACCAAGGGTAATAATCCTGCCGAAGAATCAACCCGCCAGCCCTTGGCCCCGTAACTTTCAGCATATTTAACAAAGTCAGGATTACCATAATCCAGGCCATAATTGGGAAATTGCATGTTGGACTGCTTCCACTTGATCATGCCATATGCATCATCCCGTAGAATAATCACCACGATATGTAGCTTCAGTCGTACTGAGGTTTCCAGCTCCTGGCTGTTCATCATAAAACCACCATCGCCGCATACAGATATCACCGACTTATCCGGATTAATCAACTTGGCGGCCATCGCAGAAGGTAGACCCGCGCCCATGGTCGCTAAAGCATTGTCTAATAATAAAGTATTCGGTAAAGCTGCAGGGTAGTTGCGGGCAAACCAAATTTTATAGACTCCATTATCAAGGGTGACGATGCCGTCTTTGGGCATGGCTTGGCGAATATCCCGTACAAAGCGTTCAGGCAAAATAGGAAATCTGTCATCATTTTCAGACCCTGCCCGGTGGGCTAAATAGGCATCACGGACTTTCATGAAGAACTCAAAATGCCATTTTTTTGGCGTAATGCTCTCTTTGATTTGCCAAATACTGTTGGCGATATCACCCACTACTTCTAATTGGGGGAAGTACACGGGGTCAACTGCAGCAGGGCTGAAGTTAATGTGAATGACTTTCCTGCCATTGTGCTCCATAAAAAATGGCGGCTTTTCCACCACATCATGTCCTACATTAATAATGAGGTCTGCGTTATCTATTACGCGATGGACAAAATCCCCGGCCGACAAGGCGGTATTACCCATAAATAATTCGCCCTCCTCATCCAGCACGCCTTTGCCCATTTGTGTGGTGATATAGGGAATGCCGGTTTTGTCGACTAACTCCCGCAGCATCTTGGAGGTAAGTTTTCGATTCGCTGCCGCACCAATTAACAGAACAGGTGAATTGGCCTGTTCGATCATGTCTACCGCATGGGAGATCGCTTTGTATTCGGCAATCGGTCGACGTACCATGCTGGCAGGAATTAAGGGGGCGGTCGTGGTTTCATCGGCTATATCTTCGGGTAGTTCAATATGCACCGCACCGGGGCGCTCATCATGAGCCAGGCGGAACGCCTCCCTGACCACTGAAGGAATGCGGTCGCCACTGACAACTTGAGTGGTGTACTTAGTGATGGGACGCATCATATCCACCACATCAATCACCTGAAAGCGGCCCTGTTTGCTGGTTTTAACCGGCTTTTGCCCGGTAATGACTAACATCGGCATGGCGCCAAGTTGGGCATAAGCTGCGGGGGTCACCAGGTTGGTCGCGCCCGGGCCCAAGGTTGCTAAACAGACGCCAACTTTACCCGTTAGGCGGCCGTAGGTGGCAGCCATAAAACCGGCTCCTTGTTCGTGGCGGGTGAGGATAAGTTGGATCGGTGACTCCCGCAGGGACTCGAGAAAATCGAGGTTTTCTTCTCCGGGAATGCCAAATATATATTCGACCCCTTCGGCTTCAAGTGCTCTAACAAATAAATCTGATGCTTTCATACTTACTCCAGGTTTCGCTGCCTAAGGCTGCTAACAGGCAGTGATAAGTGATAAACAGTATAACCAGCAATCCGCAAAACAGGAGGTAGCTGGTATTGATTCTTTAAGTCTGCCTTATCTAAAATTTTAATACAGTGGGATAATCTGATTGATCTAATCTGTTTAATTCATTTGAATGCATTTTTTATATCATTAGTTCGCTTACGGACGTGTCTGATGAGCAAAGGCGCTTTTCTTGCTTTGACACGGGGATTTAGCCAGTGGCGTCACACTACAAGTACTCATAAATAGGCCAAGTTACTGGTGTCTGTCACTAGCTTACACCAGGCGCATCAAAAGTGATGCCTTGTGCCTACTGTCTTCCATCACACTGAGCAAGTTTGAGATTGCTTCTGCGCAGACCCTCAGCACCCCAGCTTTGTTTTGTATCTCTGTATTGTTTGCTTCCCCTTGCAGTAAAGTCAATAAGCGTAGCTCCTCAAGCTTGTGTCCTACGTCTCGCCATAAGGCTGTTTCACCTTGATGGTTTGTGCTCAACGCAGGGGCAAATATCAAGTCCAGACATTGCTGATGTTCAATATCGTCCCTGTGGTAAATATAATCCTGGGCAGACCAGGGCTGAGCACCTGTGGTCATTGTCGTCTGTGTGACTTTATTACTCAGTAAATACTGCTTGGTAAACGTTTGTCTGGCTAATTGATAAGGTGTAGATTTTTGTTGCCATGGTTTAGCAAACAGTACTTGTGCGATATCTAACTGTAGTAAAACATTAGTGGGATCCCATAACATTGACTGGGGGTGATGCAGGGCAATAAGCGCCTCCGCTTTGTCCTTAAAATCAATCAGCAAGCTGCTTTTGGGGGCCAACTCATTGATTTTTAATGCTG
The DNA here is from genome assembly GCA_047618055.1 of Paraglaciecola sp. Classification (GTDB taxonomy): domain Bacteria; phylum Pseudomonadota; class Gammaproteobacteria; order Enterobacterales; family Alteromonadaceae; genus Paraglaciecola. The sequence goes on along the minus strand of JBLHIW010000002.1, from coordinate 32,011 downwards.
TTTTTGAATTCAGTTGGCTGAATACATACAAGTCCTCGACCCAGCGCCATTTTTCAAGGCAGTTTTTGAGTGTGGCTTGCAAGGCAGGCAGCCCGTCCCAGTGCAGTACATCTTGATAAACCCTCAGAGTATTGAACACCAATGCCATCCCTTTGCGCATGGCCCTTAGTGTATTTGCCGACGAGGCTGTGTCGCTTAGGGCTTCATGATGCTGCCAATATCCTAAGGCAAATTCCATTGTCTGGATAAAAGCGCTCTCAACACTGGCATTTTCTGCGATATTTAAGTTTTCAGGCATAGAAAAAGGCTTGTTTCTCAGGCCATCAACTAACATATATCCTCTGGCAGCCTTACTGGCGTTGCCAATTCTCAATGGCATGAGTTGAGCAATGCGCCGAGCCAGAGAAAATAAGTGTTCGGGCTTACCTTTTTTTAGCTCCAACTCCAATTCACACAATGGGATGCTCTGCTGTTTGGTGGCAATTTCACCCTTGTCCCACACTAACTCAACTTGACTGCCATCTGGCAGGGTAAGTAGGTATAGATGACGGGTGAAATTAGTGGTGAACATCAGGCACAACTGTTTTTGTAGTTCAGCCACGTTTATATCCTGAGGCCATATATCGTTGGCAAATAGGGTGAGGTCTGGTTGGGGATGTTCGAGGGGAATATTATATTCTGGCCGCTGGTGGAGGCCTCCAATCGTTGTACCCCTGGTCTTTAAGGTTTGTTCGGTGAAGCCCTTGTGCGTTCGGATCCTAAAACCTATATCATGCTTTCTTAGGGCACGCTGTGGGCTGTCATAATAATAATTGGCCAATACTCGCGTGGAAACCTCAGCCGTGGTGCTTAATGTGGGTAAAAGCAGCTGTTGAATAACCTTGTCTGCGCCATCAGCCACTAACAACTTCAATTCAAGCTCTTGCTCCATTGGGGTTTGCTTTGTCACACTATCTTACCTTTTGTCTCAAATTCGTCCTGATGATGCCATAAATGATAGCCTTACGTTATACTCAAGTCTCTTAATGATCCCGCTGAAAAATTGAGAAAGTAAGCTTTGACATAACTGCCTCATATTGTCTGCAAACGCCGCCACATGCGATCTTTAATCTGTTTGTTTTCAATCCGCTCTTGCCTTTCGATAAAGCAGACCATACCATTTAGTCTAAGTAACAAAGGCCACGTTTTCATGACCCGCAAGCAAATTATCTCAATTTTCACCCTTTTTCTGTTGATGGCCTTTAGCCGTGTCGCAAACAGTCAGGAAACGACCAATAGTGATGGTGAGCTACGCTATATTTCAGACGACCTATTTACCTTTTTGCATACCGGTCCCGGACGCAACTATCGTATTCTAGGTCAGGTAGTGGCGGGCACACGTGTCACCCTGCTACAAGAAGATAAAAAAAACAACTTTGTTGAAATCATTGACGACAAACAACGGCAGGGTTGGGTTGATGGACAGTTTATCAGTCCGCAACAAAGCTTACGAGAGGTGCTGCCGGGTTTGCAGCAGCAATTGCAGGAGGCCAGTCAAACCGTAGTTCAACAACGAAATGCTATCGGGCTGTTGGATCAAAAAATTACCGAGCTGAGCACACAAAACAAAAATTTAGTGCTTAAGCAGAATAAACTACAGATTGAAAACGCAAAAATAAACACACAACTTGTCAACCATGATCAAACGGCCAAAATGCAATGGTTTACCCGGGGTGGAATTATTGCGGTGGTCAGTTTACTACTCGGTATTATCCTCACCTACTTGCCAAAAAAGCGCAGTCGTAACGACAACTGGATGTAATTAATTATTGAGTCTAGCTCAACTCGTTTATGGCAAGCCAGAGTTCAAGGATTTTGCATTGCTCACACTTGAAAAACCAAGCGTTACCAATTAAGCAGTAGATTAGCAATTTATGGCCTGGCGTCCAGAACTGCATCTCAAGCTTTACCTAAGCGTGTGTGCTGCACTCAAATAACGTGAGAACCAGCATGAGTGAACAAAATAATTTCCCCGAGGCTAGCGATAAAAAATCACGATTGGTTTCAGCCGACGGTGAACAACTATTTTCTGAGCAAACACGGGAGAGGGGCAAAGCCCGGGAGCGTGAAAGCTAGGATTTTGTATCGGTGATTGTGAAACGTACCGACGAAACGTTTCGCCATCCGGACGATATCCTGGAAATTGCGATTGAAGAAGGCCTTGAACAATTATCCAGACCCCTATGGTCGTTATTCATGTCCGCCATGGCGGCCGGCATGATCATCTGTTTTACTGTTATGGCGGTGGGGACGATGGCCACTATCGTTGGGGACCTATCCAGCGGCTTTAATCGAGTATTAGTGGCTTTGGTGTATCCATTAGGTTTTGTTATGTGCATTTTAAGTCGTACTCAGCTCTTTACGGAGCATACCGCCACGGCTTTTTATCCGGTGCTTGATGGCAAGGTGAAACTGCACAAAATGTTATTGCTTTGGCTTATCGTCATACTAGGCAATTTAGTGGGTGGTACCATTAGCGCGGGCCTTCTGGCCATGGCAGACGGCGTTGTACATGCCAGTGAAGGGTATCTAATTATTGCGCAGCACATCCTTTCTTATCCTTATCAGACACTATTAGTCAGTGCCGTATTGGCAGGCTGGTTAATGGCCTTAGGCGCGTGGACTATCTTATCTACATTTGCCACGAGCAGCCAAATACTCTGTATTTACATCGTGACTTTCGTTATCGGCCTCGGTGGTTTGCACCACTCGATTGCCGGGTCGGTGGAACTATTGGTCGCGTACTTTACCTCTGACAGCCTGACGCTGGTGGATATGATTCCGGCCATAGGGGTTATTTTGTTGGGAAATGCGATTGGGGGAAGCGTATTTGTTGCTCTACTCAACTATGGACATATCCGCAGTTTAAATAAGTAAAGGCTAGTCAGACCATTCCATCTTATTATCCACTCACTCAGCGATCGATAACATTTGATTAGCCGGGGTGTGAATTTCCCCGGTCCGGCGATAAAGCGCAAGAAAATTTGGCATTGCCCTTCGGGAAGGTATGGCAAACTCCCTAGTTGCACTGCAACGTCTATGAAGGCAACCAGTATTCCTTCGGCGTTACGCTTTGCTAATATCAACAAGATTTCAAGGTCAAAAACTGCTTCGATCCCAGTAAAGCCGCGCACGCGTGGTCGCGACGCGATAATCAAAACCCTAGTTGCTCAGGGACAAGCTATCGCCCTTTTCAAGGCAATAAAAAACCCGCCGAAGCGGGTTTTTAAATCACGTAGATGTCAAAGCAAGGCTTTGAGCCAAACATAATCCAATCGGATTACATCATTCCGCCCATTCCGCCCATACCGCCACCCATGCCGCCCATATCAGGCATGCCTGGTGCGTCAGCTTGTGGCGCATCAGTTATCATACATTCAGTGGTGATCATCAAACTTGCGATTGATGCAGCAAACTGCAGTGCTGAACGAACAACTTTTGTTGGATCCAAAATGCCCATTTCTATCATGTCGCCGTAAGTATCATTCGCCGCATTAAAGCCGAAGTTACCTTCGCCATGTTTAACAGCGTTAGTCACAACAGAAGCTTCAGCACCGGCGTTAGCGGCGATTTGACGCATTGGTGCTTCCATAGCACGTAGCAATAATTTAATACCGTGTGTCTGGTCTTCGTTGTCGCCTTTAAGGGTGCCAACGATAGATGCTGCGCGAACCAAAGCAACACCACCACCAGGCACTACGCCTTCTTCAACAGCGGCGCGGGTTGCGTGAAGGGCATCTTCAACGCGAGCTTTTTTCTCTTTCATTTCAACTTCTGTGGCTGCGCCTACTTTGATAACCGCAACGCCGCCGGCTAATTTAGCCAGACGCTCTTGAAGCTTCTCTTTGTCGTAGTCAGAAGTGGAATCTTCGATTTGTCCACGGATTTGTGCGACACGGCCTTTGATCACATCATCTTCGCCAGCGCCATCAACAATAATAGTGTTGTCTTTGTTGATAACAACGCGCTTGGCCGTACCCAGGTCTTCCAGGGTGACTTTTTCAAGTTCAAGACCAATCTCTTCAGAGATTACTGTGCCGCCGGTAAGGGCCGCGATGTCTTGTAACATGGCTTTACGACGGTCACCAAAACCAGGTGCTTTAACCGCTGCAACTTTAACGATCCCGCGCATATTGTTGACGACCAATGTTGCCAGGGCTTCCCCTTCAACATCTTCAGCAATGATTAACAAAGGCTTGGAGGCTTTTGCTACAGCTTCAAGGGTCGGTAGCATTTCACGGATGTTAGATACTTTTTTGTCAACCAAGAGGATGAACGGGCTCTCTAATTCAACTGTACCGTTTTCCTGGTTGTTCATGAAGTATGGAGACAAGTAACCGCGATCAAACTGCATGCCTTCAACGACTTCAAGCTCATTCTGCAGTGCCTGGCCTTCTTCAACGGTGATAACGCCTTCTTTGCCGACTTTGTCCATTGCTTCAGCAATCAAGTCACCGACTTCAATATCAGAGTTAGCAGAGATAGTCCCTACTTGAGCGATGGCTTTGTTGTCTGCACAAGGTACAGAAAGATTCTTTAAGGCTTCAACTGCGGCAATAACTGCCTTGTCGATACCGCGCTTAAGATCCATTGGGTTCATACCGGCCGCAACAGACTTCAAACCTTCTGTTACGATAGCTTGGGCCAATACCGTAGCAGTGGTGGTGCCGTCACCGGCTTCATCATTGGCTTTGGAAGCAACTTCCTTAACCATTTGTGCGCCCATGTTTTCGAATTTATCTTCTAATTCGATTTCTTTAGCTACCGATACACCATCTTTAGTGATGGTAGGTGCGCCGAATGACTTGTCTAATACGACGTGACGACCTTTAGGACCTAGGGTAACTTTTACTGCGTTAGCTAGAATATTTACGCCAGCAAGCATTTTTGCGCGAGCGTCATTAGAAAAACGAACTTCTTTAGCTGCCATGATTATTTTCCTCTAAATTCTGTTTGATTCGGTGGGTTTATTCAACAACGGCCAAGATGTCGCTTTCGCCAAGGATAAGCACTTCTTCGCCGTCTAACTTTTCAGTTTTAACACCGTAACCATCGCTGAAAATTACGATGTCGCCGATTTTCACGTCGACCGCTTTTACGTCGCCATTATCAAGTACACGACCATTACCTACGGCGAGCACTTCACCACGAGTTGATTTTTCTGCTGCAGAGCCGGTAAGCACGATGCCACCTGCAGATTTGCTTTCTTGTTCGTGACGCTTAACGATAACGCGATCGTTTAAAGGACGAATTGCCATTTTCAAATCTCCTGAAAATTCCAATATTAATGATATTTTAAGTGCCAAATAATTTGGCGGCTATAGGAACAATTTAGCCTTGCAGCCTCTTAATGGCTGAGGTTCAGTTGTCCAGAAAGATGTTCTGCGTTGAGAGATGGGGCTAGGCCAAGTGAACTCAAGGTTTTATGTCTAAAAAAGTTAAAAAAAGTAAATTTTTTATGGATAAAAGATAAACAAGATCTCATAACATTCGATCCTTTACTGATCTTAATTAGTAACTACAGGTCGAGACTCGTAATAACCCTAAGAGATGTTTATGTTCTTCCACAGTAAACTTACTCCGTTTGGGCTCTGTATGGTCCTAACGCTTGGTAGTCTCAGCCTTCAGGCACAGGAAGACATCGCCCTGGGCCAGGATTTACGGCCCTTGTGGGAAGTGGGTGTTTTTGCGGGTGCATTTTACTCACCAGAATATCCCGGGGCTGATCAAAGCCAAACTAACCTTATCCCCTCACCCTATTTTACTTATAGGGGAGAAACCTTGCGAATTGGTGACGGGGCAATCGCCAGAGCTGTCGCCGTGGACAAATCTTGGTATGAACTGGATCTGTCTTTAGCTGGCGCATTTAATGCCAATTCAGATGACAATGTCGCCAGGGAGGGGATGCCAGATTTAGATTATATTTTTGAGTTAGGCCCTCAGCTGATAGTACGCCTTGGTCAATTTGAATTTGAGCATCAGGGCAGGGCAGAGTTATTTGTTAATTTACCCATCAGAGCTGCTTTTTCAACGGACTTTTCCAGTATTGAGCGTCGAGGTTATGTATTTCAACCGCAGTTGTCTTATCGACAACGTGGGCGCTTAAGTGAGCTTACGGCTTTATCTATCAGTATTGCACCTACATGGGCAACCGAGGCCTTGCATGATTACTTTTATCAGGTGGACAGTCCTTATGTAACAAATGACCGCCAGACCTACGAGGCCAAAGGCGGATATTTAGGCACGACCTTGGCGATAGGTCTGTCATTTAATGCCCGACAAAATATCCGAATATTTTTTGGGGGCAATATCGCTATTCATTCCGGTGCGGCCAACAAAGTTAGTCCTTTATTTAAGGACAATAACACGTATTCCATGGGCGTAGGAATGGTGTGGCGTATATGGGAAAGTGAGGAGCGGGTGGTTGGAAGGTAGGCATTTAATCCCGTGCCCTAACGACAACGAGTAGCGCATATTTTAGGGTTTTAAAGCGCTGCATATCTGACAAACCATGCGATTAACCCAATACCGGCGTTTAAAAAGTTAAACGGCAAATAAACCTTGTGCCTCATGCCCTATTTATATACAATTCGCGCCGCTTAAATCAGCCATTCAATTTTAGTTCCTTGTCTCTATACAGTCTGGCTGTGCTGTCGAGGCTACAACCGTGAGGAGCAACATATATGCGTCACTATGAAATCGTATTTATGGTTCACCCTGACCAGAGTGAACAAGTTCCAGGTATGATCGAGCGTTATACTGGAATTCTTACCCAAGACGGCGGCACTATCCACCGCCTAGAAGATTGGGGCCGTCGTCAGTTGGCTTACCCAATCGAGAAACTACACAAAGCACATTACGTACTTATCAATACTGAAGCGACTGCCGAAGCTGTTGAAGAGCTAGAAACTGCTTTTCGTTTCAACGATGTGGTGCTACGTAATCTTGTTATGCGCACAAAGTCTGCAGAGACTGAACAGTCGCCCATGGCTAAAGAAGAACGTCGTGAAAAACGTGACGAACGACCTGCTTTTACAGAAAAAGCGCCGGTTGTTGAAGCTAAAGCTGAAGCTGTAGTCGAAGCTGAACCTGTAGCCGAAGCTGTAGTTGAACCTGTAGCTGAAGAAGCTTCTGCTTCTGACAAACAAGAATAAGGAGAGACATTATGCCTCGTTTTTTTAGACGTCGTAAATTCTGTCGTTTTTCAGCTGAAGGTATAGTTGAGATTGACTACAAAGACATCGCTATGTTGAAAAATTATGTCACTGAAAGTGGTAAAATTGTTCCTAGCCGTATTACCGGAACTAGCGCGAAATATCAGCGTCAGTTGTCAACTGCTATTAAGCGTTCGCGCTTCCTGGCATTGCTTCCGTATACTGATTCTCACAAGTAGCCATTGGCGTAATTAAGAGGTAGCAAAGATGGAAATCATTCTACTAGACAAGATCGCTAATCTGGGCGGCTTGGGTGACAGAGTCACTGTAAAATCAGGTTACGCGCGTAACTTTTTGTTCCCACAGGGAAAATCAGTACCTGCGACTAAAGTAAACGTAGAAAAATTTGAACTTCGTCGTGCTGAGCTTGAAGCAAAAAGTGCAGATAAGCTTATCGCCGCTGAAGCTCGTGCAGCAAAAGTTGCTGAGCTTGCTGAAGTAACGATTGCCGCGCCATCTGGTGAAGGCGGAAAGTTGTTCGGTTCAATTGGTACGCGTGATATCGCAGAGGCAATTACTGCTGCTGGTGTTGCCGTCACTAAGACTGAAGTCAAACTGCCTGTTGGCACTTTGCGTGAAACGGGCGAATTTGAAATTGATTTGCAGTTACACCCAGAAGTGATGGCCGCTATAAAATTAGTAGTTATTCAAGAAGCGTAATTAGCAACTTGTAATTATTACATTATTTTAGTGCATGAAAAACACCGCCTCCTGCTTGGGATTGGCGGTGTTTTTGTTTGCGATTTGGTTTTTCACAGCTTTCCAGTAGCCTGACGTGCCACTGAGGATCGAGAACCCTTGCGTTCGCTGCGTCTTCAATAAATGACTTGTCGGTGATCTTACCCTTCACTACTTGCATAAAGGCGCGAATAGATAAAGTCCTGTTGGGTTTTTCCAATATCTTTATGTCGTCGCTCACCGAAAGTGTTCCGTCCCCCAGCACTCGGTAGTATCAGCCAGTAATTTGATGTGCGCCAATGAAGTTATGTAATAGCATTGCACCTAGGTATCTGCTCACTCAGCGATGGATATAAGAAGTATCATCACGGCGGTTTTTTACCTGTCTAAGGGAAATGATAAGCGACTTTGGGATCGCCCTTCGGGAAGGGCTGGCAAGCTTTCTAGCTGCATTACAACATCTATCAAGGCAACCAGCATTTCTTCGACGTTACGCTTTGTTATGAAACTTACCAGCACCTTGTGAGTTGATCACATATCAAGGAGGGATGGTATAAGTCTGGCTGCTTAAATTCTTCATCGATTTTCCAACAGGTGATACGCGGTGAACTGAGCGGTGCGTTTACCTCACCTAGTTGATAGGCCTGCCCGATGTACACACTATGCGCATGCATGCCAGTGGCGCTGATATTATCGCCAATATTGCCAGACCGAGCTTTTTTGTGTAGCAGGGGATAACGTTTAATGATCCGCACATAGCCGATCTGAGCATTCCGGTGCAAGGCTTTGTACGTACCACCGTGCAAGCGTTTATCCACCTGCACGTCGCCAACGATCCCAAATGGATTCACCTTCACCGATCCAAAGCTATGCTTGAAAATACCTGTGGGCCTGCGCTTTGGGCCGACAACTGAACTGTGTCCTAAATATAATTCAATGATTTTTATCTGTTTTAAGTCTTTTTTTGAATAATAATTTTGCTGCTTTAAACCTTTGTGATCTACGCTGCGACTAATCCTTCAAATCCACAATGAAGACATTCGATTGACTAGACAAGGAAATGTTGTTGCCGCTGCTCATAAGTTTGCCACTAAGAGTGAATTGGATCTAATCCGTTTGGTGCAGGCAGGGGACAAACAAGCCTATAACAGGCTATACAAGCAATACATTGGCAAGGTGTATGGCCTCTGTTTTCGGCTAACGGGTGAGAAGATGCTGGCGGAGGATGCCGCTCAGGAAGTGTTTATTCAATTGTGGCGCAAAATTGGCAATTACCAAGGTGATAGTAAGTTTTCGACCTGGCTGCATACAGTCACCTCGAATATTACGATTTCCTATTTGCGCAAGCAGCGCGGTTGGCTGCAGCGGATGTTTAATATCGAAGATTCGGTAGCCATGCATGAGGAAGCACAAGCATCAAGTGCAGAAGTCGACCTGGAAAGTTATATCGTGAGGTTGCCGGAACGAGCGCGAATTGTATTTGTGTTACATGCAATAGAGGGTTACCGCCATGAAGAAGTTGCCGAAATGACTAATATGGCAGTGGGCTCCAGTAAGGCGCAATTTCATCGCGCAAAAAAATTAATGAAGGAGTGGATGGGCTATGCATAAACCAGCATTTGAGCTTGAGCTACAACAAAAATTGGCTGAGCTTGGCAAAGATAAACAGCCTGAGCGTGATCTTTGGCAGGGCATTGAGTTGGCGTTGGCCAGCCAGGAGGCACCAACGCAACTCAATACCAGTGGGTCAGGTGCCACAGGCAGTAAACTATATGCAATAGCAGCAAGCGTTGTGGTATTTGCCCTGTTTGGTTGGATGATGTTCAATCAACACTCACAAGTGCTGGTAGGTGACAGCCTGGTAGCCGCCTTGAGTGAACAACATCAACAACAAAAAAGCGCCTTGCTCGTCCAATTTCAGGATCAACCGGCCCTGACCCAAAACTGGCAGGAACAATTAGACGAGCTTGATGAAGCGGCAGTTGCCATTAAATCCGCGCTTAACAACGAACCGAACAATATGGCTTTGCTGAAGATGTTACAAACTGTTCATCAGCAACAAATTAATTTAATTGAACGTGTGCATTCACCGAAGTGGTCACAAATTTAGTTATGACAACACAGGTTTTGGGAGTAGAAAAATGAAAAAAGTATTACTTACTGTGGCGATAGGATTATGTTGCATCAGCCAATCTTTATTTGCCGGCGATAAAGTTGACCAGACGCTAAAGGCTGAAAAAGACGGTTATGTAGAAATAGAGCATATAAACGGCTACGCCCACATAACAGCCTGGGACAAATCCGAGGTACGGGTAGTGGGTGAATTAGGCGACAGAACGAAGGCATTTATCTTCGAACGCGATGGCAATGAAATCCTCATCAAGGTGAAAGTAAACAATAGCAGTGATTGGAATAACTGGGGCGTTGACGATGGCGACGCATTGGAAATATTTGTCCCCCGGGATAGCCAGGTCAATTACAGCTCAGTGAATGCCAATGTTCAAGGTTCAGGTATTGAAGGAGGAGCCCACTTTGATACGGTGAACGGCGGTATTGAGGTGAAGGATCTGGCAGGGCGTATTCGTTTGGAGTCGGTTAACGGAAATATCAGCGCGAGTAAACTAAAGGGCGACCTTAAGATTGAAACCGTTAATGGTGAGATCCGCTCCACCAATAATCACGGCAAAGAAGATCGCTATGAATCGGTAAATGGTGACATTGTGATCACCAGTGCCAGTCGCGAGATAAATGCCGAGACAGTCAATGGTGATATTGATCTAACATTAAGCGAGATCGGGCAACTCAATCTGGATACGGTCAATGGAAGTATTGAAGCCCGGTTGACTCTGCTGCCAGATGGCGAGGTTAGCGCATCAAGCATCGGCGGTTCAGTAAGCTTATATTTTCAAGAAGAGATCTCTGCTCGTTTCGACATTCGGAGTCATTCAGGGGGTAAAATAGTGAATAAAATTTCAGATGATCCGGTTCAAAAAGGCCAATACGGCCCGATCCGCAGTTTAGAATTTTCACTCAATGGGGGCAATGGTAAGGTCGAGGTATCAACCATCAGTGGCAGAGTCCGATTAGATAAACAGTAGTGAATCGGCAAACTATGAACGTTTAATAAGCTATCGATTACATAAACGCTCTTCCATTAATCTTCTTGAGATGTGAGCGGCGCAGTTTGCTGGGAAGGTACGGTATGTCTGCTAAGCGGCCCGCTCAACAGATAGCTTGGCTAAACCGATAAGGGCTTGTTTGTACTCAGACTCAGGCAGGGGCGCTAATGCGTCTATTGCTTGTTGGGCAGCGTTAAGTGCCAGTTGTTTAGTGTAAGTCAGTGCCCCGGTTTCTTGCATGGTATGCATTATCCCTTGAAAGTTGCTCATGCCATTACCTTGCTCGATGGCTTCACGGATCATGGCACTTTGCTCAGGCTTTGCGTGCCACATGGCATAGAGTAGTGGAAGGGTCGGTTTACCCTCAGCCAAATCATCTCCTACGTTCTTACCCATTTCATCAGGATCAGCGACGTAGTCCAGAATGTCATCGACTAACTGGAATGCAGTACCCAGGTACTTCCCATAGTCTTGCATGGCAAGTTCTATTTCTTGTGTTTGCTCCGTTAGTACTGCAGCCAACAAGGTAGCCGCCTCAAATAAGCGAGCGGTCTTACTGTAAATGACCTGCATGTAGCTGGCTTCGCTGGTATTGGGATCGCTGCAGTTCATAAGCTGCAGTACTTCACCCTCAGCGATCACGTTGGTGGCATCAGATAATATTTGCATTACCCGCATACGCTTTAAACTCACCATCATTTGAAAAGAGCGGGTATATAAGAAGTCTCCAACCAAGACACTGGCTTGATTACCAAACAGCTCATTAGCCGTTTCGCGACCCCGACGCATGGTGGACTCATCAACCACGTCATCATGTAACAATGTAGCCGTATGGATAAATTCAATAATGGCGGCCAGCGTATGATGCTGTGAATTGCTAATACCTAACGCGCGAGCGGCTAATACCGTTAACAGGGGCCGTAGACGTTTGCCGCCACTGTTAACAATGTAAAATCCTAACTGATTGATCAGAGACACGTCGGAATTGACCTGTTCCTGAATAAGTTTATTCACCTCGAGCATGTCTTCTTTAGCCAAAGAATTTATTTTTTTTATATCCATGCTCTATCTTCTAAACTCACTAAGCTAATACATTAATAAGGGCCGGATTTTACACCATTTTTGCAGGGTATCCAGTGCCTGATGCACTAGATATTCTATGTTTATAGGCCATAAATTAATCTGGCGTATATTTGAACGATAAATTTTGCATTTGGGCTTGCTTGGATTTCGCTGTTCACGTACAATTCGCGCCCTGTTTTTGATATATAGCGTCCGAAGACGCAGAGCGGAGTTAATTATGTACGCGGTTTTCCAAAGTGGTGGTAAACAACACCGTGTGGCTGAAGGCCAAACCGTTCGCCTTGAAAAAATCGAAGTGGCTCCAGGTGAGTCGGTTGAGTTCGATGATATTTTAATGGTGAGCAATGGTGACGATGTTAAAATTGGTACCCCATTTGTTAGTGGTGGTAAAGTTACTGCGGAAGTAGTAACCCATGGTCGTGGCGAGAAAGTTAAAATCGTCAAGTTCCGTCGTCGTAAGCATTCACGTACCCAAATGGGTCACCGCCAGTGGTTCACGGAAGTGAAAATCACTGGTATAAGCGCTTAATAGGAGTTTTAACACATGGCACATAAAAAAGCTGGTGGTAGTACTAACAACGGCCGTGATTCAGAAAGTAAACGTTTAGGTGTTAAACGTTACGGTGGTGAATCAGTACTAGCCGGAAATATTATTGTTCGTCAGCGTGGGACTAAATTCCATGCGGGCAACAACATGGGTATTGGAAAAGACCACACTTTATTTGCTTTGTCGCCTGGCAGAGTTCAATTCGAAGTGAAGGGTCCCAAGAACCGTAAGTTTGTAAGTATTGTTGCTGAGTAAGTTACAATTACTAAAGATTTAAAAGGCCCCGCTTATGCGGGGCTTTTTGTTGGTAATGAGAATAAATTGGGGTCCTCATGAAATTTGTAGATGAAGCGAATATTCGCGTTGAAGCGGGTAAAGGCGGTAATGGCGTAGCGAGTTTTCGCCGTGAAAAATATGTTCCAGACGGTGGTCCAGATGGCGGCGATGGCGGCGACGGTGGCAGCGTCTACTTGTTAGCGGATGAAAATCTCAATACCCTAATTGATTATCGCTTTGAACGCTTTCATCGAGCAGATCATGGTAAGAAGGGCCAAAGTGCAGATTGCACTGGCAGGGGTGGGCCTGATCTTGATGTTAAAGTACCGGTTGGGACTCGTGCAACCGATATTGATACCGGTGAGGTATTGGGCGATCTCACTAAGCATGGTCAACGCATGAAAGTCGCTCAAGGTGGCTATCATGGTTTAGGCAATGCCCGCTTTAAAACCAGTACAAATCGTGCCCCCCGGCAGAAAACCAATGGTACCCCAGGGGATGAAAGAAATTTAAAACTCGAACTCATGTTGTTAGCCGACGTAGGCTTACTGGGTATGCCAAATGCGGGTAAATCAACGTTCATTCGCAGTGTGTCGGCAGCTAAACCAAAAGTGGCAGACTACCCTTTTACCACCCTGGTACCAAACTTAGGTGTTGTTAGGCTAGATGCCATGCGCAGCTTTGTTATTGCTGATATACCCGGTTTGATTGAGGGCGCGTCAGACGGCGCGGGTCTGGGTATTCAATTTCTAAAGCATCTTGAACGTTGTCGGGTGCTGATGCATTTAGTTGATCTGATGCCTGCTGACTGCTCAGATCCTGTCGATAACGCTAAAGCGATTATTGCTGAACTTGAGAAGTATAATCCGAAATTAGCTGCCAAACCACGCTGGTTAGTCTTTAACAAAGTCGATCTGATGCTTGAAGAAGAAGCAAGCGAGCTGTGTGAAAAAATTGTTGCAGCCCTTGACTGGAAGGAAGGCTATTATTGTATTTCCGCTGTACAAAAGCGCGGCACACAAGAGCTATGTCACAAAGCAATGGACTTTATTGAGTCCTTGCCACCTGAACTTGAAGATAATAAGCCAGGTGAAGATGTGGGCTTTAAATGGGATAGCTACCATAAAGAAGCCATTGAGCAGCATGTTGATGACGACGATGATGACTTTGATGATGACGATTATGACGTTGAAGTGATTTATCAGAAGTAGTTAAATTTTATACCCAAAGCCACTGATGCTGCCGCTTGGCGGTAAAGGAATTCAGCCCCATGAGCTTAGGTTTCCTAAGTGATTGGGGTGAGCGATACCAGCCTACAACGCTCCAGCTCCAGGGAAGACAGGGGTATATAGTATCATCAATATCAACGAACTAAAGAGAGTCAGCGTTCATGCTTATATCTATGATTGCCGCCATGGCAAACAGGCGGGTGATCGGTGCCAATAATACGATGCCCTGGCGTCTGCCTGCAGATCTAGGACATTTTAAGCGTGTCACTCTGGGGAAACCGATTATCATGGGTCGCAAGACCTATGAGTCTATCGGTAAGGCGCTGCCAGGACGGCTTAACATCGTAATAAGCAGGACTCAGACTTTGACTCTGGATGGCGCGACCGTTGTCGAAAACGGTGAGCAGGCTATTGCTGCTGCAGGAAATGCACAGGAAGTGATGATCATAGGGGGCGGCACAATTTATCAGTATTTCTTGCCCCTTTGCCATCGACTATATTTAACCCTCATCGATTTGGATGTCCCGGGCGATACCTATTTCCCTGATTATCAAAAGGCGTTCCAATGGCACACGCTCGATAAAAAGTTATGCACCTCAGATGATAACAACCCCTACGATTATCAGTTTATTACTCTGACAAAACAGGTTGAGCAGGCTTAGACAATAAAGTGTAGGTGTAAATGTAGCCGTAGATTGCCGTAATCAAAATACTTGGCGCCACGGTCAACCACAGATTAGGTGTTTGGTTAAGTATATTCACTCCGATGGCGATACTCGATTGGATCCCTATTGGCAACAACGGTGCCAATAGGGAACCGGGTACAGTGGCCCCGCTGAAGTAGCGTGCTGAGGTATCAAGGGCGGTGTTGAATGTTTTGAAAATGGCGATATTTTGCCTAGTTTTCGAATGAACTGCGCATAATACGGGTACAACCAGTACTAACGATAAACAACTTCCACCAAAACGGGCAAGGGATTTCTCCAGTCCAAATGTAAATAGTACCGTAATGGTGCCGCTCAATGTGCCCTGGACAAAAGCAGAACGAAGCACCAGGGCTTGGTCATTCGTCACCATAGCGTTAGCCCAATATGACCAGGCAAAGTAAAAAACAAATGACACGGCGGCGGAAATAAACAGTCTGACGGTGGACGACATGAAATACTCCTTAGGAATAGATTATGGCCGGTTATATTAACCCTTTCAGCAAAAACTTTGCTACTGTTATTGGCTCCTGGTTATTACATAGAGAAACGTATGGCAACAGTTACCTTACAAGGAAATCCATTTGAAACCGCAGGTATATTGCCTGCCACTGGGTCTGCAGCACCGGACTTTATATTGGTCAAAACAGACCTTTCAGAGGCTAAACTGGCGGATTATAAAGGTAGTCGACTTATATTGAATATTTTCCCCTCGGTAGATACAGGCACATGTGCAACATCTGTTCGCACTTTCAATCAGCAAGCGGCTGACTTGGACAATACCAAAGTGTTGTGCGTCTCTGCAGATCTACCTTTTGCATTGGCTCGTTTTTGTGGGGCACAAGGAATAGAAAATATTGAGACGGGCTCAAGTTTTCGCAGCACATTTGGCACAGACTATGGCGTGACTTTTAGCACGGGGCCGTTGGCTGGTTTACTATCGCGCACCGTGGTTGTCATGGATGAAAATGGCAAGGTTGTGTATACGGAACAAGTGGCAGAAACAGCCGATGAACCCAATTATGCTGCAGCATTGGCAGCATTGTAATAAGCAATAATGGCAATCGCCGGTTCATTCGGCCAATAAAATCAGCCTCAGTGTTGAGGCTGATTTATGGCGTAGTCATTCTCTTAGGCGAGTTTATTAAATAATGCCTCAAGATCTAAACCCTTATGGCCCAGCATATCCCTTAAACGTCGTAAGGCCTCTACTTGGATTTGACGCACCCGTTCACGGGTTAGACCTATTTCAACGCCGACATCTTCCAGGGTAGAGGGTTCATAGCCCATTAAGCCAAAACGTCTGGCTAATACCTCACGCTGTTTCGGATTCAGATCTTCTAACCAGCGAACAATACTGGCCTTTATATCGTTTTCTTGCAGCTCTTCCTCAGGCTCATGGCCATTCTCATCAGCAATAATATCCAACAAGACCTTGTCATTCTCACTGCCAATAGGGGTGTCAACTGAGGTGATGCGCTCATTAAGACGCAGCATTTTGGTGACATCCTGAACCGGCTTATCTAAGGACTGTGCGATTTCTTCTGCACTGGGTTCGTGATCTAGTTTCTGGGCTAGTTCTCTGCCAGCACGTAAATAGACATTGAGTTCTTTTACCACATGAATCGGCAGCCGAATGGTGCGGGTTTGATTCATAATCGCTCGCTCAATGGTTTGTCTTATCCACCAGGTAGCATAGGTTGAGAAACGAAAGCCCCGTTCCGGATCAAATTTTTCGACGGCACGAATTAAGCCCAAATTGCCTTCTTCAACTAAATCTAGCAGAGCTAATCCGCGATTGTTGTAACGTCGGGCTATTTTTACTACTAAGCGTAAATTACTGACAATCATACGTTTTCTAGACGACTCATCACCTTTGAGGGCACGTCTTGAAAAATAGACTTCTTCTTCTGCTGATAATAGCGGGGAGAATCCAATTTCGCCAAGGTAAAGCTGGGTAGCATCAAGATTTTTATGGGACGCTTCTTGCCCTGAGAGGATTTTTTTTAGTTGCTTGGCAGCATCACTTTCTGTTTTTACGTTTTTTTTTTCAACTACAATTTCAATATTTTCGATGTCATCAATGACGTCTGTTGTGACTTCCACTATTTGTTCTTGGCCCATCATGTGGCTCCTTATCAATGGCTTTTTGTTAAACTTCTCCTCATTACTTTATAATTGTTTATTGTTATTATCGTTTTGGTAGATAGCGCAAGGGATCAATAGACTTGCCCTTGTACCTTACTTCAAAATGAAGCTTAACCATATCGGTTCCACTACGTCCCATGCTGGCGATATTCTGCCCAGCCTTAATCCACTGCTGTTCTTTTACTAATATCTGATTATTGTGTGCATAGGCGCTTAAATAAGCGTCCGAATGTTTCACAATAATTAATTTTCCAAAACCACGCAAGGCACTCCCTGTGTAGACAACTTTGCCGTCAGCGGCTGCCAAAACGGCGGAGCCTATCTTTCCTGCAAAATCTAACCCCTTGTTGCCCTGGTCTTTAGCAGAAAAGCCACGGATGACTTTATTTTTGCTTGGCCAGTGCCAACTTGATATGTGCTTAGGAAATTTACTAACAATAGGTTCAATTGAACCTGTACTAACAATATTTTCTTTTTTAGAATACGCCTGCTTTTTTAACCGGTCAACTGCTTGATTTGGATTTATTCTCGAGGCGCGAGCCGCTTGTGTCTTAGGCTTTAGTTCTATTGACGATGGTAGAGCTGCTTTGAGGGTTAAACGCTGTCCAGGAAAAATATTGTATGGGGCTGCAATATTATTTGTTTTGGCGATGTCCTGGTAATCTTTCCCGGTGTACCAAGCAACCGAATAGAGAGTATCACCTTTTTGCACGGTGTAAGAGCTACCACTAAACCCTTCCTGTGCGAAGTCTCTATAGGTCTTACCCTGGTAGAGTTCTGTCACGGGGGCCGGAGTAGATCGCGTGCTACAAGCTGACAGGTTTAGAAAGAGGGTGAGCACCACCACCAACTCTGATGCTTTCACAAGCAGCACATTTTTGAGCATACATAACCAACCCGCAGTACGGACCTTTCATTCAGGTATAGCAAACTTACTCCTGGGCGTCTGAACCAAACTTTTCAAGTAACAACACGATACCCGCTCCAACGACCATTAATATGATGGAATACCATAAATAAGCCGGCTGAGCGCTTAATGTCTCAAATGTTGCAGGCAGTATGTTTTCTTGCACCAGTGGCATTTCTTTTCCATGGCGGTTAAGGGTAAATTCGAGAGTATGCTTCCAGGGCCATACCTTATTCAGTGAACCAAGCATAAAGCCACCCAATAAGGCCAAGGTAAGTGCTCTGTGAGAACTAAACATCCAGTTTAGTACTCGCGAAAAACTTAGCAGACCCACCACACAACCCATCGCAAACAGTCCAAGAGTGGCAAATTCCAGATCTTTTACCGCCGTTAAAATATGCGTGTACATGCCCAATAGCAGTAAAATGAAGCTGCCTGAAATACCGGGTAATATCATTGCACAGATCGCCACCATACCGGATAAAAACACAAATAACCCGGTGGGTTGAATTTGACCTGGAGAGATAGTGGTAATGAAATACGCGGCAACCGTACCAAAGATAAAAAACCCAATAGTACTGCCTTTCCACTCATCGACATGGCGAACAAGTGACCATATGGCCGCTAAAATCAAGCCAAAGAAAAAAGACCATAACATCACCGGATAAATATCGAGCCAGTACAGAACGACTCTGGATATTGTCAAAATACTAAATAAAATACCTAGCAGAAGCGTAAATAAAAATGTGCCATTTACATACTGCCACATGGGGCCAAAGCCTTGGCGGAATAGTACCTTAATCGCTGCAGGACCACATTGTTTGAGGGAATAGATGAGCTCTTCATAAATGCCGGTAATAAAGGCTATTGTGCCCCCAGAAACACCGGGTATAGCATCTGCAGCGCCCATCAATACCCCCTTAGCTGACAATGCCAGGTAGTCACGCCATGTACGTTTAAGGTGCATTATTTCGCTACCAAAATACACGTGTTAATAGACGGAAAATTGACTTGCGCAGGCATAATAAGCCAGCGGCAGGGGCAAAAGGTTCTCAAATGATATCTCCTGGGACAAGGGGCACAAAGCGAACCGCTTCAATAATTTTTGAATCAAACTGATCTTCTGTACGCGTAATACAATGCAATTGTTGACTGTGTTCGCCAACCGGAATAATGAGCCGACCTCCATCGTTCAATTGTTCGTAGAACTTTTGGGGTATGTGACTGGCGGCGGCCGTCACAATAATGGCATCAAAGGGGCCTTTGTTTGCCCAACCCAACCATCCATCACCGTGCTTCATCGCTACATTATGTAAATCAAGCTGGTTCATTCGTCGCTTAGCTTGAAACTGCAAGCTTTTGATCCGCTCTACCGAATACACTTTATCAAATAACTGGGCCAAAATGGCGGTTTGATAGCCAGAACCTGTGCCTATTTCGAGAACTGAGCAGGGGCGGTTTTCAGACTCAAGTAACAGCTCGGTCATCCTTGCCACAATGTACGGTTGAGATATGGTTTGCCCCTGGCCTATAGGTAAAGCGGTATTTTGATATGCTTTGTGGTGCAAGGCATCTGGCAAAAACAGTTCTCTTGGTGTCGCTGCAAGGGCTTTGAGCACGGCAAGGTCATTAATCCCTTCCTTATTTAAAAGCTGGGAAAGGCTTTCGCCTTTGCGTGACGACGCTCTCATGTACGACTATTCCGTAGTGGGTGGATTGAGTGAGATACTTGTTTTTCTATCATTGGATTTTTTGAATCCACGTCTGCAAATCAGCCATACTTTGGTATGCCGTCATATCCACCGACAGAGGAGTAACCGAACAATAACCCAAACTAAGGGCATGAAAGTCGGTTCCGGGGCCGGCATCCTGCTCTAGTCCTACCCGGCCATACCAGTATATGTCCCGCCCGTGAGGATCTTGGGTTTTGAGCATGGACTCAGCCCTGTGCCTGCGTCCCTGGCGTGTTACCTGAATACCTGCCAGTTTTTCATAGCTTAAATCAGGCACGTTAATATTCAAAATTTGATCGGCCGGTAAAGGGTGAGCCTTAAGGTGCCTGATAATGTGGGCGGTAACTTTTGCCGCACACAAAAAGTTTTCGGCTCCTTGACCAGCCAATGAAACCGCGATGGCTGGTAAGCCCATGTAGCGCCCTTCTGTTGCCGCCGCTACAGTGCCAGAGTAAATCACATCATCTCCCAGATTGGCACCATGATTGATACCGGATACTACCAATCCGGGGTCTTCTTGTAAAAATTGATTGATCCCCAAATGCACACAATCCGAAGGGGTACCATTTACAGCGTAAAAGCCATTTTTCATTTTTTCAATGCGCAGAGGATGCTGCAAGGACAAAGCATTGCTGGCGCCACTACAATTGCGGTCCGGGGCAATCACCGTAACACGGTGCTCTTTGACTAACTCCTCGTGTAAGCAGGCCAAGCCTTCAGCGAATACACCATCATCATTGCTCAGTAAGATATTCATTGTCTACTCCATCACACTTGGCTGGGTAATATGTGCCACTTCCCGCAAAACCGAGGTGGCAAAGGAACCTGAAGGCAAAGTAAAACTGATATTCAGTTGTGATCCCCCTATGTCCCATACCATGTTGTCCGCATGCAAACTAATGGCCCGTCGCTCTTGCTTAAGGCCTAAGTCTTCGAGGGTCCTCCTAATCTTAGGATGACTTGAGGCTACCTTGCTTTCATATTCAACTGCATCCAACTTACTCGCCAGCGAGCCTGCCCCCCACATAGGAGCAGAAAGTTGAATGTCCCATTTTTCCAGGCGCTGTTTAATCGTCTCATCAATCAACTCTGCACAAAAAAAACTATTGCTGCCGGCCAGAGACATGACGTCCCCAGCCAGAGGCTGAGTATAATATTGGTCGGCAAGCCTGGTGCTCACATATTCATTAAATAACCAGGCGCGCAGCGCAGAGATGGCCATCGAGCGTTTGTTACGATTACGTATTTCCTCGCCGCCAATCATCTTCTCAGCCAGCACCAGGTTACTTCCTCTTGGGTCGTATCGGCTGTCACCAAAACGCTGAGGACCAAAGTAATTTGGCACACCATTTTTGTGTATGGTGTGCAACCGCTCTTCGAGTCCTTCTGTCGATGAGAGGTTTCGAATGACAAGCTCAAACTGGTTGCCCTTTAATACACCAGTGCGCAATTTTTTATTATGGCGAATGGCTTTTAATACCAAAGCTCCGGGCACAGCCAGCTTATCCCACTCGTATTCCGCTTTACCTGGTTTATGCACGGCAAACCACTGTTCCGTCAGGGCATGTTTGTCTTTTCTGCCGGCGTAACTAACGGCGCGCAGGGGCAACTTGGCAAACTTAGCGATCTCCTCGGCTAAATAGGCGGTATTCAAGCCTTGCTTGCGCACCCATAGATAAATATGTTCCCCTTCGCCAGTGGGCTCGTAACCCAGTTGTTCGCGTACAATAAAATCTTCGTGAAGCGTTTTCATGATGCCGGTCACGGTGGGTTTATCCCCCAGATAATGCCAATGATCAATGTGCATTTGTTCACTCATTGGTTTTTCCCTGGACTTTTTCTAATAACACTACCGCGTAACAGGCAATGCCTTCCTTTCTGCCGGCAAAACCCAGTGTTTCGGTGGTCGTGGCTTTGACATTAACCTGTTGTAATTGAGCCTTCAGATCGGCGGCAATATTAGTGCGCATGGCGTCAATATGCGGTGCCATTTTAGGTGCTTGCGCGACGATGGTAAGATCTAAATTACCTAAACAAAATCCCTGTTCCTCAACCAAATTAACAATATGTCGCAATAATTTTCTGCTATCTACACCCGAAAGCGCTGGATCCGTATCTGGAAAATGTTTGCCAATATCACCCATAGCTAACGCGCCTAATAGAGCATCACATAGGGCATGTAGCGCAACATCGCCATCTGAATGGGCGAGTAAGCCCGCTTCGTAGTGAATTGTAACACCTGCGATAATGATGGGACCCTGACCGCCAAATTTATGTACGTCATAACCATGCCCAATACGTATGTTCATCAACCTTCCTTTTGTCTGAGGTAAAACTCGGCTAATAGCAAGTCGTCTGGATGGGTCACCTTAATATTTCGGGCACTACCTTCAAGCAACTTAACTTTGCCACCCACGTATTCAATCGCCGAGGCTTCATCGGTGATCGCCACCTTGTCTAACTGCGCCCGCTCCAGCGCATGACGCAGTTGTGTCAGTGGAAAAAACTGCGGGGTCAATGCATGCCAGAGATTCTCTCTGGATTCGGTATAGGCGATCAAATTATTTTCGCCAGCCCGTTTCATAGTATCGCGAACCGGGGTAGCCAGAATTCCACCTACTTCTTCGTGCATAGCCAGATTAAATAAACTATCGAGATCCTGGTGAGACAAACAGGGACGTGCGGCATCATGCACCAACACCCATCTATCACCAGGAGGCAAATATTGTAGTCCGGCCAGTACCGAGTCACTGCGCTGGGCACCCCCTTCTACCACCGTCAACCATGGTGCATCAGCGATGGCGAGTTCGGAAAAATAAGGATCCTGCGGGCTGAGTACCAACACGACCTCATTTATCAGCGGGTGCCGATGGAGGGTTTCCAAAGTATGTTCGAGGATAGTTTTGCCGGCAATCTCTAAGTACTGCTTAGGCTTGTCTGCCTGCATGCGCTTACCAACACCGGCAGCGGGCACAACGACGGGATATTGAGTGTTATTGGACATTAATCACTTATTTTTCCGGGGGCAGAATGCGGTAAAACGTTTCACCTTGTTTAATTAATCCCAATTCGTTTCGCGCTCGTTCTTCCACAGCTTCCAGGCCAATTTTCAAGTCCCTAATGTCGGCCTTGAGTAAGCTATTTCGCTGAGTAAGGTTAGCATTTTGTTGGCTTTGCTCGGTGACTTCTTGTTCCATGACCAGGTAGTCCGGCACGCTATGTTTGCCAAACCATAAACGATATTGTAGCAATGACAGTAAAGTGATCAAAATCACAGTTACCCACTTCATGCGATACCACCTCGTTTTATGCGTCCCGTGCCACATTATGCCGAGCTTTTTACGCAATCGCCAGTACAAAGAACCAGGGACTGGGCCTTGATGATTAAGGACCAGCGCTTGCTTGGTTTCCGTATGATGATGCAGTCAATTTCAGATACGGGAATGGGCCTATAAGCCTAAGTAGTGAAGACCACAAGCCTGGGTTTGGGTTTAATCATAGCTGTTGCTCGTTCAGAATAAGACGTTAGTCCCTTTTCGGCAATATATCTTCTGGTGGGGATATATAACCTTGATATCCGTCAGCCTTCAATGATCTAAATTGTTTTAACTGTTCTTGATCTTCAATACCGGTAATGATCACGTCAATGTTTAAGCCTTTAGCAACATTCATTAACGCTCGGCATAGTTCTTTGCTTTGATTTAATTTTTCATAGTATGCAAAAGACTGATCCAACTTAATATAATCAGGCTGGAGTTTTTGTAAATAATCAAGGGATCCCATTTGACGGCCACACTGATCGACGCCAATTTTTGCCCCAAACCTTCTTACTGTTTCGGCGAGATTACTGCACTGTTCGAACGCAGTGATCACGGCCGATTCTGGCATTTCAAAAAGAATATGCTTTGCGAGACCCGAGCGCTGAAGAAAGTTTGCCAGCCACGGAGCAAACGCAGGATCTTGTAAGCTGTCGTAAGTTAAGTTAATTGCAACATGTTGCTGAGTTAAGCTTAAAATATTCTGTTTCTGAATGGTTTCCAACAAACATCGATCAAGTTGGCTACCCAGAGACAGGAGTTCAACAAAGGGCATAAATTCTGCTGCACTGACAATTTGATCGTCAATATTTAAACGGCAATATATCTCTCGTTGAACTATTTTCTTTGAATTCATACAGGTGATCGGCTGCCATTGAAACATAAATTTATTGTTGTTGATGGAGTCAACCAACTTAGTTCGCCATTGTTCTCTGCTATATTTTTGTGTTTGTTCGGCATCTATCCAATGGCTTATTTTGTTTTCTTTATATGCTTGCTGTAAAGCATTGTCTGACTGGGACAATAAGTCAGAGGGCTCCATATTTTCAATTCGTTGGCTAATGCCCAAGGTAAATCCGCTATTTGTGGTGCAACCCGCTTTGGTGATTTCTTGATTAATTATCCTGATAAGCGTTTGCAGGTATGTTTCAATTTGATGGCGTTCGGCCTTGATAAGTAAAAATGCAAACTCGGTATTGGCAATACGGGCAATAATACCTTTGGCAATTTCTGGCAGTTCTGCCTGCATTCTTTCTGAAAATACTTTTATAATCTCGTCCCGGCCCTGGTAGCCATATTTACTATAGATATCTTCTAAAAAATCAAATTTGGCCAGGATAAGCCCGCCGTATCCCGGTTCATCCAACCAGCTATTGATTTGAGCGAATAGATATTGGCGATTGGGCAATTGGGAAACGTTATCTATCAGTTGATCTTCTTTAAGTTCATTGACCTCTTGATCTAATGTCGAGAATACCTTTTTTAACTGACCTGACATCAAGTTAATGGCACCCACTACATCCTGTAATTCAGTCGTTTTAGGCAAGCTTATATCTTCGCCGAACCTTCGCTGACCAATTTCTTTGGCATGCACTGCGATCTCGTTTAGCGGCTTTAATATGTGCTTAAGTCTCACTCTAAGGATCAATATTGAGAGCATAAACAACAAAGATAAAGTCATAACGGTATTGTTCATAATTCGCCACAACTCTTGATAACCCAGCGCTGGGTGGCCCTCTATCTCAAGTGTGGCCAATTGCATCCAACCGGAGGTAATTACGGTATCCTTTTTTTGAATCTCAAATAAATCTAGTTGAATGAACCATTGGGGCACCCCTTTAATGACGACCGGGTTGTCCCATGTTTGTATCTTATCGTCGGCTAACCATTTCAGTGTAACCTTGCGATAAAACCCCCCTTCAAAAATGACATAAACCAAGGTTTCAGCAGAGACTGTATCACCGGTTACTATGTGCGGTTTGAGCATTAAACCTAAGGAGGTAATGGTGTTATTAAGATCGGACTCCATTTGCTGACTCATGAAGTCTCGTACCTGAGTAAACTGAAAATACACTAAACTCGTCATAACTAAGAAAAAAAGTCCAAACAATAATGAGTTTATTTGTCGGAATAGGGTCATTGCTTTAAAACTCCAGTTTACAGTTTAAGCTTGGGTTGTTTGAGTTTTGCCGTGCTCATACGCTGACGTAAATCCCGCCAGCGCTTAAGACGGGAAGAGTTACCTGAAAGAACACCACGGCCTTTTTCCTTATTTAGCCATAACTGACCACCGTTAAAACTATATATCGGTATCAGGTCTTTACGTTTATCTGCCGGTTTGATTGTATCAAGGTTGTCTAAAATTAAGGGCATGGTTTCGGGTGTAGCATAATAGGCAAGGACCATATGGTATTGATTGAGTTTTACCGCTTTTACCATGGAGATCCTCATTTTTTCGTCAGGTATACCAAGTTCTAACAGGGTGAAGTATTTGGCAATTGCGTAGTCTTCGCAATCACCACCATTCACACCGATAAATTCGACAGGTGTAGCCCAATAGTTTTTAACGCCCCATAAGGCAATATCATCAACAAACTCGAATAGATTGAAAAAGAGGTTTACTTCTTCCAGAATAACATATTCTGATCTGTTGGCTTTTTGTTCCATCAATTTAAGCCAGGCAATTCCCCGCCTTTCTGCCCGTGGACCGTAACTTTTTTTCAAGGAAGCAACGATTTTTTCCCCGTCCAGTGGCGGCAAACTGTCCGCGTGGAGCAAAGATAACAGCACAATATTTAGGAGTAATACTTGAGCAGGCTTTGATAACAACGCTGTTATAAAAGGCCCCACTCTCATATAACACTCAGAATATAATAGGATTTAATCAACAGTATTAATGGTCCATTTCATATCATCCAAATACTCAGTTTTTATCAACTCTACAATGATCCGCCTATTAGCGGCATGTGCTTCGTCGGTATAGCCGTAATTAGCAAGTCGCTCAAAACCATAGCCTATGGCATAGAGGCGTTGCACAGAGATACCAAAATCATTAATCAATGAAGATACAACGGCTCTAGCTCGGTTTTCAGACAAGATTTGATTGAGTTCAGCACCGCCTACCCGGCTTGTATGTCCCTCTATACGCACCTGCAATTCGTGGTTTCTGTCAATAAATGCAGCTAAGTCTCTAATTTTTTTGTAAGCAGAGCCGGGTATAATAAAGGAGTTATTGGCAAACTTGATATCCACTTTAAACGGTTCAGTCGTTGAAAACTGTGTTCCGCAACCATAATTATCAATAGTGGCATTTAAAACCGTATCAGCGCATCTTTCACGTGCTTCAATTACGCCATCATGGTCGTGGTCTTGTAAATCGTTAAGGCGTTCAACAGGTGCTTCCATAACCACTAAAGCCCTATCTGCACAGGAGGTGATAAAGAGCATTGCTAGCCCAAGGGCTAATAGCGATTTAATGGGATGGGTTTTATTTTTTAGTGGCCTACTCATTATTAGCCTCCTGAGCATAGTTATGCTCACCCTGCCATGTGTCAGAGCGGGTCACGCGTAATGAGTCAAGCAACTGGCCGGTAACATTCAATAAACGATATCTTGCGCTCAATTCAGCAAAATTTGCATCTAAGTAATCCTGACGGGCCTGGAACAGTTCATTTTCTGTATCGAGTAAATCAAGTAAATTTCTTTGCCCTAAACTAAACTGCTGGGTATACGCTAACTGGGTTTCTTTCGATGTAACAATGTGTTGTTGAAGATACTTTTTTTGTAAAGCCAACATTTCAAAAGCATTCCAAGCAAGTCCAAAACTTTCGGTGACCTGGCGATGGGTGCTATAGTTTATCTCTTGTGCTTCAGAAACTTTATAAGCTGCGCTGCGCTCCTGTGCCACATCTTTGCCGCCAGCATAAAAATTATACCTTAAACGTACCATCGCGCTTAATTCGTTACGGTGGCCTCCAACATCTGGATTAATTCGATTTATACCACTCTCGCCAGCGATATCATTGTCGGAATTCGCCGTTACCTCCAGTGCAATTGTTGGGTAATAACTGGCGTTGACAGTATGCTTAAATGAACGTGCAGCATTGATATCCTGCTGGGCTGATTTAATGATGGGGTTACGTTCGATGGCCAGGATAAGACCACTGCTCGCATCTAAGGGCAACATATCCGCATCAGGCACTGGCATCACCAGATCTTTTGGCATGGTATTAGTTAAACGTATAAATTGTACTTTGGCATCTTCGCTGTTATTGCGTGCCGCTATCAAGTTAGACTGGGCACGGGCCAAACGGCCTGAGATCTGAGAAAAATCTGCTATACTGCCCAGTCCTGAGTCCGTACGTTCTTTGATTTGTGAATAAATGACCTGATGAGAGCTGACGTTCTTTTCAGCCAGGGTAATAATCTGTTCTGTTTTTAAATATTTTAAGTAAGCCTGACTGACCGAAAGTGCCAGATCTTCCGCGGTACTCATTAATGCCCATTGCTCCGCGCTGGCCTCGAATTTAGTACGTGCGACTTCGTTGCGGGTAAGCATACCGTCAAAAATCATCTGTCTGAGGCTGATCCCCAATTCACCCCGATTCAGTTTCGCGTCACTGTCATCCATTCCCAAGGCGTTTCGTCGGGTTCCCGGGCTGTCGGTATACTCATAACCATAGCCAACCGTTAAATCAATCGTTGGTAAATATCCGGCTTTGGCTTGATTCACCTGTTCTTCTTTGGACTTAAATCGGCTAAATGCCTGACGAATATCAGGATGCGTATCCAATGCAAGGGCTACGGTTTCTTCTAAACTCTGAGCCTGCAGAGAAGCACAGTAGGATGTTGATAAACATAATAATCCAAGACTTACCGTTTTCCTGATACTAAAGAGAGCTTTATTCATAAAATTCCTTATTATTATTATTAAAGTGAGTGTTGATTATGTTTAACGTTCCCGAAGTGCGGCCGCATTGGCTCGCAAAATCGGATTCAAGATATATTCTAGTATTGTACGTTTACCTGTTATTACGTCAACTTCTGTCATCATGCCTGGAATAATTGGCATTTCTTCATTATTTTTATTTTTTATACTGGAGGCATCGGTCTTTATTCTAATTAAGTAAAAGCTATTGCCCTCTTCATCCTGGCTGGTGTCGGCACTAATATGTTCGACTCTACCGGTTAAACCACCGTATCGGGCAAAATCATAGGCGGTTATTTTGACAACAGCAGGTAAACCGGGGTAAATAAACGCAATATCTCGTGGTTTTATTTTCGCTTGCACCATTAACCTATCTTCAGTGGGGACGATCTCTGCAATGGTTTCTCCTGGTTTGACCACGCCCCCAAGGGTATTAATATATATCGTTTTAATGGTGCCCACCACAGGGGATAAGATTAACGCTTTGGTTACTTTGTCTTGGGCGCCAACCTGTGACTCACTAATCCTGGACAGTTTGTTTTGCAGTTCGTTAAGTTCAGCCCGGACCTCTGCCCGGTAAGACAATATCGATTCCCGACGATTTAAAATGGATTCTTCCAGTGCGAACTGTAATTTAGGCGATAGCAAACGAACGGCGCTCAATTCACCCTTAAGTTCATTTACACTGCGTTCCAATTTATATAATTCTATCTTGGAAACGATAACTCTTTCCGCGAGCGGTCGCGTTAAATCAAGCTCCTTATTCGCCAGTCGATAACTAATATCTAAGGTCTTAATTTTAGACACCAATTCAGTAATTTCTTGCTCTCGCTGTTTTATTTGTTGACCTTGAATCGCTACTTGGTTGATTAAATTATCGAGTCTGCCGGCATATTCATCTTGTTGTTGTTTGATCATTGTCCCAGCAGAAGCCTTGAGGTCTGCCGGATATGCTAATGGATGCTTATTTATTTGAATTTGCAGTTGCCAGTCGTCATTACTGCCAATTAAAATACTGGATAGTTCTGCTCTTAAGCGGATGATGTTGGCCCGTAAACTGTCAACTTCTTGTTTTTGTTCAGCAAAATCGGAACGAAAACGGGTATCATCAATTCTGGCTATGGGTTGCTCTTTAGTGACTTGCATACCTTCTTGCACGAACAGTTCCTCAAGGACTCCGCCATCTAAGCTTTGAATGATCTGAATTTGCGACGAGGGAATAACCTTGCCGGTGCCGGACGTAACCTGGTCTAGTGCTGCAAAATAAGCCCAAACAATGAAACTAAATAATAAGCCTGCCATCGACCAAATGATTAAGCGGTGTAAACTCGGTACTTCGGTTAACATGGCGCCATATACATCATCTGCCATTTCTAAATCTTGTTGGCTTATTTTCATAGGGTAACGTCCTGATTACCCTTACCGTCTCTTAACTGCTGCAAAACAGCATCTTTTGGACCATCAATGACTAGCTTTCCCTTCTCTAAGACAATGATGCGATCCACCAGGCTTAATAATTCCATTTTATGGGTAATTAATATTAAGGTACGATCTGCAGCGGTAGCGTTAATCGATCCAATAAACTTCTTCTCAGCTCGCGAATCGAGGCTAGCCGTAGGTTCATCCAACAGCAGTATTTGCGGCGCATTTAAAATAGCCCGAGCCAGTGCGATAGATTGACGTTGTCCCCGGGACAAGGTGCTGCCACTCTCGCCCACTTGTCGATCAAGGCCCTCGGTTTCATGATCGGTGAATTCATTTACGCCGGAAAGCTGTACAGCTCGGATAAGTTGATATTCAGTGACTTGTCTGGTTCCAAACAAAATATTGTCACGGATAGTGCCATGAAATAAGGTGATGTCCTGGGGTAGGTAACCCACGTTACGACGCAGATCACTGGGGTGTATTTGCTGATGATTTAAACCGTCAAAGCGGATGCTACCCACAGAAGGCTGATGCAGACCCAATAACAACTTGGCGAGGGTCGTTTTTCCGGAGCCATTACGTCCGACTATGGCTATTTTTTCCCCTTGTTTAATGTCTATCGACATCTGTTGCAAGCTCGCGCTGTCAGTGTCTGGGTAGCTAAAACTGATGTTTTCGGCGCTGATATTACCTGCAAGCTTGGTTCGGCTGGCCAGATGGGCTTTGTTTTCAAATTCCCCTTCTTGGGCCATCAAACCGTCAAGTTGTCGT
This sequence comes from Paraglaciecola sp., assembly GCA_047618055.1. Classification (GTDB taxonomy): domain Bacteria; phylum Pseudomonadota; class Gammaproteobacteria; order Enterobacterales; family Alteromonadaceae; genus Paraglaciecola. The sequence goes on along the minus strand of JBLHIW010000002.1, from coordinate 1,894 downwards.
AAGGCACTGATAGTCTGATTAGAACGTGTCATCAGGCCAGCAAGTTTTGCGATGGGTGATATAGCCCGTCCGGTTAACATGACAGAGGCAATGATCCCACCCATTGATATCAGGTTATCTGAAACACGATACACCCCCAATATGACGACACCCACAATGGACACTTGCATAATAAAGCTGGCAAAATTGATCACCGAATTGGTGATCTTCTTCGATTTAAGCAGCCAAGTAGACGTATGGCCCACCATCTGTTGCCAGGCATTTTGTACCACTCCTTCTGCGCCGTTGGCTTTAATTGACTCCAAAGCACCTAAACACTCGATCAGATGACCATGACGCAAGCTGGAAAACTTGTTACTTTCTTCAATGGCAGCACGCAGCTTGGGTTGGGTATACACCGTATACCCGATGATCAGCACTGAAGCAAAAATGGGGAATAACACGAGGTCCCCTGCCACTAGCCATATACATAACATGAATAAAAGGGCAAAGGGTAAATCAACCAATGCGGTGATAGTTGCTGAGGAAAAAAACTCCCTTACATTGTCGAATTCACTTAATTGTTTGGCCATACCGCCAATACTCGGTGCACGTTTTTCTAGGGGAATACCAATCACTTTAGCAAATAATTTAGAGGAGACCTCGATATCAATTTTTTTCCCTGCAACATCAATCAGGTAAGCCCGCAATTGTTTTAATATAAAATCAAACACATAAGCGATACAAGCGCCGATGGACAGTACCCACAGCGATTCAAACGCTAGGTTTGGCACCACTTTGTCATAAATATTCATTACAAAAAGTGGCAATACCAGAGCAAATATATTGACCATTATTGACGCAATAATTACGTCTCTATAAATTGGAGCCGCGCCTTTAAGATGTTTCCATAACCAGTGTTCTTTGGATTCATTGATATGAACATCAAAATTTCTATCACCACGATACTGCTGTTTTATCAGAAACAAATAGCCAACAAAGTTGGACTCCAATTCCTCGATGGTCAAACGCTCTTCGCCACCTGTTTCTGGCAAAGTAACAATCGCCTTGTTTTCTTCTAAATTAAGCTCTTGTAAAACCAAGGCATTTTTGTCTTTGAGCATTAGAATGCAGGGCAGTAACATGGAGGGTAATTCGTTCAGGCCTTTGCGGACCAGTTTTGCACTGAGGCCAGCACGGGAAGCTGCCTGGGGTAAAAGCTCGGGCGTAAGTTTACTGCTGCTGATAGGTAAGCCTGCAGCAAGGGCTTCAGGGGAGCAAGGATTGCCAAAATGTTCAGTCAGTAGGACTAAACTATCCAGTAAAGGGTCAGAACTTAGGCGCTGTGAAGCGTTAATTGTCCATTGAGGTGCAGATTGAACCGAGGATACCACTGTATTTCATATTCCTAAGGCTAAGCCATAAACTATAACATAATATGATGAAATAATACGCCCCAATACCAATCCATCTGAACGGGTATTGGGGTTTCAGCCTTAAAGATGGCCTATTATAAATCTTGAGTGTCAAATTCCGGTGATGGTGCCTGGGGGGCTGCGAAAGCGTCGCTGATAATTATCCCCCCCTCTTCCAGTAAGCCATTCGTCACATAAGTACTTGAACTATCTTCTGATTCTACCCCTGCTTTTTCCAATACTACGTGCTGTCCAATTGGAACATCATCGCCGAGTTCAAGGTCGAGAGTTACGTTGTCACTTTCACCAGCAAGGCCTAAGTATACGTCAAGACTATCGGCGTTTGACTGGGCCAGCACATCACTTAAATCAAGTTGCGCTTCTTGTGCGACAGCCTGGAGTCCCTCATCAACGCCAGTCTTGCCCAGAGTATGGGAGAAGGTATCGATGCTGCCGCTGGTCTCATCAAGATCAAATTCGACAAGTTTAGCGCCGATTAT
>JBLHIW010000001.1:0-39441 GCA_047618055.1 Paraglaciecola sp. | reverse complement strand
TACAATGTGGTGGTTTTACCGGAACCTGTAGGCCCGGTTACCAATATCATGCCATGGGGACGCTTGAGTAGAGTGCGAAAGCGTTTCAGTAATGGCCCCGGCATGCCGGTTTTGTCCAGACTCAGAATTCCGGCATTTTGATCGAGTAAACGCATGACGACAGATTCGCCATTTTGGATAGGCATAGTAGATAGTCGTACATCAATCGAATGACCCTTTATGCGAACCTGGGTTCGTCCATCCTGAGGCAGGCGTTTTTCGGAAATATCCAGACCCGACATTAGCTTTAAACGCAGCACCAGTGCCTGGGCGATATTTTTTTCTTTGATGATATTTTCCTGCAACACTCCATCTACCCGCAAACGTATGCGCAGCAGGTTTTCGTCCGGTTCAATATGGATGTCAGAGGCCTTGGTTTGCAGGGCGTCCTCAAAGATAGACTGCAACAGACGGGCAACCGCCGTGCCTTGCTCGTCGCCCACCCCCGTATCAAAATCGAATTCACTGTCACCCTGGTACTCTTCAGCCAGTTCATGGGCAAAGGAGGCAATATCGTCAGTGCGCCGATAGAAGGTATCAAAGGCCTCATACAGCTGGCTATCACTGACCACCGCTACTTTGATGATTTTTGCTAGCATACGGGACAGTATGTCTATTCCGGCAAGATCCCCGGGATCGCTCATACCGACCAGGAGGTGATCCCCCTCGTCGGCTAATACCAGGGCACGGTAGCGACGAGCCTGTACTTCAGGCAGTAAAATCACTGTTTTTGGCGAAACATTATATTGAGGAATATCGATTAGGGGGACATTAAAATGCTGGGACAGAAAGCTGAGCAACTGCTGTTCGCTAACAAAACCAAACTCAACTAATATCGCCCCCAATTTGCGGCCTGATTTTTTCTGCGCCGCCAGTGTTTGGCTTAACTGCTGTTCGCTGATAATGCCTTTCTGTAAAAGTAGATCTCCGAGGCGGATCTTAATTTTAGGGCTCATAATGTCGCTCCTAGGGCTGCCATGCGGCGTCGCATAAAGGTCAGCACGGCGGCTGATAATTGGTCTTTATCGTTGGCTTTGCGATAAGCCTCCAGTGCTTCGGGCTTATGTCCTAGGCGATCCTGGGCAATGGCTAGGCCAAGCCACCAACTGGCCTTGCTGGGGTCTGACCGGGTCAACTGCAAATAGTCCTTTTTTGCCAGGGTATACTTACTGAGTCGCTGAGCTAATGCCCCCCGGTAAGCCCAATACTCCCCTTGGGTTTCCACAGATGGCTCAAAGCCCTCCAGCAAGCTGAAGGCTTGCTCATCGTGTTGTTGTTGCACATGCAACCGGGCCAACATCAGCCTTAAATCACTGCGCCTAGGATGATTATCCAGGCCTTGCTGTAATATTTTCGCTGCCTGTTTATCTTGGCCCTGGGCAAAGAGCAGGGAGGCCAGTTTTTTACGTCCTGGGATGTTTTGCGGCTCACGTATCAATAATTGTTGCAAACGGTCGATGGCAAGGGTGCCATCCCCGTCATTTAGTGCATTAAGGATCTCCTGTCTTGCACTGGCAGACTTGGTTACCAGCTTACTCTCGTTGATAGTAAACTCAGCTTGTCGGCTCGCGCCGTCCTGCGCGTTTTTTAGCTTTGGTCTTTTTTCAATCGGGGATGCTAATACTTTTTGTTTAGTTTGTAGCCAGCCAGAAAATTGCTCAGGCTGGGACGTTTTCACCCTGTCTCCATTATCCCTGGTGGCTTGTGGCACAGGGTTTCTCTGTCGAACTGTGTTTGCAGGTGTCACGCCCGTGCCGCTCTCCATGGGTTTAGCGACTAAGGCTTTTTTGCTGGCTAATGGCGCTTGTGCCTGAATGGCTGAGGACAGAATCTTATCTTTCGGCTCGGTTGTTTCTACCCGGGCTTGGCTAAACCATAACCAAACCGCCATCAGCAACACTGCAACAATAATCACTGGTAGCCAAAATAAACCCCATTTTTTTTGTGGGGCCTGATAATCTGCCGTGATTAGCGGGGAATCAGACTTTCGGGCTTCCAGATCCCGGAGCATTTTATTGACGACACTCACAGTTTTAATCCCGTATAGGCGTAGCTTGCTGCCAGGGTCAGTGCCAAAAAAAGCAGGAAGCTGAGCACCATCGATACTGTTAGAGCAGAACTGGTGGCCGCTTCAGTATCGTTGACGGCAAGCTTAATATGTGTCGGTGACACCTTCTGCTTACCTTCACCGTAGGCCAGCATAAGGGCTTTGTGACATAATATATTGACTATGCGCGGCGTACCTTTACTGCCCCTAAACAGTAGTTTGCTACATTTTCGATCAAATATTTCTGGCCCGCGATAACCCGCCACACCCATGCGGTGGCCGGCATACTGATAAACTTGATCCCCATTCATCAGGCGCAAAGAGTAAGAAAAGGTCACTCGTTGCTTCAGTTGTCTCAGCTCAGGCAGGGCTAGTTTTTGATCTAACTCTGGCTGACCAAATAGCACAACCTGCAATAATTTTCGGGTTTCGGTCTCCAGATTGGTCATCAAACGCAGGGCTTCAATACTCTCTACAGGCAAAGCCTGAGCTTCGTCAATAATTAGCACGACCCGTTTATTTTGTTGATTAATCTCAATCAAACATTGCTGTATACGCTGAGTAAATTCTTGTTGATCAGAATGCTCGGTCAAAGTGACATTCAGTTCACTGGCCACCGCACGCCTTAATTCAGATGGGGAAAGGAAGGGATTAGGAATATAGGCAGCCACAAAAGGCTCGGGCAATTCGTTGAGTAATTTTCTGCATATCAGCGTTTTACCGGTTCCCACTTCGCCCGTGACCTTAATAAAGCCTTCACCGGAATTAAGGGCAGTCAGCAGTACCTGGATAGCCTCTTTGTGGCTCGGTAGCCCAAAAAAGTAATTGGTGTTGGGGGTGAGGCTAAAGGGCAATTCCCTTATTCCGTAGTGGTCTCGGTACATGGGCTACTCCACGTATAGCCAATCAGCCATCTGATCACGACTACGGATCAGTTGCTGACGCCAGGTATCTGGCCCCACCACTGTGGCTTTTAGCAGAATGACTAATTCCTTTTTTACCTCTTTTTCACGACGGCTTTTGAACAGATTGCCGAAAAGAGGAATGTCCCCTAAGATCGGGGTTTGCGACTCAGACTCAGAGATGATTGACTGCATCAACCCACCGATCACTACTATTTCACCGGAATTAGCCCGAATGATCGTATCTGATTCCCGAATATTGCTTTGCGCCAGCGGCAAGATAAACTGCTCTTGATTTAGCGTGACTACTTTTTCCTGCTCCTGGGTTTCAATCACTGAAGGATGAACGTGTAACATCACTCCACCATCTTGATCAATTTGTGGCGTAACATCCAGGGCAATGCCAGAGAAAAAAGGCGTGAGCTCAATATTCGGCACAACGGACGTAGTACTGGACGATATCGTGCTTTGACTCGACACATCGGTGACAAAATACTCATCATTACCAACCTTAATCACCGCTTTTTGGTTATTGGTCGCGGTGACCCGGGGACTGGATAAGACTTGAACATTACCCTGAGTAGAAAGCAAAGACAGCACACCGGAAAAGTCCTTGTTGATAAAGGACAAACTACTTACACCACCCAGTGCACCGGCAATACTAGTGCCCAGGACACTGCCGGTGCTAGAGAATTGAAAATCTGTAGTGCCACTATTGGCTAATATTTCTGTCCAGTTAATGCCTTGCTGGTAGTCGTCATCCAGTGCCACTTCCAGGATGCGGGCCTCGAGTATGACCTGCCGCTGCACATTTTCTTCCGATATTTTAAGGAAGGCTTTAACCTCGCGGATTTCGCTGGGCATGGCTTTGACCGTCACCAGACCTGCCTGGGGGGTGACCATTACATTGCGCCCATCCTGATTACCGACCATGGATTTTAAGGTAGTGAGTAGGTCTGCCCAAAAGTCCGTATTAGTACTGGTTGAAATATTCGTACCGTTGACATTGTTATTGCCACCGGAGCTACTCCCGCCAGTGTTGCCTTGATTGTTGCCGGAGTTGCCGCCGAAGTTGTTTTGTGATTGGCCGCTATTACCGCCACTGCCGCCACTGCCGCCGCTACCAGCCGCTTGAGACACGCCACCCGACGTGATACTGGTTTGGGTTGAACCATCTCGCTGCATAAGGAGGTAATTAACCGAAAACGTCTCAGTACGCATACCAGCGGGATAAATCCGGTAGATATTGTGCTTTCTTTGGATATCGTAACCATAGAGCTCGCCAACCAACTCAAACACCTGATTTAAATCGACCTGTTTGAGATTCAATGATATGACACCGCTCACCTCCGGATGAATCGCCACACTAAAAGGGGTGTCCTGGACGATCCCTGAGAAAAAACTCAGGGCGTCAACTTGCTGGGCATTAATGTCGTATTTGTTTTCACCAAAGAGAGATGAATTATGGTCTTTCGTCTCGGGCAGCAAGGCCTGAGTGACCTCGTCGGGTAAGGTAAGTAATTCATCCCTAAGGGGTTCCCGCTGATACTCGGCAATCGCAGAGTCTAATGATGCGGCCAGTCTGTTGGGGGCTTTATGGGTTTGACAGGCAATAATTGTTAGGGTCAAACAGGCCAGTATTACTTTTCTAAAAACCATTGGTTATATCTTTCTTAATGTTGTTTTTATTCATCAATAGCTCTTGGCTACCATCGGCATCGCCCAATACGACGCGATTTTGTTCAATGGATAATATCTTATTACCAAACACCGTCTGCCCTTCATAATAATTTTTGCCGTTGATAATAGCGCGCCTATGTTGTTGACTAATAAATATCGCCGTCACCTTCAGCCGTGAGTCACCTGCAACATTTGGTCCTTCCTTTTGCATAACGGTAGCATGTTTACTGATGTAAGGCCGTGTTGGGTCAACAAGCCCTTGCTCTGCTGCGGCACGGGTGCACAACATAAGCAGTAATATGGGCAACAATTTTATCATCTAGACGCCTATGAATGCTTTATTGGTACTTAGGGTATAAAGCTCTAACTGAACTTTAGCCATGGGGTATTTATTTACGGTGTAATCGAATTTATTCCAGTAAAATTGCCACTGCAAAGATTCTATTTTTTGCAGAAAGCGTTGAATATCGAAATATTTTCCTTCCAGGGTTAAGCTGATCCCATGACGAAATAGCTTGAGCCCGACATCGAATTTTTTTACTTCGCTTTGCAGCATCACAGTCGGTGGTATAGACCGCATTTCCACTACCTTCAATCCCTTGGTACTGGACAATAGCGTTTCCAGTAACAGGGGCATTTTATTCGCGGGCACTAAATTAACCATTTGCTCTTGTAGTTGAGCATCTAAGGCATCGATTTTCCCATCCAATACCTGCTCACGTTGACGGAGTGCCTTATTAGGATCGTTTTCTAAATCTTTTATTATACTGGCCAAGGTAAGATCCGAGTTTTGAATGTCACTTTCAAACACCTGAAGCGTACGCTCAATTTTATCATTTTCTAACATAATCGACTCAAGCAGTAACGAATACATAAGACCGATGACTACGGCAATACCACACAATAGAAATAGGACCTGCTCACGCATACTAATGCCAAGAAACTGACGATTATACTTTTTATATTGCTCTGTCAACTTAGCGCTCATCCGCACTCATCTCTGTATTTAGTTCGCTGTACTGGGAGTCCAGTACAAAAAACAGCTGTTGTTGCGGATCTCTATACAGTCTTGTAGTAGCAAATTCTCGTCCTATAAAATACTCGCTCGTCCCCAAATTATTCAGCCATTTAGGCACACTTGATGATTCTAATGCGGCACCCTCAATACTAATCTCCTGTCCATTTAAGTTAATCTGCGTCAGCCATATTCCATGTTCGTGGGTACTGGCCAAGGCCAGCATTAAGTCTGAAAAACCACTAGACTTTAAGCTCTCTTGCCCGGCTACCCGGCTTAACACTCGCTGCTTTAAACCCAGTACAATTTGTTTTTGTTCAATGGTATTAACCAGTCGTTGGTCTTTTACCTGCGAGGCCACATCTTGGGTAACACTCGCCACAAGGGCTAATTGTTCAGATTTACGTGCGGCCACTGTGAGAGATTCCCCTTGTAATGCTTGATTTTGACTACTTAGATAAACATAGAAAAGAAGCATGAAAAACCCAGCAACGGACCACAGTGTAAAGGCCACTGACAATGTCAGCATCTGCAGTTTTGGCTGCATCTCTACAGTATATAGGTTTAGTCTGTTTTTCATGAAGCCTCTACATCTGAGGCTTCATGGCCAATAGCCGCGCCTAAACTAGCATAACTCGCCACTGAGAGTTGCATACCATCCGCCAAATGAATTGCCGGCTTAAATGCTTCTACTGATAGCGAGGTGAGCTGTGCAATTAACACCGCCAATTCATCTTGATGGGGAGAATCCACAGAAATAAGTATTTTTTTTATCGGGGTCTGGCGCAACTGCCTTTCGAAATAATCTACTGAACGCTGGATCTCGACACTTAAGGTATCCCCCACGCCCATTTGTAATTCTTCAGGTGAAAAACTAAACATATTTTCGTAACCCCGCAACCTGCGGGAAAAAAACAATTTATTTTGCTTGACGATATTTAAGCAGACTTGGTCTCCCGCTTCCTGAAAAACGGTCATCACCGCATCATCACTTTGTGGTAGAAGATCGCAGGTCGCCAACTCCTCAATACCAATATGTTCAAGTTTCAGTCCCGCCTGGCCTATGCCAAGGCAAATTTCCACTATCTCTTTTTTTGCGATGGCGACCACATTTAGCTTTGGGGCGGCAGAGGAAGAGGCGGGGTAGTCAAAATAGTCGAGTATTAGCTCATCTTCACCTGGTATGAGCTCCCCCACCGACCATTGTAGTGCCTGTGTTAATTCGGACTTCGCTACAGCAGGTTTATCCACTTGCAATAGTTGATACCTGGCGATGGAAAGGGCAACTCGGCAAGGCGTATTCGCTAGATTTTGCTCTGCAACATATTCTTTAAGTTTCACAACCCAGTCCGTGATAGGAATGACATGTTGCTTGACCCAAATTAACTCTTTGGCTGAATTCCTAAAGGTTGAGATATATAAGACTGTGTCACCGAACTCTATACCGATGGAATGGTATTTAGAGGCTTTCTTAAAACGTTGCCGAAGGAACTCGCGCCAACCAATTCGCATTTATTATACAACATCCATTAGAACGGAGGTTTCATTACAGCAAATTTCATCTCAAAGTACCAGTAATAAAAACTGCCGAAAACAGCTAAAACGGTCATTTAAGCTAATAATAAAAAATGATTTAAAACAAAGAGTGCCCAACAAAATGCTATGGATTCACCTCATAAGTGCATATATTAATTCGGGAAAATAAATGGCCAACTTAATATATGCTATTTGCTTTTTCTCACAAAGAGATGCTGCAATAAAGAGATATAAACAACTGACTCAGGCACAACAATGTCAGCGTTATGCCATAAATAACCCCGCTAGCTTTGCGATGAAACTTGCCAGCGCCTTGTGAGTTGATCACATATCAAGGAGGAAGGGTATTACCCATACCTAGGAAAAGCGATTAACCTTTAGTCTTTTCCTTTCATTGAGACATCTGTGCACAGAGATCGCCGCTTATACTCTGCACAAATGAAAAAACGCATGCCTTAACAGCGCTGTTGGCGGCACTCACCCCAATCACTTAGTGCAGCAAGCTCATGGGGCTGAGTTCCTTGGTCGCCTAGCGGCAAGGCCAATGGCTTGGGGTCCATGTTTATTGACGGTAGATTTCCTGCCTCACTAATTTAGCGTAACAAACTCTTCCGCACTCGTGGGGTGGATGGCCACGCAGGCATCAAAATCGGCTTTTGTCGCACCCATCTTCATTGCAACGCCAAAGCCTTGCAGGATTTCATCCATACCCAAACCGATGCCGTGCAGACCGACTACCTTTTCCTCTGGCCCGGCACAGATCAGTTTCATGCGCGTCAACTGTCGATTACGGGTAACGGCGGTATACATTGCGCCAAAACTGGAATTATAAATGGTGATATTGTCCTTGCCATACTCAGCGACCGCTTCCGGTTCAGTTAGGCCTAGTGTACCGATTGCTGGGTGACTAAAGACCACCGTTGGGATCAGGGTGTAATCCATATGGGCATTGCTTTGATTATTAAATAAACGTTCCGATAATAAGCGCCCAGCTTTGACAGCAACCGGAGTCAGCTCGACCTTACCGATGTTATCGCCTACTGCATATATGCCAGGTACATTGGTATTCTGATATTTATCAACGGCCACATAGCCTCGTTCATTTAATTCAACACCCACGTTTTCCAAACCAATTTTATCATTCGCGGGTTCCCGGCCAATGGCCCAAATGACGCTGTCGGCCTCAATCGTTTCACCACTAACAAAGCTTAGGGTCAGGCTGCCGTCAGCATTTTTTTCTAGTTTTTCTGGGGTGCGATGGGTATGCAGTGTCGGGCCGTCTTCGGCCATCAACTCAACCAGCGTTTCACTTAGCATGGGATCGAAACTTCTTAGTGGTGCATGCTTTCGCACCACTAAATGCGTTTCACTGCCCAGAGAGTGGAGTACACCGGCCAGTTCAACCGCAATATAGCCTGCCCCAACCACCACAACCCGTTTTGGCTGAGCCTTTAATTCAAAAAAACCGTCTGAGGTAATGCCAAGCTCAGCACCAGGAATGCTGGGTAGGGTTGGACGGCCGCCAGTCGCGATAAGAATATGCTCAGCGGTGTATTGTTTGCCTTCCACTTCAAGAGTGTGTTTATCCACAAAGCGGGCAAACCCGTTGATCACGGTGATGGCATTTTTAGCCAGCACATTGTCGTAAGAGCCGTGAATACGCTTAATATAGGCTTCGCGGCTCGCCACCAGTGTTTGCCAGTCAAAACCATTTAAGGTGACATCAAAACCGTAGTCGGGAGAGTAGCGGTGGATCGCCTCGGCCACCTGCGCACCAAACCACATGATTTTTTTAGGTACACAACCCACATTTACGCATGTCCCTCCCATATGTTTGGCCTCGATAATGGCCACCTTCTTACCGTGCTTTGCGGCACGATTAGCCGACGCTATACCACCGCTACCACCACCAATACATATGTAATCAAAATCTGTCATCTGTCTGCCCACTTAAAAAATATTGTTGTAAGATATATGCTTGTATCCAAAAATGACACGCTAAATTTACTATTAAGCTAATCGAAAATTCCTAAGTACACACGCTAAAGAACCGTTTTGTGGGAAATTAATTGCATGCTTCCTAACATTATAATGGGCGACTGCTTAGCCATGAGCACTTGAGTTTTTGACTTTTCACCCTTACTTCTAAACATATCGTTTTTTAAAAGAACCCTAAAATGACCAAAACTGCCGTACAAGATCTTAGTGCCTTACCCTATTTTTCAGAGATCCGCCCCGAGCGCATTAAACCCTCCCTTGAACAGGCAATTACTCGGTGTAAAACCACTATCGAGCAGGTGTTGCAACAGGATAGTTATAGCTGGGATAGCCTGGTCGCGCCTTTGGAGGAAGTGGATGACGAATTGAGTCGTCTTTGGTCGCCGGTGTCGCATATGAATTCCGTGGTCAGTAGCGATGCCCTACGTGAAGCCCATGATGCCTGCCTGCCTCTATTGTCTGACTATGGCACATGGGTAGGACAGCATAAGGGATTATTTGATGCCTACTGCCAAATCCAAGGCAGCGCCCAATTCGCCAATTTGTCACAAGCTCAGCAAAAAGTCATCACTAACGGGGTGCGAGACTTTAAATTATCTGGCGTAGCCTTACAGGACGATAAAAAAGCCCGCTATGGGCAGATAAAAAGCCGCCTGTCGGATCTTGCGTCCACCTTTAGCAATAATGTGATGGACACCACCCTTCACTGGCAAAAAAATATTAATGATCAAAGAGAATTAGCCGGTCTGCCTGAATCAGCTCTTGGTGCGGCAAAACAACTGGCCCACAGCAAAGACTTGCCAGGCTGGTTATTTACCCTGGATATTCCCAGTTATTTACCCGTGATGATGCATGCAGATAACCGTGAATTGCGGGAGGAAATGTACCGCGCCTATACTACCCGCGCTTCTGAGCAGGCACCCAATGCAGGGAAATGGGATAACGGTCCCCTGATAGATGAAATCCTGGCCCTGAGACAAGAGCTGGCAGGACTGATGGGTTTTGCTAACTATGCCCAGCGCTCTTTGGCCACCAAAATGGCTGACTCTCCCGAGCAGGTTAAAAACTTCTTACTGGATTTGGCCAAGCGCTCCCTACCCATTGCCCAGCAAGACTGGCAAGAACTGCAGAGTTTTGCTGAAAACGTTTATCAACAAGACGAACTCCAGGCCTGGGATCTTGCTTACTACAGCGAAAAACTCAAAGAACAAAAGTACGCTATCTCAGACGAAGCCCTGCGGCCCTATTTCCCTGAAGACAAAGTGGTCAATGGCTTATTTGAAGTCGTGTCACGGCTTTATGGTGTGAGTATACTTAAACGTCAAGGTGTAGATACCTGGCACCAAGACGTGAATTTTTTCGACATAAAAGACAGCAGCGGCGAACTGCGCGGCAGCTTTTATCTAGACTTGTACGCCCGTGAACACAAACGGGGCGGGGCATGGATGGATGAGTGCCGTTGTCGACGTACAAAATCGGATGGCAGCTTGCAAGCTCCTGTAGCCTACTTAACCTGTAACTTTAGCGGGCCAGTTGGCGACAAACCCGCCTTGTTCACCCATGACGAGGTGATCACCCTGTTTCATGAGTTTGGTCATGGCATCCACCATATGCTGACTAAGATCAGCGTGGGTGGGGTATCGGGTATTAACGGCGTAGCCTGGGATGCAGTGGAGTTACCCAGCCAGTTTTTAGAAAACTGGTGTTGGCAACCAGAGGCACTGGCCTTTATTTCCAGCCATTATCAAACAGGTGAGGCTCTGCCCCAAGATTTATTGGATAAAATGTTAGCGGCGCGCAATTTTCAATCTGCTATGCAAATGCTTAGGCAGGTCGAATTTAGTTTATTTGATTTCACCTTACACGAAGAATTTGTCGCTAAGCAGACCCATGTTCAGACTTTCTTAGACAAAGTGCGCGAGCAGGTCGCAGTCGTGACCCCCCCGAGTTTTAACCGTTTTCAAAACAGCTTTGGACATATTTTTGCCGGTGGTTATGCGGCTGGGTATTATAGCTATAAGTGGGCGGAGGTATTGTCATCTGATGCCTTCAGTCGCTTTGAAGAAGAAGGTATTTTCAACCGGGATACCGGGCGGGATTTTCTGCAAAATATTCTCGAAATGGGCGGTAGTCGCGAACCAATGGAGTTGTTTGTGGCATTTAGAGGTCGTGAGCCAGAAGTAGACGCTTTATTGAGGCATGCCGGTATAGAATAAACTTATAAGCCCTTTACTTCTCTATTTCCGTACTTCAGTAAGGCTTAAAAAGCAACTTGAAATGCTCCTTTTGTGCCCTTTTTGCGTAGTATCTACCATGCCGTTGGCTTTACCACGGTAAGCTCAAGGGGCACAAAAATATCAATGCGGGTTGCGACGATGACATTTGGGATTAGAGCATGACAGATTTAGAAAACTTTCAGTCTCTGTATAAACGGGCCTGTGAACGTAAGGGCGGCCCACGGGCTCTGGAAGCACTGCTGGGCGATCCTTTGACGCCGCAAGAATTAGCCAAAATGGGCGACGACCGATTTTTGGCCCAATTCACCATGAAAGTGTTTCAATCGGGTTTTGTATGGCGTGTGGTCAGGAACAAGTGGCCTAACTTTGAACGGCTGTTTTTTAATTTTGATATAGATAAAGTCCTAATGATGCCGGACGAGATGTTTGAACAAAGAGCCCAAAATCCTGACATTATTCGCAACTATAATAAAGTGAAAACCATCCGGGGAAATGCCCTAATGATCGACGCTGTGCGCCGGGAGCAGGGCAGCTTTGCCAGGTTTATCGCCAGTTGGCCAGGTGATGACATTATTGGCCTCTGGGCTTATCTGAAAAGATGTGGCACACGCTTAGGCGGTAATACCGGGCCCTATGGATTGCGGGCGATGGGCAAAGATACATTTTTATTGAGCAACGATGTAGTGGGTTATTTTACTCGCCGTAACATCATCTCCGGTGGGGTAAATTCAAAACGCAGCCTCGCGGCGATTCAAGGCAGCTTTAATCAGCTACAGGAACAAAGCGGTCGCCCACTTCAGCACTTAAGTCAAATCATTGCCTTTAGTGTCGGCGATAATCATTTATAGAAAACTACCCAAGCAGCGGTCAATTTAGGTAAACTAGCGGCCGATTTAAGCAAAGGATCGTTCATGAGCGTGAGTGACAACATCGATAAAGGCCTTACTGGCCAGGAAAACGGCAGTCCATCGTCCAGCCAGACTCACTTCGGATTCAGGCAGGTAGATAAAAGTCAAAAGGCCTCCATGGTCGCCGAAGTATTTCAATCGGTCGCCGCTAAGTACGACATTATGAACGATGTAATGTCTCTGGGCATTCACCGCCTGTGGAAACGTTTTACCATTGATTGCAGTGGCGCAAGGGCCGGTCATAAGGTATTAGACCTGGCGGGAGGAACAGGGGATCTCACTGCGAAGTTTTCCCGCATCGTCGGTCAAAAGGGCAAGGTAGTGTTGGCGGATATTAATGATGCCATGCTTAAAGTCGGTCGGGATAAATTGCGAGATTTAGGCATCGTTGGCAATGTGGAGTATGTGCAAGCCAACGCGGAAGCGTTGCCCTTCCCTGACAACACCTTCGACATCATAACCATCGCCTTTGGTCTGCGTAATGTCACCGATAAAGATAAGGCACTGGCCTCCATGTACCGGGTACTAAAACCAGGGGGGCGTTTGTTGGTATTGGAATTTTCTAAGCCCACTAACGAGCTTCTCAGCAAGGCCTACGATTTTTATTCCTTTCATCTTTTGCCAAAAATTGGCCAACTGGTGGCAAACGATGGCGATAGTTATCAGTATCTGGCCGAGTCTATTCGCATGCACCCGGAGCAAGATGTACTGAAATCCATGATGGAACAGGCCGGATTTGAACAAACCACCTATCACAATCTTAGTGCTGGAATTGTTGCCCTGCACCGCGGTTTTAAGTTTTAAATGCCCTTTGCTCAACTCCTCAGCGCGGGACTTGAACTGGGTATTAATCAATTACTCAAGCTTGATCCCCAAAGCCAGGTTAAACTCAAAAAACTCGCCGGCAAGCAGCTCAAAGTTACCATCCGAGAAGTCCCCTGGCCCTTGTTGTTTAGTTTTTCAGAGCACGTGGATGTGCTGGTAGAACAAAATATCGACAATATGCAGTTCAATGATCATGCTCAGCAAAATCAAGCCGCCGACTGTGAGATTGAATTGGCCCTTGAAACCCTCCCTGAATTGCAGGACAGCAGCAAAATCAGCCAACTTATTCAGCAAAAAAAACTGCTATTGGAAGGAGACATCCATGTTGCTCAAGCTTTCAGCGCCCTGATCAAAGAGCTGGATATTGACTGGGAGGAGCAGCTTTCTCACTACACCGGAGATGTGCTGGCCCATCAAACGTTTGCCAGTATGAAGTCGGTGTTTTTATCCGCCCAGCAGAATATGCAGCAGTTTAGCACCAGCCTGAGCGAGCGCTTAATGCAAGACCAGGGCCTTACAATCCCTGCGACGCAAGTTGAGGAATTTTGCCAGCAAGTCAATGGGCTACGCAGTGCTGCCCAGCGCCTGGAAGCCCGCTTGATATTACTTGAAAACCAACCACAAGGTGAAAACTAAGCTGTGCGTGCTTTACGTCTGTATCAAATCAATAAGGTGTTATTGCAACACGGTTTGGATGAGCTTATCCCGGAAAAATGGTTACCCTGGTATGCCAGGCTTGGACGCTATGGTTTTTTCTGGTTACGCAATCAGCATCCACAGAAATCTACGGGCGAGAGAATTCGTTTAGCCTTACAAACTCTGGGTCCGGTGTTTATTAAATTTGGCCAGATGCTGTCTACCCGTAAAGACTTACTGCCCATCGACATTGCCAACGAACTGGCCATATTACAGGATCAGGTTGCGCCCTTTGACAGTGATGTCGCCCAGGCAATCATCTGTCAGTCTCTGGGTTTACATAAGATTAGCGACTTGTTCAGCGAGTTTGATGCCACGCCATTGGCCTCCGCTTCCATTGCCCAGGTGCATAGCGCCAAGTTAATCGGGCAGACGCAAGAGGTGGTGGTCAAAGTGATCAGACCGAACATTAAACAGACGATTCATGCCGATATTAAATTAATGCTGACCGTGGCCCATGCTTTGCAGAAGTTACTGCCCGATGGCAAGCGCCTGCGACCGGTCGAAGTGGTGGAGGAGTATAAACGGACGATTATCGATGAGCTGGATCTAATGCACGAAGCCGCCAACGGCATTCAGTTCAGACAAAATTTTGAGAATTCACCGGCCCTCTATGTTCCACAAATATACAGCGACTATTGTCATAAAAATGTGATGGTGATGGAACGTATCTATGGTACGCCGATTGCTGATATGGCGGCCCTGGAAGCTCGCAATACGGACATGAAAAAACTGGCCGAACGGGGAGTCGAAGTGTTTTTCACCCAGGTATTCCGGGATAGTTTTTTCCATGCTGACATGCATCCCGGTAATATTTTTGTTTCCACCGCTAATCCCCACGACCCCCAATACATTACTATCGACTTTGGGATTGTTGGCACCTTAAATAGCGGCGACAAGCGCTATCTGGCGGAAAATTTTATTGCTTTTTTTAACCGTGATTATCGCAAGGTAGCCCAGTTACACGTTGACTCTGGCTGGGTGCCAGCAGACACTGATATCGATGATTTTGAAGCCTCTATTCGTAAGGTATGCGAGCCTATTTTCCAGAAACCCCTGGCGGAAATAGAATTCAGCAATGTGCTGCTCCAGCTGTTTAACACCGCCCGTCGCTTTAATATGGTGATCCAACCGCAACTGGTATTACTGCAAAAAACCTTATTATATATCGAAGGCTTAGGTCGTCAGCTCTATCCTCAATTAGACTTATGGCAAACGGCGAAGCCCTTTTTGGAAAATTGGATGAAAGAACAAATCGGCTTTAAGGCTATGTACCAGAAAATATCCGCGAACTTACCTTTTTGGTCAGAAAAGCTGCCGGAAATGCCAGACCTAATTTATGACACGCTACGTGAGATAAAAAGACTACCAGAACAACATAAACAACAAAACGAACGGCAGCAGGCACACCAAAAGCGCGCCCAACAAAGCTTGCTATTTACCCTGGTTGGTTCGACATTTTTACTGATCGCGGCTATCGTACCGATCTATGCCAGTCAGTGGTGGTTACCTGCTGGTGGCTGCGCACTTGGCCTGAGTAACTGGTTGCTTGCCTGGCATTACCGAGCGCGCTAAGCCGTCAATACCAACCCGTCCGTCACCCCAGTAGATGGCAGGCCTCCTTTACTGATAGCGTGGCCCTGTTTGTCCTTCAGTCCATGGCTGTATTTCCTGTTCCCCATTAATCGTGACCGAAGAATCCTTCCAATCTCAGTGCCAGGCCGTAGGAGGCAGAAAACCCCTCATCACGTTGCCACAGCACAAAGGGCTCCAGCTCGTAAAATAACCATTCGCGCAAGGCGTTTTTGCGCCACCTGAAGCTAACTAAATATTCTTCTAATCGATAATTTTCTTGGCTTAAACCCTCAAGATAAAAACCTGAAATGATCGCAGTTTTATCATCCACCTGCCTTAAATGTTGCAGGCTATGTTGCCACAACCAGTCATTGCTGCGACCCCGAAAATAAAATTGGTTATTGAGGCGAAGCAAGGACTGGGGATCAAATGTATAGTTTAACTGTCCGGCAATATTGGCACCGAAACCATCCCGATTATAATAATATATGGAGGTCTCCCAGCGCAATTCGGACTGCTGGGTTAAGGTGAGCAAACTGCGATATCGACTCTTAACAAAAGGCTGTAAGCGCCGGCCAATACCCACACGATGGGATAATCCGCTATCGGGTTTGGCGCGCCATCGCAGGGCTAAACTAAAGCGATTTTGCTCGGTAAAAACATCGTTGCCGGAGGCTCGTAAGACGCTTTCTCCTGGATCATCATCATAGTCAGATAAGACAATATCGACCCGGTTTTTTAAGTTTGGCAATTGGACCCGTAGCCTGATCTGGGTTTGAAATTCACTGAGGTCACGACTACGAGGCTCCCAACCCAAACGTATTCGTGCTTCGCCCCTGGCCTTATCATGATGACTAAACTCATCCAATACAAAGAACTCATCAAACCATAGGGCGCTGTCGGTGACGGAGTCCACAATGTTTTGATGCATGGTGTCCAGCCACGGATACTCCTGTAGCTCTTGATCCGCCCAAGCCCGGGGCACTAAGATCATCACCGCGATCAACAGCTTAAATATTCTAAACATATTCATCCTTCACACTTTTGGGCAAATAGGCCTTTGCAAATATTATAACGCTGCACTGGGTTTCTGCCTAAGCTCCCTTCGGAGAGGTTTCCAATCCCCAACCACGGTATTATTTGTATTGAACATCGGAAAGCGATGCCTCAATACCTTTGCTGGTATTTGACGATTTGAAGTCATCTGGGTATAAGTTTACACATTTTCTATATTGCCAGCATATAAGCAACCCACATAAAGATGCATATTCAGTGACCTTTTGATTCAGCTACGTATAATGGTAGAAAAATTGTTAGGGAAAAGACTCATGTTTGGTATCAGTCCAATGCAGTTGTTGATTATTTTAGTTATTGTCGTTCTTATTTTTGGCACAAAAAAGCTGCGCAATATGGGGGGCGACTTGGGCTCAGCAGTGAAAGGCTTCAAAAAAGCCATGGGTGATAAAGACGATAAAGACGATAAAGATGCAGATTTTGCTCCTAATGAAATAATGGAAGATAAGTCAGAGGAAGCCAACAGCGTCACTGAAAAAAACCCAAAAAATGAGCAAAAAGAGCAGTCCTAATGTTTGATGTCGGTTTTTTCGAAATATTAATCATCGCGGTGGTTGCCCTATTAGTTTTGGGCCCAGAAAGGTTGCCCGGGGCAATGCGCTCAACCATCAAAACCGTGCGCAGCGTAAAAAGTATGGCCAGTGGTTTTCGCGAGGAAGTCGAGCAACAGTTTAAAATTCATGAGTTGCATGAAAACTTAAAAAAAGCCGAACAGCAAAATTTACAAAACTTGTCTCCGGAATTGCAGGACACGGTGGATGAACTCAAAGCTGCAGCTAAATCGGTACAAAAACCCTATGACAAAAAAGTGAGTAAAGATGTCTGATAGCAACAGTCTTATTGCCCACCTAATTGAGTTAAGACGCTGTGTACTACGAGCCGTATTAAGTATCTTCGTAGTCTTCTTATGCCTGGTGTATTTTGCCCAGGATCTTTACCACTGGTTAGCCACCCCTTTGCTTGATACCCTGCCAGAGCACGCACAAATGATTGCAACTGACGTGGCATCGCCCTTTTTCGCCCCGTTTAAACTGACCATGGTATTGTCCTTTTTTATCGCCATTCCCATGGTGTTCTATCAAATTTGGGGTTTTGTGGCACCCGGGCTATATAAAAATGAAAGGCGTTTAGTTGCCCCCTTGCTGTTGTCTAGTACGCTACTTTTTTATGCGGGTATGGCCTTCGCCTATTACGTGGTGTTCCCCTTAGCTTTCGCATTTTTCACCAGTGTGGCTCCCGAGGGCGTGGTTATTAATACCGATATCAGCAGTTACTTGAATTTTGTGCTCAAAATATTTTTTGCCTTTGGCTTATCCTTTGAAATCCCAGTTGCCATCGTCCTGATGTGCTGGACAGGGATCACCACCCCCGAAACCCTAAGAGCCAAAAGACCCTATGTCATTGTCGGGGTGTTTGTTGTGGGTATGTTACTCACCCCCCCGGATATTATCTCTCAAACCCTGCTGGCGATACCTATGTGGATATTATATGAATTTGGCATCATTGTGGGCAGTTTTTATTCACGTAACAAACAGCAACAACAGGAAAGAGAATGAATAAAACTACCCTCGTAATTTGCAGTTTGTTGTTGATGACGGGGCTTGCTCAGGCACAAAGTATCCGTGAAGCACTGATCAACTGCAGTCAAGAAAACGATTCCCTTAAACGTCTAGTATGCTATGACCGATTAGCCGCAGAGCCGAATCTCTTACTTGCCCCCGCACCACCCCAAGAGGCAAAAACCAGTGCGTCGGAGCGTCAAGCTAAAACAAGGTCTCCAGCCCTTACTCAGCCAACACCAATGCGTCCAGACATCCCTGAAAAGGCCACAATAGCGGCTGATGATTTTGGTATGGAGCATAAAAACAAACTCGAGAATGCACAGGATAAGATTTACGCCCAGCTCACTGTCATCAACAAAGATCCCTACAAAAAGCTTTTGCTTACGCTGGACAATGGCCAGCGCTGGAAACAAACGGATTCTGTCTTCTTAAGACTCAGAGTTGGCGAGCAAGTTTACGTAGAGCGCGGCGCATTGGGTTCTTTCTTTCTCAGTAAAGACGGGAAGAACCGAAGACTACGTGTGAAACGGATAAAATAGCCATGGTCTGGTTCGATGTGGGCGTCAACCTGATGGATAAGCGACTGTCCATCGATGCGGTGCTTGAACGGGCCAATCTGGCAAACGTTAAGCAGCTGTTGATCACCGGCACCAGTGTTGAGGAAAGCCGCAAAGCGGTCACCTTAGCCGAACAACACCCGGAGCGCCTGTATTGCACTGCCGGGATCCATCCCCATCACGCCAAAGATGCCAGCGCTTCTTATCTCGATGAACTGCGCACGCTAGCTGCACTGCCCCAGGTGCTGGCCATTGGCGAATGCGGATTGGACTTTAATCGAAACTTCTCGCCACCTGAGCAACAACTGGCGGTGTTTGAACAGCAGTTAATACTCGCCGCAGAGCTGCAAAAGCCCTTATTCTTACATGAGCGGGATGCCTTTTGTGCACAAGTTAAGCTGCTGGAAAAACATCATGCAAGCTTAGCCGGAGGGGTCGCTCATTGTTTTACCGGTGACAAGCAACAGATGCAGACTTATCTGGATTTGGGCTTTTATATTGGCATAACCGGCTGGGTGTGCGACCAAAAACGTGGCCAGGCACTGCGGGAGGCGGTGCGAGAACTGCCATTGGATCGCCTGTTACTTGAAACCGATGCCCCGTATTTGAAGCCAAAGACTTTAAGCCCCCAAGAGCGAAAATTATCCAGCAACAACGAACCTTGCTACCTGCCACACATTGCCGCCCAACTAGCCACACTGATGAACGTACAATGCGCCGAACTACAACAACACAGTTACCGTAATAGTTGCCAATTATTTGGACTCCATAGCAACAATCCCCATGCTAACTAGTGCCTTGAGCAATAAGATTAAGCAACATGGCTTAGTCTTATTGCTCAGCCTGGTATGTGTGCTGGCCGTTTTTATGCTGGTGGCGAATACTCCCTACAGCACAGCCCAAGAAAATATCAGTCAGGGTGTTAAATACGTAGAGGATAGCACTCAAGATCTTGATATTATAAGCATTCAGGCACTGCCACAACATGTCTGGCAGCAAGAACAAAGTGATGTCTTGTCTTTTGCCATAAGCGAACATCCTTACTGGCTGACATTCGAACTTGCTCCGGCAAATAACCGGGCTTCCCGGCTACTGGAGCTTGGCTATGCACGGTTGGACAAGGTGTCTATCTGGTTTATCACGGAGCAGGAAATTATCAGCGAGTACCACATGAGTGACACAGTGGTTTTTGCTAAACGTCCCTTTAAAGATGAAAAACTGCTATTGCCGCTCCCCCACAATGAGCAGGCAACCCAAGTTATGGTCCGCGTGCAGTCAGGCGATGCCATGAAGATACCCATGGGCCTGTGGTTCGAATCCTCTTATCGCTTATACAGTGGCGATAAGAGTATTGCCATGGAATTGTTTTTTGGCTTTATGGCTGCCATGGCCTTGAGCAATTTTTTATTTTTTATTACCACAGGCGTGAAAACTTTTCTGGTGTACAGTGCTGGTGTGCTTTGCCTGACACTCAGTCTGGCCCCATTGTATGGTGTGGGCTACACCTACCTGTGGCCAAATAACGCGTGGTTACAAGACCAAAGTGTCAGCCTATTCGCCAATGCCACGATATTCTTCGCAGTTATTTTTAGCGATATACTGCTCGATCTTAAATCCCACAGCGCCAGACTGAGCAATTTGTTGAAGGCAAGCGCCGGGCTGTTTTTGCTGTATTTACTAATAAGTTTATTTCTGCCCTATGCACTTTTTGTTAAGGGCTTCCTATTTATGCTCATTATGGTCAGCCTATTAATTGGCTCAATAGGTAGCTGGCTATTGTTGAAGGGCGTGCCTCTGGCAGTATTTTTTACCCTGGCCTGGATTGGCTTGTTCCTAAGCGCTTTTGTCGCCAGTCTGGACAACCTTAGTCTGATCACATTAGAACCCTCTTACCACCACCTGTTAATGATAGTGGCGAGTGTAGAAATATCCGTCTTCGCGCTAGTATTAGCCCTACGTTATCGCCAACAACAGCAAGACACATTTGACTCACAGGCCTTAGCCTTAAATATCGAAAGAGAGGCGAGATACACGCAAAAAGAAAGCCTGGATTTACAACACAGTGCCAAGCAGGAATTAGAATATAAGGTCCAAAAACGCACTCTGGAGTTGGAGATTGCACTTCGGGAACTGTCGGAAACGAATAGAGAGCTAGAAAAAAAGAACAGCCTGGATGCGCTAACGGGTATACGTAACAGGCGCTATTTTGATAAGAAATACACCGCGGAGGTCCGTCGCAGTCGACGGGAAAGGACTGAATTGTCTGTGGTGATGATCGACATCGATCATTTCAAGAAGGTTAACGACCAGCATGGCCACTTGGCGGGTGATGAATGTATTAAGTTTGTGGCTAAAATTCTCAAAAATGCCCTTAAAAGGCCCAGCGACGATGTTTTCCGTTATGGTGGCGAAGAATTTGCCCTGGTTTTACCCAGTACCGATCTTGAAGGTGCCCGTTCCCTGATTGAATGCCTACGCCAAGAGATTCAAGACAGCCCATTTGTTACGACCGCAACAAGCATAAACTTAAGTATTAGTGCCGGCATCGCGAGTGCGATTGCCACAGCGCATCAGCCAGATGATGCCCTATTAGCCTTGGCCGATCAGCAACTTTATCTCGCAAAAAATGCTGGACGAAATAGGGTTCTGGCAGCACGATTTGTGCCTTCACCACACAACAAACAGGATCAGGTAGATGTCTGAGTGCTTCTCCCCCACCCGTATGCGACGTATGCGCCGCAATAGCTTCACCCGTGACATGATGGCTGAGCACCAGCTTAGTCCTAAAGACCTGATATATCCGGTGTTTGTGATAGAAGGCACTAAGCGGGCAGAAAAAATATCTTCCATGCCGGGGATTGAACGAATGTCCATCGATCTGCTTATCAAAGAGGCGAAAGAGCTGGTTGAACTTGGCATTCCTGCTCTGGCCTTATTTCCGGTCACAGCACCAGAATTAAAATCCCTTTGTGCCAGCGAAGCATTTAATCCTCAGGGCTTAGCCCAAAAGGCGGTCAGAGCCCTTAAACAGGCTGTGCCAGACATTGCCATTATCACCGATGTTGCCCTGGACCCGTTTACTTCACATGGTCAGGACGGGCTGATTGACGACACGGGCTACGTGTTAAATGATGAAACTATCGAGGTCTTGGTCAAGCAGGCCCTATCCCATGCTGAAGCAGGGGCGGATATTGTTGCGCCCTCAGATATGATGGATGGACGGATAGGGGCCATTCGTCAGGCACTTGAACGTCACCGATATCCTCACACCTGCATCATGGCTTACTCGGCTAAGTATGCATCCAGTTATTACGGGCCGTTTCGTGATGCCGTTGGCTCTGCCGGTAATATCAAAGGCGGTAATAAAAAAAGTTATCAGATGGATCCAGCCAATTCAGATGAGGCACTGCGTGAAATCGCCCTGGATATTAACGAAGGGGCAGATATGGTGATGGTCAAACCCGGCATGCCCTATTTAGATATCGTGCGCCGCTGTAAAGACGAATTCAAAGTGCCCACCTTTGCTTATCAGGTGAGTGGAGAATACGCCATGCACAAGGCCGCCTTTGCTAACGGTTGGCTGAACGAAGACGAAGTGATTTTAGAGTCATTACTGGCCTTTAAACGAGCTGGCGCAGATGGGATATTGACGTACTTTGCCAAGCAGGCGGCGCAACTTTTAGCGAACGCCAGTCGGTAGTAATCCCCAATATAAAATGTATTTAAAAGCAAAAGGGTTTGAACGGCAGAAAACACTAGGGCCAGTGAGAAAGATGGATTTTATCAGAAAAAGAATGTGCAATTTGCCAACAGTCATCACTTGTCATCTGAATTGGCGCAATCTCAATAGTGCCGACCTTTAGTGTAGCTTGTCGATGAACCGTTTTTCGCGCTTTGTTGGCTTTTGAATAACTTATAATTCTAGCTATTTACTCGCAGATCAGTTGCCAGCCCACTTTATGTTGCTGCCATTTCTCATTTGCCAGTTCGGCATCAATTAGGGGGTGGGCTTTTAGCCAGCCTTTGGGGAATGTGAGTTGCCACTTATCACCATCTAATACCAGGTCTATGTCAGGCAGAAAGTCGTCTTTACGGCGGATAGACAGTAAACAGGCCAGGCGTAAAATACGCGATAAGTTAAGCATGATCCCACGCAAATCCGCATGAAAACTGTCGAATAATTGAATATTGATTTCTTGGCGATGGCTAAATACCAGGTTTTTTATCCCTTCCCGCTGTTGTTGGGAATAACCAATTAAGGGTAAGTAGGCCAAAATGTAGCCACCATGGGCATGGTGTTGTTTATATTCAATATGCAAACCCACCTCATGCAACATGGCGGCACCAATTAAAATAGCTTCAGCATCTATTTTACTCATATCCATCTGCTCTCGCACTTTCCTGAATAAATACAGTGCTACGTTTTTAACCCGATTCGCCTGCCGGGCTTCAATATGAAAGTGAGCCATGGTTTGGTCAAGGGTTTGCAAACGCCTGTCGTTTTGCTGCATGTTATCCAACATGCCGTAGATTAATCCCTCCCGAAGGGCGCCACCGGATATTTGCATATCGTTTATTTTAAGTTGCTCAAATAAAGCAATAAGGATAGCCAGCCCACTGGGAAATATTGACCGCCGGGCTTCAAGTAATCCGTCAATTTGCAGATCGTCTATGTGGTCACAATCGATGCATTGCTGCATAAGGTTAAGTAAATAATCGAAACGGATCGCATCACTGATACCCTGTGCCACCAAAATTTCGGTTACCGCCTGAGGGGTACCTGAAGCGCCTAAACATTGCTGCCAATCAAAACAAACGAAGTCTTCAGCGACGGATGCCAACAGTGATCTTGCACCGGCAATTGCCCTATCAAAGGCGGCTTGGGTTAATTCACCATCCGGGAAATAACGTTCTTTGAAGGTAACACAACCCATATTGAGGCTGACTAAGTGAATGGGCGTCATATCATTGCCAATGATCACCTCTGTACTGGCCCCACCGATATCGATTACCAGTGAGTTACCCTGATTTGCCGAGGTGTAGGCCACGCCCAGATAAATTTGTCGGGCTTCTTCTTCACCGCTTATGACATCTAACCTATGCTTAAGGATTTGCTCGGCGCGAGCGATAAACACAGCCGCATTTTTAGCTAGCCTTAAAGTGGCGGTACCCACCACTTTAATATTCGCGGAGGGAATATCCTGTAAGCGTTCAGCAAAGGTCTCCAGACATGTCCAGCCCCGTTCCAGACTAAGCTGATCCAGCAGCATATTATCGTCAAGACCCGCGGCCAAGCGGACTTTCTGTTTAACCTTGCCAATAATATGCACACAGCCGGCCGATACTCTGACAACCACCATATGAAAGCTGTTTGAGCCTAAATCCACCGCGGCGTAAAGCTGGTCAGGCTGACTTTGTGGAACAGCGTGTGCTGGTATATTCATGTTAGTCTTTAGTTTCTATGTGGGCGGGGTCCTGAGTGGCGTTTTTGTGGCGTTTTTCCATTTTGCATACGTTTTTTAAAACGGGGCTTAGGCGGTGTCACGTCACGGATGAGATCGTGTGAATGGTATTCGCTGACACCAATAGAATGCTGGATATATTCTTCAATCGCCGGCAAGTTTAGCGCGTACTTTTCACAGGCAAAACTAATCGAACTGCCGCTGTGTCCCGCCCGGCCGGTTCGACCAATACGATGCACATAATCTTCCGCATCGTCGGGTAAGTCGTAATTAAACACATGACTGACCATAGGAATATGCAGACCCCGCGCGGCAACATCTGTCGCGACGAGTATGTCTAATACACCACTGGTGAAATTTTCTAATATTTTCAAACGCTTATTTTGCGGTACATCACCACTCAATAAACCGACACGATGACCATCCGCTTCCAACCAATCCGCTGTTCTTTCACAGCTATGCTTGGTGTTGGCAAATACAATCGCTTTATCTGGCCATTCTTCTTCGATCAAGGTTAACAATAAATAAATCTTGTCTTCGTCAGAGGGATAAAATAATTCTTCTTTAACCCGGGTAGCGGTTTTACGCTCTGGCTCTATTTGCACATGGGTGGGATTATCCATGTGCTCATAGGCAAGCTCCTGCACCCGGTAAGATAGGGTGGCAGAAAATAGCATGCTTAAACGTTCCGTTGGCTTGGGCATGCGACGCAATAAATAACGAATATCTTTGATAAACCCCAGATCAAACATACGGTCAGCTTCGTCAAGGACAGAAACTTGTATGGCTTCAAGAGAAAATATGCCCTGTTTGTAATAATCGATTATCCGGCCGGTAGTACCGATAATAATATCCACACCGCCTTGTAATTTTTCCCGTTGACTTTGGTAACCTTCGCCCCCATAAATTAAGCCAAGCGACAAACCAGTATGCTTGCTAAGCAGTTCAGCGTCATTGAAGATCTGTACTGCCAGCTCTCTGGTTGGCGCCATAATAATGGCTCGAGGTTGTTTCTTACCTGGCTGGGGATTCGATAACAGGTAATGAAAGGTTGCAACCAAGAATGCAATGGTTTTACCTGTTCCAGTCTGTGCCTGTCCAGCGACATCATTACCTTCCAATAGGGGAGGAATGCTTAAGGCTTGGATAGGTGTGCAGTGGCTGAAGTTAGCTTCGGATAATGCTTTGAGGATTTGCTCATGAATGGGCAAATCGGAAAAATGTGTTTCAGTTAAATGTGTAGTTTGCATAGCTTATAGCTTATCAGTGCTTGCATTAAAAAACAGTTTCTATATAACGATTACGACTGCGCTGTATAATATCAGCGAGAGAAAAAATTACGGAGAAAAAAATGAGCGACAAAATTATCCAATTATCTGATGATAGTTTCGAGGCCGATGTTATCAATGCTGCAGGTCCTGTATTAGTGGATTTTTGGGCGGAATGGTGTGGCCCATGTAAAATGATTGCGCCAATATTGCATGAAATTGCTGACGATTTCGATGGCAAATTAACAGTTGGCAAGCTGAATGTCGATGAAAATAACGAAACACCGCCTAAATATGGTATTCGAGGCATCCCTACTTTGCTATTATTTAAAGACGGAAACGTGGCCGCGACCAAAGTAGGCGCCCTATCAAAAACTCAGCTGGAAGAGTTTTTAAACGAAAATATTTAAAGATAGTGTTTATAAAAACCCGGCTTTGCTCGGGTTTTTATTTTTTATCCGGTTAAATGTCTGTTATTTTTAACAAAAGCTAGACTACAGGGTATTTTAATGCTAAGTTTTGTTTCGTTCACACCTGAACAGATCTTTATTATTTTTCGCTCCAATCGAGAGGTAAAAAAGTAAATACTCTTGAACTATTCAATCAATTTTTGCCATAACGGCAAATCGTCAAGCATAAAGACCCACCAATATGAATCTTACCGAACTCAAGAACAAACCAATTAGCGAGCTTGTTAGCCTAGCCGAAGAAATGAAGCTGGAAAATATGGCTCGTGCTCGTAAACAAGACATTATTTTTTCTGTCCTTAAAGCCCACGCAAAAAGTGGCGAAGATATTTTTGGGGATGGCGTACTAGAAATTCTCCAGGATGGCTTTGGATTTCTGCGTTCCAATGACTCATCATACTTGGCCGGGCCTGACGATATCTATGTGTCACCGAGCCAAATTAGGCGTTTTAACCTGCGTACCGGAGATACGATTTCCGGTAAAATTCGTCCACCTAAAGATGGCGAACGGTACTTTGCCTTATTAAAAATTAACGAAGTCAACTTTGACCGTCCAGAAAACGCTCGTAATAAAATTCTTTTTGAAAACTTGACTCCCTTGCATGCCAACGAGCGCTTGGTTATGGAGCGGGGTAACGGTAGCACTGAAGATATTACTGCCCGGGTACTGGACTTAGCGTCGCCTATTGGCCGCGGTCAACGAGGCTTGATAGTCGCACCACCCAAGGCGGGTAAGACCTTATTATTGCAAAACATTGCCCAGTCGATTGCCGCCAATCATCCTGAATGTTTGTTAATGGTACTGTTAATTGACGAACGTCCGGAAGAAGTGACCGATATGCAACGCCTGGTGCGGGGTGAAGTGATTGCTTCTACTTTTGATGAGCCGGCCAGCCGCCACGTACAAGTGGCTGAAATGGTGATCGAGAAAGCGAAGCGTTTAGTCGAGCATAAAAAAGATGTAGTTATCCTATTGGATTCGATTACCCGTTTAGCCCGTGCTTACAATACGGTGATCCCTTCTTCAGGCAAAGTATTAACCGGGGGTGTGGATGCCAATGCATTACACAAACCCAAGCGCTTTTTCGGTGCCGCGCGAAATATTGAAGAAGGCGGCAGTTTAACGATTATTGCTACTGCGCTAATTGATACCGGCTCGAAGATGGACGAAGTTATCTACGAAGAGTTTAAAGGTACGGGTAATATGGAATTACACCTAAACCGCAAAATTGCTGAAAAGCGGGTATTCCCGGCAATTGATTACAATCGTTCGGGCACGCGCCGTGAAGAGCTATTGACCACTCAGGACGAGCTACAGAAAATGTGGATTTTGCGAAAAATCGTCCACGAGATGTCTGAAATTGACGCCATGGAGTTTTTAATCGATAAATTGTCGATGACCAAAACGAACAACGAATTTTTTGCCGCCATGCGCAAACGGAAATAGCTAATTGCACGTATTTTCGAAAAATCCGCTACCCGGAAATGGTTAGCGGATTTTTTATTGTCTGAAAACCTGCTAAGTTAAGACCAAACTGATAAAAGGAATTGAAACATGAAAAATTTACTACTCGCCTTATTACTGCTTCCTCTGGCGGTACAAGCGGGGCCTGTGAGTGACCAGGCTGATAAACTTGAGGCGCAAGTTATTGCATGGCGACATCACTTTCATCAGCATCCCGAGCTGTCTAACCGGGAATATAAAACAGCCGCCTATATTGCCAAATATTTGCAGAGTTTGGGATTGCAGGTGCAGACCGGCGTAGCAAAAACCGGCGTGGTCGCCGTACTTGATAGCGGCAAGCCAGGTCCGGTGGTCGCTTTACGGGCCGATATAGATGGTTTGCCGGTATTAGAAGAAAATGACTTACCCTATAAATCCCTACAAACAGGGGAGTTTAATGGCAACACCGTACCGGTCATGCATGCCTGTGGTCACGACACCCATATTGCGATGTTGATGGGCGCGGCCAAAATATTGGTGCAGATGAAAGATGAATTGCGGGGCAAGGTGAAGTTTATCTTTCAGCCCGCAGAGGAAGGTGCTCCGGCAGGCGAAACCGGTGGTGCTGAGGTGATGGTCAAAGAGGGCGTGCTTAAGAACCCGGATGTGGATGTGATTTTTGGCTTGCATATCAGTGCTGGCACCGACGTTGGCACCGTAGAGTATCGCCCTGGTGGTATTATGGCTGCAGTCGACCCTTTTAAAGTCGTGATCAAGGGTAAACAAGCCCATGGTGCTTATCCATGGTTAAGTGTTGACCCGGTGACCACCGCTGCGCAAATTATTATGGGCTTACAAACCATTGTCAGCCGGGAAATTAAGTTAATCGACGATGCGGCGGTCGTCACCATTGGTTCGATACACGGTGGCGTTCGTTCCAACATCATTCCCGATCAGGTCGAATTAGTTGGCACTATTCGCACCTTGAACGCAGATGCTCGCAAGCATATGTATGAAGCGGTTTCCCGCAAAGTGAACAGTATCGCCCAGAGTATGCGTGCAGAAGTGGAACTGACTCTGCCATTGGATTATCAATATCCCATTACCTATAACGACCCTCAATTAATGGAAAAGATGCTGCCTACTCTAATGCGCACGGCCGGTGAAGATCACGTAGCCTTAGTCAAGCCAGTGACAGGGGCAGAAGATTTTTCTTTCTTTCAGGAGAAGGTGCCTGGAGTGTACTTATTTGTCGGTGGCAAGCCTTTAGATGTGGCTCAAGCAGACGCTCCCGCCCACCATACACCCGGTTTTGTGGTTGATGATGCTGGAATGAAGCTTGGTGTGAAGCTACTGACTAATCTTACCCTGGACTATATGCAGCCGTAATTATCGTGTCCAGTGGACGCTTTGGGCGACGTACGCACAGATTTACGCTACAATCTGCGTCCGAATTTTTACTGTGGTTGTTTGGGCTGTTGAAATGACACCAAGCACCCAGAAACCTGTGTTTTAAGTGAGAGTAAGTATGCCAAAAGTGGCGATTGTGATGGGATCAAAATCTGACTGGCCGACCATGCAACAGGCTGCACTGATGCTGGATAAACTCGGGGTTAGCTATAAAGCGCAAGTTGTTTCTGCCCACCGTACTCCAGCGCGATTAAGCGAATTTTCTGAGGGTGCCGCCGACCAGGGTTATCAAGTGATCATCGGCGGTGCTGGCGGCGCAGCACATTTGCCCGGCATGATTGCCGCGCATACTCACTTGCCGGTATTTGGTGTACCGGTGCGCTCCAGCCAGCTCAGTGGTATGGACTCTCTCTTATCTATTGTACAGATGCCCAAGGGCGTAGCAGTAGGTACCCTGGCTATCGGTGAAGCCGGCGCAGCAAATGCCGGTTTACTAGCCGCACAAGTAGTGGCTTTGCAAGATGAAAAGGTACGCATGGCTATCAAGCAGTTTCGAGCCGAGCAAACCGCAGCGATATTAGACGACACGGAACTAAAATTGTAATGAACATACTGATCTTGGGTGCGGGTCAACTCGCCAGAATGATGCGCCTGGCGGGCGCGCCTTTGGGTATGGACGTGCACGCAGTTGATGTGAGTAATAACAAAGTGTTAAATCCGGTGGACAAGGAAGCGGTCAATATCTCTCTGGATAAGGCAATTGAAGAAGCCGACTGCATTTCCGTTGAGTTTGAGCATATCCCCGAAGCGCTGCTACAGCAAGTACATGCCAGTGGTAAGCTGATGCCCGGCGTGGAGGCCATACTAACCGGTGCGGACAGGGTGCGTGAAAAGCGGCTCTTGGCCAAACTAGCTATCGCCAATTGCCCTCATCAGATCATTCACGATGTTGAACAACTGGATCAAGCCGTCGCTGATTTAGGCAGCCGCTTAATCATTAAGGCCAGCCGGGACGGTTACGACGGATACGGACAATGGCGCTTAAAAAGTACTGCTGATCTGTCCGCTTTAAAAGAACAGCTCGCAAAACTCGATCTCAATAAAGTGCCCCTGATTGCAGAGCAAATGCTCGACTTCGACAGGGAGTTGTCATTGGTCGGAGTACGCTCGAAAAAGGGCGAGATTGCCTTCTATCCACTGGCCGAAAACCTGCATCACCAGGGACAGCTACATGTCTCTGTCGCACCTGCGCCTCATGTCAACGAGGCCCTTGTGAAACAAGCCCAGGGCATATTCAACAAATTGGCCGAGGACTTAGACTATGTGGGCGTGCTGGCGGTTGAGTTTTTCCAATTAGGTGAGCAATTACTGGTCAACGAAATTGCTCCCCGGGTGCATAATTCGGGGCACTGGACTCAGCAAGGTGCCGACACCTGCCAGTTCGAAAATCACCTGCGGGCCATAGCAGGTTTACCCCTTGGCGATACGCGGGTACTTGCCCACAGCGCGATGATCAATATTATTGGCTTTAATACCTTCTCCAGAGACATGTTGGGTATCCCCGGTTGTCACTTGCACTGGTATGGCAAAACACCCCGAAAAAAGCGGAAAATGGGACATTTTAATTTGAGCGGTGCCAGTTATGCAAAATTAGCTGAGGCCATGCACGCTCTGGCGGAGTTTCTGCCTGAAGAGCGCTTTCCCATGTTACTCAGCGAAGCAAAACGCTTAGCCGAGATAAAATAAGCGCCTTTATCATTGACATAAGCGCCTAAATGAATAAAATAGCGCTCGCTTTCGGCTAACCAACACCGAAAGTGATTTTCTAAGTGTGCCGACTTAGCTCAGTTGGTAGAGCAACTGACTTGTAATCAGTAGGTCACCAGTTCGACTCCGGTAGTCGGCACCATTCTCCCTTTATTAATACCCAAGATATGAGCTGTGCTCACAGATGCGCTTCGCTTATGGCATCCTGCCTTTCTTCAAACCGCATCCCTGCGCTTCGACTTACTTCTTTGCAACAGCTCAAAGAAGTAAGCAAGAAAAGCCGCAGCCGAGCTGCCAAAAGAACTTGTTCGATAATCTATTGCTATGAGTGTCTTCATAACTTCATGATTCATGTGTAATAAGTGCAGCCTATTTGATTAGACTGCAATTGGCAAAACCAGCCAGTCAAACCGATTACCACTTACCTATCTCTTTTTCGTGCCTGACACTCTGGCCCATTCGCCGTCAATCACGACGGGATCCATAATAAAATCCTGGCTGTATAGCTGGCTAATGTCTTCGGCCTGGGTATCAAGAATACCGGACAACACCAGTTTCCCGCTGGGCTTACAGTAGTCCGTTATCACCTGACGCAGTTCTCTAAGGGGGGCGGCGAGGATGTTGGCAATCACCACATCAGCTTCAAGCTGTGGCTGATCCTGAGGTAGATAAAGCTCTATTTTTTCGCCAATATCATTGCGGGTCGCATTGTCCTGACTGGCAAGTAAGGCCTGGGGGTCAATATCAATGCCAATGACACGCTTTGCGCCTAATTTAAGTGCAGCGATCCCAAGTATGCCGGAGCCACAACCAAAATCGACTACTGTAGCGTCCGACAATGCTAATGCATCCAACCATCGTAAACACAGTGCCGTAGTGGGGTGTGTTCCAGTACCAAAGGCTAAACCAGGATCGAGCATCACGTTGACTGCATCCGGGTGGGGTACATCACGCCAGCTGGGGCATATCCACAGCCGTTGACCAAACTGCATGGGATGGAAGTTATCCATCCACTCTCTTTCCCAGTCTTTGTCTTCTAACTGGTCAAGTTTGTGAATGAAGTTTTTGCCTAGTACCTTTGCCTTAGCCAACTGGCTAATCACTCGCTGCATATCATACTCGGCATCATACAAACCCACCACTTGGGTATCTGGCCATACGATAAACTCACCAGGCTTGGGCTCATAAATGGGGTTATTCTTGGCGTCAAAAAAGTTGACTGCTTGTGCGCCATTCGCCACCAGCATATCGCCTATTTGCTCGGCGTACTCTGCTTGGCTGTTGATTTTAAGTTGGATCCAGGGCATAAACATTCCGACAGATAAATTTGGCAGGAGTATACCTGAACAAAGGCAGTATATCCCTGCCCTTAAGTCTGTTCATCTGCAAAGCGCCAGCTTGCTTGCTCAGTGCATCCCTTGGCTCTGAAAAATACGCCTAATGGCCACACAAATACAATTTTGGCCTACTTATAATTGAGGGTAATAAAAAAGGGTGACCCATTCGGTACACCCTCTTCTTTGCTTTACGTCACCATTAATCACATACAAACAGATTAATGCCCACCAATACCAAGCTTCTTCTCCAGGTAATGGATGTTGGCACCGCCTGCGGCAAAATGCTCATCTGCCATGATGCTTTTTTGCAGTTCGATATTGGTTTTTATCCCATCAATAATCAACTCGTCAAGGGCATGACGCATTCTGGCAATCGCCACCTCTCGTGTTTCACCATAGGTAATCAGCTTACCAATCATGGAATCATAATAAGGCGGTACGGTATAACCTGCATATACGTGGGAATCCCAGCGCACGCCCAAACCTCCGGGAGAGTGAAACTTTTCTATTTTGCCCGGGCTGGGAATAAAGGTAGTTGAATCTTCGGCATTAATCCGGCACTCAATTGCGTGACCACGGATTTGGATCTGGGATTGCTCAATCGACAGTTTTTGACCCGCCGCAACCCGCAGTTGCTCTTTGATCAAATCGACTCCCGTGATCATCTCTGATACCGGATGCTCAACCTGAATGCGCGTGTTCATTTCGATGAAGTAAAACTCATCATCTTCAAACAAAAACTCGAATGTCCCCGCACCACGATAATTAATGTCAACACAGGCCTGGCAACATCTTGCGCCAATTTTGGCCCGCATCTCCGGGGTAATACCCGGTGCAGGGGCTTCTTCGACTACTTTTTGATGACGGCGCTGCATTGAACAGTCCCGTTCTCCTAGGTGAATGGCGTTGCCTTGACCATCAGCCAGTATCTGAATTTCCACGTGACGAGGGTTTTCCAGAAACTTTTCCATGTATACAACGTCATTATTAAATGCTGCCCCGGCTTCAGCCTGAGTCATGGCAATAGAGCTGATGAGTTCATCTTCACTGCGCACCACGCGCATGCCACGACCGCCACCGCCGCCGGCAGCTTTGACAATAATGGGGTAGCCAATTTTCTTGGCCAGCATTTTATTGCGGGCTTCATCGTTATTCAAAGGTCCATCAGAGCCGGGCACACAGGGCACCCCTGCAGCCTTCATAGATCGAATGGCAGACACTTTGTCACCCATTAAATTAATGGTTTCCGCCGTGGGGCCGATAAACACAAAACCACTTCGTTCAACCGCTTCTGCAAAATCAGCATTTTCAGCTAAAAAACCATAACCAGGATGGATCGCATTGGCGTTGGTCACTTCAGCTGCGGCAATAATACGGGGGATGTTTAAGTAACTTTCTGTGGCAGAGGCCTTACCAATACAAATTGTTTCGTCTGCCAGCAGAACATGTTTTAGGGTTTCATCTGCGGTTGAATGCACCGCTACTGTTTTAATGCCTAACTCTTTGCAGGCACGCAATATCCGCAGGGCAATTTCACCGCGGTTAGCAATTAGAACTTTATCAAGCATCGTCATTAACCCGCTTATTCAATTACAAACATAGCTTGGTCAAACTCAACCGGCTCTTGATTGTCAACCAAAATCTGGGTAACAACCCCCGCTTTATCCGACTCTATTTGATTCATCATTTTCATTGCTTCGATAATACACAGGGTATCACCCACCTTGACCTTCTGACCCTCTTCAACAAAGGATTTGGCCTCTGGTGATGAAGAGCGATAGAACGTGCCGACCATGGGAGAACGCATCACATGGCCATTATGTTTGGGGGCGGCAGCAGATTCGGCTTGTGCTAGGGCTGGGGCACCAACAGGTGCAGCAACCACAGGGGCAAGGGGCGCGGCATATTGAACCGGAGCCAGGGAATGGCCTGCGCGATGAATACGCACCGATTCCTCTCCCTCGGTAATCTCTAATTCTGATATGCCCGATTCTTCGACCAGCTCGATGAGTTTTTTTATTTTTCGTATGTCCATGTTTATTCTCTCTAATCTTTATTAATGACTGTCAAATATTATGTATCTGACATTGTTATGATTTTTGGATCTTATTTTGCTAATTTTGCTAAATAGTGTCGTGCTGCTTGTAGTGCAAACTGATAACCCTGCTCCCCCAATCCGCAAATAACCCCGGTTGCAATATCAGATAAATAAGAATGCTGCCTGAATGCCTCTCGGGCATGCACATTTGACAGATGCACTTCTATAAAGGGGATCGCCACACTCAACAAAGCATCACGCAAGGCGATACTGGTGTGGGTAAACGCACCGGGATTGATAATAATAAAATCGATCTGCTGGTGAGCCTGATGAATGGTATCAAGCAGTTCATGCTCTGCATTCGATTGTAAATGGGACAAGCGAATACCTTGCTCTTTCGCTGTGACGCAGAGGTCTTCAACAATTTGTGTCAGGCTGCGGTCGCCATAAATCCCTGGTTCACGCTTGCCAAGCATATTTAAATTGGGGCCGTTAATCAGTAATACGTTCACAGAAAATAGTCACCATATAAATAAACTGAGAGGCCTAATTTACCCTTGGGTAAAATAGTCCGTTACAGTCTTATTGCACAAAATGAGCGCAGTATGATTAGTTCGATGAGTCATTATAGGGGGGTTTTACAAATTAGCAGCAAAATACTGGTCTTATCAGCGAAGATTACCGCAAAGTTCATCTATTTTTGCCACAGAAACGACACAAAATGCTAATTTTTTGTCAAACTTAACGAGTCCCACTGTTGAAAAAGAAATTCATTTGATCAATTTCTAGCATAAATGTCGTCAGTACACGAGAAAGGACCCATAGACTGATGCCTCGTTGTTTGTTGTAATGGTGATGAGTTTATCACCACCTTATATTTCCTCACCACTGTTACGATTAGACGACACTGTTGTCTCAATGAATAAATAATGGCGCACAGATAAGCCTTTGCGCGCTTAAATTGATGGCGTCCCAATGAACTATATTGCCCATATTCATATTGCACAGCACACCAACACCAGCATGGTGGGTAATTTTTTAGGGGATTTTGTCAAAGGCAGTGAACTGGGCTATCTGCCTACAGCCTTAGAATCGGGTATTCGCCTGCATCGCAGTGTTGATGTATTTACCGACCAGCACCCTGGCATTGTCGAACTAAAAAATACCTTTCCGGCTAATATCAGGCGCATGGCAGGTATTGCCATCGACATCTATTTTGATCACCTGTTATTACAGCACTGGCAGGCATTTTCCAAGCAGGCTTATCAGCAGACACTGGCGAGTTTTTATCAAGAATTACAGGCTTGCCCGTTAGCCATAAACCCCAGGTATGCTATGTTGAGAGGGAGTCTACTGCAGGAGCAATGGCTTGAACATTATATAGATGTTGAAACCTGCCTGCGGGCCTTTAAAAGTATTGAAGCTCGCCTGCACAATCGTGTCACGTTTGCCCAACAAGCCAGCGAATTTTTACAGCAAAAACAACAATATGCGAATCAGATTTTTTTAGATTTTTACCCTGATCTGCTTAGGCACGCTCGGTACTACTGCACTAAAAACAGATAATATTATCACCCTGGAGTTGCCTTATGGCTGTAAAAGAAATTAACCACCCTCTGATCCAACATAAATTAGGATTGATGCGCGCCTATGGCATAAGTAGCAAAGATTTTCGTGAACTTGCCAGCGAGGTGGGGAACTTGCTCACCTATGAAGCAACCCGGGAGCTAGAAACCGAAAGGGTGGAGATTAAGGGCTGGACCGGTGAAATGATCAGCATTAACAAAATAAAAGGTAAGAAAATCACAGTAGTGCCCATCCTGCGGGCAGGCTTAGGTATGCTTGACGGCGTTATGCAACTTATCCCCAATGCCAAAATAAGTGTGGTGGGTCTGTACAGGGATGAAGACTCATTGCAGCCTGTTGCTTACTTTGACAAGGTGGTTAAGGACATTTCCCAACGTACTGCACTTATTGTCGATCCGATGCTTGCCACCGGCGGTACACTGATTGCCACCATCGATTTGCTCAAACAAAAAGGTTGCCAGCATATTATGGGCTTGTTTCTTGTGGCCGCACCAGAGGGTATTGCTAAGGTACAAGCCCAACATCCGGATGTGGATATCTATACCGCTGCCGTTGATGAACGACTGAATGAACAAGGCTATATCCTTCCAGGATTAGGCGATGCCGGTGATAAAATATTTGGCACACGCTAAGGTACATTTCATCGGAAGGATTAACTTTGCACCCTAAACGGGGGGCATTGCTTTAATTCAGGCATGCCAGGCTCGCTGACCGTTTGCAAGTCACACTACCAATCTGGCTGACTTACCTTCTGGTTAAACTCGAAGGGCAGGGACTGGTAATTCCCATGACTTTTGGCTTTGTAAACAGCGAAGTGCAAATGGGGTAGTGAGGAAAAACCGGTGTTCCCGGAGTAGGCAATATGTTGCCCGGCGACGACCTTAGCACCGACTTCAACGGCCGCGCCGTTTTTCCTTAAGTGGTAGTACTCCCCAGTTGTGTCATCACTGTGCAGGATCACCACATAATTGGCATACTTGGCATAACTGCGACTGGCACCACCGCGATGGTGTTTTTCTACTATATCAATCACCACCCCATCTCTTGCTGCATGGATAGGAGTGCCCACCGGCATAGCAATATCTATTGCATATTTCGATGCACCCTGATGGCTATAGCCGCCACCGAAGCCCTGCACAATGGGATAATGTTCGCCTTTTTTATAGGGCACCGAGTAGCGGTAATTAACATTGTGCCGGGCATGCATGCTGCCCGGGGCCCAGTTAAAGCGTTCAGAATAGTCCCTGGAAAGTTGGGGGTCGGTGACCACTAGGCTCAGGGCTAAGATTCGCTGAAAGCCTCGCAGAACCAAGGTCTGAGTATACTCATTCTTGCTCTGCTTGGGACTGCTAAGGTTGCGGGTTTTTACTTCAAGGGTTGATGTGATGGGGTAGGCCTTGTTATTACTCAGCCAAAATTCAATCTTATGCTCGGTTTCGATAATATCAACACAGGCCCAGTCATCCAGACAATAAGCCAAGGCTCTTGGCGAGGGAATAACCACCAGCATGAGCCATAACAAGCCAGTCAATATCGGTGAAGACAAAAGTGAACTCCCGGATGTTCAAACGTACTACTAATAGCTACGGATGCAACATCCCACAAGTTCACTCTATGGGCTCAATGCCTCACATCATGGGATGCTTTTAGTTAAGCGCCCTATTCACGTGATCAGCAAACGGCTCGGCGCGCATAAACCCCGTTACCCGGGCAGATTGAATTTCCGCACCTTCCCGGTTGAAAAACAAAATAGTTGGCAAACCTAAGATGGCAAAATGATCTTGAAACTGCAGATTCACCTCGGTGTTGTCGGTGAGATCGATTTGCAGCCAAAGCGTATTGCTCAGGGCCTGAACAACATTGCCATCGGGAAAGGTGTATTTTTCAAATTCCTTACAGGCCACGCACCAATCCGCATAAAGATCGAGCATAACTGTTTTACCCTCAGCATTCGCCTGGGCCAACTTAGCCGTAAAATCACTCAGGTTTTTTACCACGACAAACTCCGGATGCCCGGCCTTATTCTGCTGCGTTGTGCCAGAGGTGCTGGTCGTCGTTGGACCGAAACCACTTAAGGTTTGATAGCCGTATAGTGCCGAGCCAAACAAGCCAATAAAAATTACAAAAGCACGTATGCCTTTAGCCAAAGAAATGGCACTGCCCTGATT
Organism: Paraglaciecola sp.; assembly: GCA_047618055.1. Lineage (GTDB taxonomy): Bacteria > Pseudomonadota > Gammaproteobacteria > Enterobacterales > Alteromonadaceae > Paraglaciecola. The sequence goes on along the minus strand of JBLHIW010000001.1, from coordinate 1,842 downwards.
CATCACGTAAAAATAGCTGAATGTTGCCAAGCCCAGCACTGCCCAAGCAAGATCGGTCAACGGATGGCTAAGCATGCGTTCAATAAACATCAGCGCCACTGCCAGCATCATAAAGCCGAACGTAACCTTTACAATGTTCATCCAGTTGCCTGCTTTGGGTAACAATTTACCGCCGGTAATACCAAACAGAACCAGGGGAATACCCATACCGATGCTCAGGGCATACAAGGCACTAAAGCCCAGCAGTAAATCACCACTTTGAGCGATATACAGCAAGATGCCGGTAAGGGGGGCGGTGGTACAGGGTGAGGCCACCAGACCAGAGATTGCCCCCATCACCAGTACCCCAAAATAGTTGCCACTTTTTTGCTGATTGCTCATGGCGTTGAGCTTTTCCTGCCAGCTTGAGGGCATTTGCAATTCGTAAGCACCAAACATCACGATGGCGAGCAGAACAAACAAAGTGATTAACACGATCAATATCGCGGGATGCTGCAAACTCGCCTGAAACTGCACCCCAGCCGAGGCAACGATCAAACCTAATAAAGAGTAGGTAATGGCCATACCCTGCACGTAAAAAAACGACAAAGTAAGGGCTTTGGAGGTACTGATAGTTTTGCCCTGACCGATGATGATGCCCGATAATATGGGGTACATGGGAAAGACGCAGGGAGTGAAAGCCAGGCCAACGCCCAAAGCCAGAAATATCAATAAACTCCATAACAGACTTTGATCACTGGACAATAAACTGGCTAACTCAAATTGTTCAGAAACCGGTGCGCGGCTGCCGGTTTCTTCGTTAATAAGCTCTCCGCTTGCTGAGGGCTGCATGTCAGGTGCCCCGGCTACTTCACTCAAGTACACTACTTTCGTAGTGGGGGGATAACACAGACCCGCATCTGCACAACCTTGATAACGGATTTTCACCACCCCATCCTGAATCGACTGAATAATCGGATAAGAAATATCCAGCTGCTCACGAAACACATCTGATTGGCCAAAGAACTCGTCTTCAATTTGCTCGGCATCAGGAAAAACGGGGTCGCCCAATTCGGCATTTTTCACCACCGTCTTAAACTGTTTTTTATACAGGTAATACCCTTCGGCGACGTTCCAACTCAAGGTAAGCTGATCATCACTTTGGGCAAAATCAAACTGAAAGGCCTCGTCTACCTGCAAAAACTCCGGCTCATCCGCAAATAAATCAGTCAGGGGATCGGCTGTTTGAGCAATGCTGGCAAAAGAAAGTACGGTGCTGATAGTAAACAAAAATAAGGCAATATTTTTAAGCTTCATTAAAGAGACTTCTAATCCAAATTAAACAGTGATGAGAGGGCAAGAACTGGCTGCCACGAAAGTACATGATATCCTACAAGACTAAAATTAACTGTACATTAAGTTAGGCTAAGGTATTGACCCGGGCAAGTGGCCACAAATTTCATATTTGTAATACTACATTGAGCCGTCCTGCCATACTTTGTTACACTGTCAGCCTTGGTTTATCATCATTAACACGCATCCTTATATTAATTAACTAAATAAAGAGCATACTTTTGGGCAAACTATTTTTACTCGTCGCCATCCTGCCAATTATTGAAATAGCCATATTAATTAATGTGGGTGAGCAAATTGGCGGCTGGAACACGGTTTTCATCGTGCTCATCACCGCCTTTGCTGGCGCACATTTGGTACGCCAGCAAGGCTTGAGCACCCTAATGCAGGCTCAGCAAAAAATGCAAAGTGGTGCCATGCCTGGTCAGGAAATGGCTGAAGGCTTGTTACTGGTTATTGCCGGCGTGCTGCTGGTCACCCCAGGCTTTATTACTGACGGTTTCGGTTTTT